>NZ_POTX01000025.1 GCF_003236305.1 Micromonospora endophytica | reverse complement strand
GCGCTGCCGACCGGCTGGCCGACGCGATCGTCACCCAGCTGCGCCGCCGCTGAGACCGTCCCCGCCTGAACAGCCTGGCCCCCGGCCTGAGCCCGCGGTGCTTCCGGCCCAGCCTGAGCCCGCGGTGCTGCTGGCCCAGCCTGAGCCTGCGGTGCTTCCAGCGCGGGCTGAGCCTGCGCGCGTGGACGGTCTCAGCGGCGGCGCAGCTGGGTGACGATCGCGTCGGCCAGCCGGTCGGCAGCGCCGTCGGCGTAGCCGAGGAACAGCGACGGCTCGGTCAGTTCCAGTTCGACGAGTACGGGCCCACCGTCGTCGCCGGGCAGCAGGTCCACCCGGGCGTAGAGCAGTCGCTGCGCCGTGCCGGGGATGGCCGCCAGCACCTTCTCGGCCAGCGCCACCTGCGCGGCGGTGGCCGTGCGCGGGCTTATCGTCTCGGGCTTGAACAACCCGCCGAGACCGAGATCGGGGCCGGTCAGCAGCGCACCCTTGCGGATCGCGTGGCTGAATCTGAGCCCGTCCGGGCCGGCGAAGAAGAGCAGGGCCGTCTCACCCTCGGAGTCCACCGCGCGTAGGTACGGCTGGAGCATGGCCGTGCGGCCCGCCTCGGTGAGCCGGCGCACGTGCGCCTCGGCCAGCGTACGGTGCTCCGGGTCGGCCAGGTCGTAGCGGCCGGTGTCCGCGGAGCCGGCGCTGACCGTCGGCTTGATGACGTACTCGCCGTGTTCGCTGTCGGGCCGCCACGGTTGTCCCGGCTCGACCCATGCGGTCGGCACGGTGGGCACCCCGGCGGCCGAGAGTTCGTCGAGGTAGCGCTTGTCGGTGTTCCAGCCGACCACGTCGGCCGGGTTGACCAGCCGGGGCACCCGCCCGGCCCAGGCGACGAACTCGTCCCGCCGGGGCGCGTAATCCCACGGGGAGCGCAGCACCACGAGGTCGTACCCCGCCCAGTCGACGGTCGGGTCGTCCCAGACCGCGACGGTGGCCGCGACGCCCCGGGCAGCCAGCGGGGCGAGCACCAGCCGGTCGTCCTCATCCAGCTCGGTGAGGTCGGCGCAGGTCACAAGGGCGATCCGCGGTTCGTCCCGGGCCGGCACGTGGCGGTTTTCTGGTGCGTTCATCGCGTCGCTATCCCGGCGGGCCGTGGCCGCCAACTAGGACGGCCGCAGCGGCCGGGTGGGCCACTGCGACCGATCGGATACAGGTCAGCTATCTCTATGGTGACGAATTGTCGTGTTATCTCAGCGAGCCATCGTGCGGCGAGCCATGGAACGCCAGAGGTCATTGCTCGGGCGCATCTGGTCCATCAACTCCCGCTCCCAGGCGTTCTCCACAGCGACTCCGGCCTGCGCGCAGGCCTCGCGGGCCACGACCGTGTCCTCCGCGAACTGGTCGCCCCACGCGCCGTCGGAGCCCACCAGGACGACCCGCGCGCCACGCTTGCCGACGTACTCGATGACCGCCTTCGCCCCACCGTGCTCGGCGGCGAACGTCTTGATCCCCGCCACCAGGCCGTTGGGGGCCTGACCGGAAGCGGTCTGATCAGCCGTCAGCGTCGTATCGGAACCATCTGCCATAACCCGAAGCCTATGCAGAGCCGCACCCTAAGGGGGCAGAACCATGAACCTTTTGTGATACCGATTACGCAGTGGTTTAAGCAAGTCGAGAGGTGTTTCGCCCGCATTTTACCGGCCATAACCGGACCAACCGACACCCCGGATGGCCAGTAACCGGGTGATGCCGAGCGGATCGGGCCGGTCCCCCTTGGGGGAATTGTGCCGACAAAGTCGGATCGCAGTACATCTATGGCGTTCCGCCGGGCAAACCGCAGTGCCACTCCTCGGCCGAGGCCGCGCCGCCCGCCACCCCACCGATGCCCGACTGCGGCGGGATACGTGGAACCGGGGTGGTGGGGCTTGTGTTAAAAGGGGGCCCTTCCTATGCACGAGGCGTTAAGAGGGGGCCCTTCCTTACCCGCCGTCCTGGCATGCCTTACAGCAGGGCGTCGAGGGCGGCGGCGGCGAAGACGATGGTGAGGTACGTCGTCGACCAGTGGAACAGCCGCATCGGCTTGACCGGCTCGCCCCGGCTCGCCCGACCGGCGAGCTTGTGCGCCTCGATCAGGAAGATCACGCCCACCACCAGGGTCGGCACGCCGTAGACCGGGCTCAGACCGAGCGCCCAGACGGCCAGCGAGGTGAGCACGGTCAGCCAGGCGAAGAGGATGATCTCGGCGTTCACCCGCCGCACCGAGGCCACCACCGGCAGCATCGGGATGCCGGCGCGGGCGTAGTCGTCCTTGTATTTCATGGCCAGCGGATAGAAGTGCGGCATCTGCCAGAAGAAGACCACCGCGAACAGCGCCCAGGCCACCGGCGACAGCGACCCGGTCACCGCGGCCCAACCGATCAGCACCGGCGCGGCCCCGCAGGCCCCACCCCAGAAGGTGTTCGCCGCAGTGGTCCGCTTGAGCCAGAGCGTGTAGATCACGTCGTAGTAGACGATCGCGGCCAGGGTGAGCCCGGCGGCGAGCAGGTTGGTGAAGGCTGCCATCAGCGCCAGCGAGACCGTCGCCAGCACCAGGCCGAAGATCAGGGCGTTGCGGGGCGTCACCGTGTGCGCCGGCAGTGGCCGCCGCTTGGTCCGCCGCATCAACTGGTCGATGTCCCGGTCGATGTAGCAGTTGAGGACGCTCGCCGCGCCGGCCGCGAGCGAGCCGCCCACCAGCACCACCGCGACCAGCCAGAGCGACGGCAGCCCGCCGTGCGCGAGCATCATCGCCGGCACCGTGGTCACCAGCAGCAGCTCGACGATCCGCGGCTTGGTCAACGTCACATACGCCGCCACCACCACCCGCAGGTCGCGGGAGCGGACCGGGGTCTCCTCCGCCGCGCGCACCGACGACTGTCCGGCAGTTTTACTGACCGGGCGCTCGGTGATCATGCTCACGGATTGCCACCTTCCGGCGTGGGCAGGGGATTCTCCGGCGGCCGGACCGGCTGCGGGCCGACACACCGCCCCACACACTACGCGCTGTCGTTTTGGCTGCCCGGGCGACCCGGTAACGGTGCGGACCGTCACACCGGCGGCTGAACCGCAGCGTCGACAAGAAACGTACAGACCAGCATGCTGAGATCCTCGGGCACACGTTTAGCGGCGCTCGATAGGGTCACCAGTGAGGGTTCCGCCCATCTCGCCGAGGAGCACTGACCACCGTGGCTGCCAAGCACCCCGCACTCGACTGGACCGACCTCGATCGCCGTGCCGTGGACACCGTCCGCGTACTGGCCATGGATGCCGTGGAGAAATCCGGCAACGGCCACCCGGGCACCGCGATGAGCCTCGCTCCCGCCGCATACCTGTTGTTCAACCGGGTCATGCGGCACAGTCCCGCCGACCCGAACTGGCCCGGCCGGGACCGCTTCGTGCTCTCCGCCGGCCACTCCAGCCTGACGCTCTACATCCAACTCTTCCTCGCCGGCTACCCGCTGAGCCTGGACGACCTCAAGTCGCTGCGGCAGTGGGGTTCGCTCACCCCGGGGCACCCCGAGCACGGGCACACCCCGGGCGTGGAGACCACCACCGGCCCGCTCGGGCAGGGCCTGGGCAACGCCGTCGGCATGGCCATGGCGGCGCGCCGCGAGCGTGGCCTGTTCGACCCGGAGGCCGAGGCCGGCGAGTCCGCCTTCGACCACCACATCTGGTGCATCGCCTCCGACGGCGACATCGAGGAGGGCATCAGCCACGAGGCCAGCGCGCTCGCCGGGCACCAGCAGCTGGGCAACCTCTGCGTGATCTACGACGACAACGAGATCTCGATCGAGGACGACACCCGCATCGCGATGAGCGAGGACGTGGCGGCCCGCTACGCGGCGTACGGCTGGCACGTGCAGACGGTCGACTGGCGCCGCGGCGACGCCGACCAGGGCGACTACCACGAGAACGTCGAGGAGCTCTACCAGGCGCTGCTGGCCGCCAAGGCGGAGACGGCTCGCCCGTCGTTCATCGCGCTGCGCACCATCATCGGTTGGCCGGCACCGAACAAGCAGAACACCGGCAAGATCCACGGCTCGGCGCTGGGTGCCGACGAGGTGGCCGCCACCAAGGAGATCCTCGGCTTCAACCCGGCCGAGTCCTTCGAGGTCAGCGAGGAGGTGCTGGCCCACAGCCGGGAGGTGCTGCGCCGGGGTGAGGCCGCCCAGCAGGAGTGGACGGCCGCCTTCGACGCCTGGTCCGCGGCCAACCCGCAGCGGCGCGCGCTCTACGACCGGCTGGCCGGTCGGGTGCTGCCCGACGGTTGGACCGAGGCGCTGCCGGAGTTCCCGGCCGACGCCAAGGGCGTGGCCACCCGGGCCGCCTCCGGCAAGGTGCTGGCCGCGCTCGCCCCGGTGCTGCCCGAGCTGTGGGGCGGGTCGGCCGACCTGGCGGAGAGCAACAACACCACGATGAAGGGTGAGCCCTCCTTCGTCCCCAGCCAGTACGCCACCAAGGAGTTCCCCGGCCACGAGTACGGCCGCACGCTGCACTTCGGCATCCGGGAACACGCCATGGGCGCGATCCTCAACGGCATCGCCCTGCACGGCGGCACCCGCCCGTACGGCGGCACCTTCCTGGTGTTCAGCGACTACATGCGGCCCTCGGTGCGGTTGGCCGCGCTGATGAAGCTGCCGGTGGTCTACGTCTGGACGCACGACTCGATCGGGCTCGGCGAGGACGGCCCGACCCACCAGCCGGTGGAGCACCTGACCGCGCTGCGCGCCATCCCCGGCCTGGACGTGGTCCGCCCGGCCGACGCCAACGAGACGGCCTGGGCCTGGCGGCAGGCCCTGGAGCACACCGACCGGCCGACCGCGCTGGCGCTGAGCCGGCAGCCGCTGCCCACCCTGGACCGGTCCGAGTTCGCCGGGGCCGAGGGGACCGCCAAGGGCGGCTACGTGCTGGCCGAGGCGTCCAACGGCAAGCCGCAGGTGATCATCGTCGGTACCGGTTCCGAGGTGCAGCTCTGCCTGACCGCCCGGGATCGGCTGGAGGCCGAGGGCACGCCGACCCGGGTGGTCTCGATGCCGTGCCAGGAGTGGTTCTACGAGCAGGACGAGGCGTACCGGGAGTCGGTCCTGCCGCGCGGGGTAAAGGCGCGGGTGAGCGTGGAGGCGGGCATCGCGATGTCGTGGCGCGCGATCGTCGGCGACTGCGGCGAGAGTGTCAGCCTCGAACACTACGGCGCGAGCGCCCCGCACTCCGTGCTCTTCGAGCAGTTCGGCTTCACCCCCGACCGGATCGTCGCCGCCGCGCACGCGGCGCTGACCCGGGTCGGGGACATCACCGGTTTCACGACCGGCAACTGAGGGGAGCGTTGGCGTACATGACTGACCGACTGGGCGAACTGACCGCTGCGGGAGTGGCGGTCTGGCTCGACGACCTTTCCCGGGTACGACTCAGCTCCGGCGGGCTGGACCAGCTGCGCCGGGAGCAGCACGTGGTCGGGGTGACCACCAACCCGACCATCTTCGCCAAGGCGTTGAGCGACGCCGACACCTACGACTGGCAGTTGCGCGACCTGGCCACCCGGGGCATCGAGGTGGAAGAGGCCGTCCGCATGCTCACCACGTACGACGTGCGGTGGGCGTGTGACGTGATGCGGCCGGCGTACGACGCCAGTGAGGGTGTCGACGGCCGGGTCTCCATCGAGGTGGACCCGCGCTCGGCGCACGATGCGGCCAAGACCGTCGCCGAGGCCAAGGCGCTGTGGTGGTTGGTGGACCGGCCGAACCTGTTCATCAAGATCCCGGCGACCGAGGCCGGCCTGCCGGCGATCACCGCCGTGCTGGCCGAGGGGATCAGCGTCAACGTCACGCTGATCTTCGGGTTGGACCGTTACTCGCAGGTGATGGAGGCGTTCCTCGCCGGCCTGGAGCAGGCCAAGGCGAACGGCCACGACCTGTCGAAGATCGGCTCGGTGGCCTCGTTCTTCGTCTCCCGGGTCGACAGCGAGGTGGACAAGCGCCTGGAGAAGATCGGTTCGGACCAGGCCAAGGCGCTGCGCGGCAAGGCCGCGGTGGCCAACGCCCGACTGGCGTACGAGCGCTACGGCGAGGTCTTCTCCTCGGCCCGGTGGCAGGCCCTGGCCGACGCGGGCGCGCACCCGCAGCGGCCGCTCTGGGCGTCCACCTCGACCAAGAACCCGGACTACCGGGACGTCATCTACGTCGAGGAGCTGATCGCTCCCGGCACCGTCAACACGATGCCGGAGTCGGTCGTGCACGCGTACGCCGAGCACGGTGAGACCCACCCGGACACCGTGACCGGCGCCTACGCCGACGCCCGGCAGGTCTTCGCCGGCCTGGAGTCGGCGGGTGTGGACATGACCGACGTGATCGACACGCTGGAACGTGAGGGCGTGGAGAAGTTCGAGGTGAGCTGGAACGAGTTGCTCGACGGCGTCCGCAAGTCGCTGGCCGCCGCCGGGCAGGGCACCGCCCGCCCGAGCGACGCCGCCAAGAGCAACGCCGACGCCGCCGCGCGGGCCGGAGGCAATGCGTGACGGTGTGTCCCGGCCCTGCCCACGCCGCCACCCTGGCCGGGTGGCGGCGTGGGTGAACTGCTGGACGCACCTGCCGAGGCCGCTGGCGGCCTCGCGGTGTACGGCGCGGCGGCGGTCGACGCCGCCGCGCCGGCCGCCACCCGGCAGGCGCTCGTCGACGCCGACGTACCGGGTTGGCTGCACGCCCACCGGCACGGCCGTGAACTGCTCCCCCAACTGGCCGAGTTGACCGCGGAGCTGGCCGACCTGGACCACGTGGTGCTGGTCGGACCGGCTGAGCCGGCGCTCGCTGCCGGGACCGTCGCGCGGACCACCGGGCGGCCGCTGACCGTGCTCGACACCACCGACCCCGGTCCGGTCCGTGCGGCGCTCGCCGACCGGCTGGCCCGCACCGTGGTCGTGCTCGCCGGTCGGGCCGACACCCCGGAGATCGACAGCCACCGGCGCGCCTACTGGCAGGCGTTCCTGGATGCCGGAATGACCGAGGCCGAGGCGAGCCGGCATTTCGTCGTGGTCACCGAGCCGGGCTCGTCGCTGGAGGCGGTCGCCGCCGAACTGGGCGCGATCATCGTGCCGGCCGGTCCTGCGGTGGCCGAGGGCTACCGCGCGCTCACCGCGTACACGTTGGTGCCCTGCGCGCTGGCCGGCGTCGCCGTGGCCGACCTGCTGGACGAGGCCGAGGCGTTCTCGGCGTCACTGGGCCGGCCGGGGGACAATCCGGGCCTGGCGCTCGGTGCCGCGCTGGCCGCCGCCGCGACCACCGGGCGGGACAAGGTCGCCCTGGTCGCCGACGGCAGCGGCGTCGAAGGGCTCGGCGACTGGGTGGCGCACCTGCTCGCCGGCACCAGCCGCGACGGCATCGGCATCCTGCCGGTGGTGGTCGAGTCACCGGACACCCCCGGGGTGACCGGCGCCGACGTGCTCACCGTCAGCTACGGTGGCGCGCTGGCCGCCGGTGCCGTGCCCGGTGCCGGCACGACGGCCGACGTCGCGGTCAACGGCCCGCTCGGCGCGCACTTCCTGGCCTGGCAGTACGCCGCCGCGATGGCCGCCACCGTGCGAGGGACCGAGCCGCTCGACTTCCCGGACACCGACTTCGGCGGGCCCCGCACGGCACCGCCCGCCGAGCCGCGGACACCGTCGGCCGTCGAGGACGCCATCGAGGTGTACGCCCCGCCGGGCGCTCCGGCCGACCTGGCCGGAGCCCTGCGTCAGCTGCTGGACGGGGTGGACGCGAACGGTTACCTGGCGGTGGTCGCGTACCTCGACCGGCACGCCGACGCCGACGCGGCCCGGCTGCGTCCGCTGCTGGCCCAGGCGACCGGACGACCTGTCACCTTCGGTTGGGGACCGAGTCACCCACGCGCCGTCGGGCAATACCACATCGGCGGCCCGCCGGCGGGTAGTTTTCTTCACGTGACCGGTACGGTCAATGTTGATCTGCCGGTGCCCGGGAGACCGTACTCCTTCGGGGAACTACTGGCGGCGCAGGCCGCCAGCGACCGCCGGGCCCTGGCTGGTCGCGACCGCCCGCTGCTGCACCTGCACCTGACCGACCGGACAATGGGCCTGGCCCACCTGTTCGACGCGATCGGGTCCCTGCGGGCATGACGATGAACGACGTGGACGACCAGGATCGGGAAGGCACCGTGAGCGCAAGGAGTGAGCCGATCCTGCGAGCCCCGCAGTCGCGAACAGAGGAGACAGAGTGAACCCGCTGCGCGACCCGCAGGACCGGCGGCTGCCGCGGATCCCGGAGCCGTGCGCTCTGGTGATCTTCGGAGTGACCGGAGACCTGGCCCAGAAGAAGCTGCTGCCGGCGGTGTACGACCTGGCCAACCGTGGCCTGTTGCCGCCCGGTTTCGTGGTGGCCGGCTTCGCCCGGCGCGACTGGCGGGACGGCGACTTCGCGTCGCTGGCCCGGGAGGCGGCGAAAGCACACTGCCGGACCCCGTGGCGGGAGGAGGTCTGGTCCCGCCTCGAACACAACATCAAGTTCGTCGGCGGCTCGTTCGACGACGACGCCGCCTTCGACCGGCTCGCCCAGTGCCTGGACGACCTGCGGGACAGCCACGGCATCCACGGCAACGCGGCCTTCTACTTCTCCATCCCACCGGCCGCCTTCCCGGTGGTGCTCAAGCAGCTCGCCCGCACCGGCATGGCCGACAACGAGAAGTGCGGTGGCTGGCGCCGGGTGGTGGTGGAGAAGCCGTTCGGGCACGACCTGCCCTCGGCCAAGGCGCTCAACGACCTGGTCGACGACGTGTTCACCCGGCAGGACGTCTTCCGCATCGACCACTACCTGGGCAAGGAGACGGTCCAGAACATCCTCGCCCTGCGCTTCGCCAACAGCCTCTTCGAGCCACTCTGGAACTCGCAGTACGTCGACTCGGTGCAGATCACCATGGCCGAGGACGTCGGGATCGGCAGCCGCGCCGGCTTCTACGACTCGGTCGGCACCGCCCGCGACGTGTTGCAGAACCACCTGCTGCAACTGCTCGCCCTGGTGGCGATGGAGGAGCCGACAAGCTTCGACGCCGACGAGATCCGGGCCGAGAAGCTCAAGGTGCTCAAGGCCATCACCGTGCCGCGGGACGTCGCGAAGGACACCGTACGCGGGCAGTATCTGCCCGGCTGGGTCGGCGGCCAGCGGGCCAAGGGCTACCTGGAGGAGGAGGGCGTCCCGTCGACCTCCACCACGGAGACGTACGTGGCGGTGCGGCTCGGCATCCAGAACCGCCGCTGGGCCGAGGTGCCGTTCTACATCCGCGCCGGCAAGCGGCTGCCGCGCCGGGTCACCGAGGTCGCGGTGATGTTCAAGAAGGCGCCACACCTGCCCTTCACCGCCGCCGACATGGAGATGCTCGGCAACAACCAGCTCGTCATCCGGGTCCAGCCGGACGAGGGCGTGGTGCTCAAGTTCGGCTCCAAGGTGCCGGGCACCACCATGGAGGTCCGCGACATCGCGATGGACTTCCAGTACGGCGAGGCGTTCACCGAGTCCAGCCCGGAGGCGTACGAACGGTTGGTGCTCGACGTGCTGATCGGCGATCGGACGCTCTTCCCCGACGCCGCCGAGGTGGAACAGAGCTGGGCCGTGGTGGACCCGCTGGAACACGCCTGGGAGGGCACGAAGCCGGAACCCTACCGGTCCGGCGAGTGGGGGCCCCGGGCCGCCGACGAGATGCTGGCCCGCGAGGGTCGGACCTGGCGGCGGGCGTGACCGGGCAGCACGAGCGAACCAGGAGGCTCCGTTGATCGGATTGTGGGACACCACCGGCAACGAGGTGGTCAAGGCGCTCGCCGCCGAACGGCGCAGCGCCGGTGGGGTGGCCAGCGGCATGGCGCTGACCCTGATCGTGGTGGTGGACGAGAAGCGGGTCCGCGAGGCGGAGGCCGCCGCAACCATCGCCGCCGCCGCACACCCGTGCCGACTGCTCGTGGTCGTCCGCTCCGACCTGGAGCGCGACCGCAGCCGGCTGGACGCGGAGATCGTCGTCGGCGGGCGACTCGGCCCGTGCGAGGCCGTGGTCATGCGGATGTACGGGCGGCTGGCCCTGCACGCCGAGTCGGTGGTGATGCCGCTGCTGGTGCCGGACGTGCCGGTGGTCACCTGGTGGCACGGCGAGCCGCCGGACGAGATCGCCACCGACTTCCTCGGCGTGGTCGCCGACCGGCGGATCACCGACAGCGCCCAGGCCGCCGACCCGATCGAGGCGCTGCGGCAGCGCGCCCGCGACTACGCCCCCGGCGACACCGACCTCGCCTGGACCCGGATCACCCCGTGGCGCACCCTGGTGGCCGGCGCGTTCGACACCACCGAGGCGCAGCTCACCGATGCCGCGATCGTCGCGCCGCCGACCGACCCAACCGCCGCGCTGATGCGCGGGTGGCTGCGCAGCCGGCTGGGCATCAAGCCACGCTGGGAACGGAGCAGGGAGTTCCCGCGCATGCGCGAGGTGCAGCTGCGCTGCGCCAACGGCGACGAGCTGACGCTGACCCGCGACGACAGCATGGCGGTGTTCCGGCGTACCGGCCAGGAGGACCGCACCCTGCCGCTGGTCCGCCGGCCACTCGGCGACGAACTCGCCGAGGAGCTGCGCCGGCTCGGCTCCGACCAGGTGTACGCCGAGGCGCTCGGTGCCTTCGCCGGCCTGACCAACCTGGACCGCCGCCCCGACCGGCGGGTGCACGTCTGGAAGGACCCGGCCACCGCCCAGCGGGCCGAGGCGGGCGTCAGCGCGCACGCCTCGACCAGCACCGGATCCTGACCCCGCCGATCGACGGCACGACACGACCGCCGACGCGCGGTCGCGGAAGGACACCATGACAGAGGCGAGTGTCGCCGTACACGCCGATGCCGACCTGCTGGCGCAGGCCGTCGCGGCCCGGTTGGTGGTGCGGCTGCTCGACGCGCAGGCCGCGCGGGGCGAGGCGTCGGTGGTGCTCACCGGCGGCCGGATCGCCGCGGCGGTGCACCGCGCGGTGACCGCGCTGCCGGCCGCCGCCGCCGTCGACTGGTCCCGGGTCGACGTGTGGTGGGGCGACGAACGGTTCCTGCCCACCGGCGACCCGGAACGTAACGAGACCCAGGCCCGCGCGGCGCTACTGGACGCGCTGCCACTCGATCCGGCCCGGATCCACCCCATGCCGGCCGCCGACGCCGGCGTCGAGCCGGAGGAGGCCGCCGCGCGGTACGCGGCCGAACTCGCCCGGGCGGCCCGCTCCGGCACCGCCGAGCTGCCCCACTTCGACGTGCTGATGCTCGGCGTCGGCGAGGACGGGCACATCGCCTCGGTTTTCCCAGAACACCCGGTGCAGCACGAGAGCCGGCCGGTCAGCGCGGTCCGGGACAGCCCGAAGCCGCCACCGATCCGGACCACTCTCACCCTGCCGGCGATCAACACCGCCGAGGAGGTCTGGCTGGTGGCCAGTGGCGCCGGTAAGGCCGAGGCGGTCGGCATGGCCCTGGCCGGCGCCGAGCCGGCACAGATCCCGGCGGCCGGGGTGCGGGGCACCAGCCGTACCCTCTGGCTGCTCGACCGCGCCGCCGCCACCTCCATCCACCCGCGGTGAAAGGAGGGGCCCCCTATTAACGCCTCGTGTATTAAAGGGGGCCCCTCCTAACACCGCAGCGCGCCGCGTGCCGGGTGCGGGTTCAGCGGGGGTTGCGGCGCTGCCGCAGGGCAGCCAGTGCCTCGGCGAGCAGTGCCTCGCCCTCGGCCTCGGTACGCCGCTCCTTGACGTACGCCAGATGGGTTTTGTACGGCTCGGCCCGGCTCCGCTCCGGTGGATGCTGCGCGTCCTCACCGGCGGGCTGACCGCAGCGGGTGCAGTCCCACACCGGCGGGGCCGCCACGTCGGCGGCGAGCCGGACGTCGATGCGATGCCCGTTACGGCACCAGTAGCTGACCGACCGGCATGCGACGGGTGGATGGCGATCGGGGTGGCGTGGGGGCGCGGACCCGACCCGGGCGCCCCGGATGACGTGGCCGTTCGACACGGCGCTGACTCCTGTCGTGGGAGGGGACCACCGTCGAGGGGGAGAGACGGCGGGCGACGCGGTGCAGCGGGTGAAACGGACTGCGCGCGGCCCGTCGAATGACGAACCGCGCGCAGATTCTACGACCAGTGGGTCTGCTCAGACTCCCGTGCCCACCTGCAGGCGGAGCCAGAGCCCGAGACCGATGACGCAGGCGAACCAGACAATGCCCACCAGAACGGTGTAGCGGTCGAGGTTCTTCTCGGCCACCGACGAGCCAGCGAGGCTGGAGCTGACCCCACCGCCGAACATGCTGGACATTCCACCGCCCTTGCCGCGGTGCAGCAGGATCAGCAGGGTGAGCAAGACGCTCGTGATGACCAGCAACACGATCAACGTGTAGGCGAACCAGATCGGCATGGCGGGGGTCAGTCCTCTCGTTACGATCCTCGCCCGGGCAGTTCGGGCACGGCGGCACCGACCGGCGGACGGGCGGAGTCAAGGATAGCGAGCGATCAGGCCGAGATGTGCTCCGGGAACCGGCAGATCTTCGCGAACTCCTCGGCGTCCAGGCTCGCGCCGCCCACCAGGGCGCCGTCCACGTCCGGCTGAGCCATGATCGCGGCCACGTTCGACGACTTCACCGAGCCGCCGTAGAGGATCCGGACCTGCTCGGCCGTGCTCGGGTCGAAGGTCTCGGCCAGCCGGCTCCGCACCGCACCGCAGACCTCCTGGGCGTCGTCCGGGGTGGCCGTCTTGCCGGTGCCGATCGCCCAGACCGGCTCGTACGCGACGACGACCTTGGTGACCTGCTCGGCGGTGAGCCCCTTGAGCGCCGCGTCGAGCTGGTTGTTGCAGTGCGCCACGTGCCCGCCCTGCTCCCGGATGTCCAGCCCCTCCCCCACGCAGAGGATCGGGGTCAGCCCGTTGGCCAGCGCGGCCTGCACCTTGGCACCGACGAGCGCGTCGTCCTCGCGGTGGTACTCCCGCCGCTCGGAGTGCCCGACCGCCACGTAGGTGCAGCCCAGCTTGGCCAGCATCGCCCCGGAGATCTCCCCGGTGTACGCGCCGGAGGCGTGCGCCGAGAGGTCCTGCGCCCCGTAGCCGATCAGCAGCTTGTCGCCCTCCACGACGGTCTGCACCGTACGCAGGTCGGTGAAGGGCGGCAGGACCACCGTCTCCACCGCGGTCAGCTGCTTCTCGGTGAGGCTGGCCGCCAGCTTCTGCACCAGCAGGTTGGCCTCGAGGTGGTTGAGGTTCATCTTCCAGTTGCCGGCCATCAGGGGCCGGCGGGGAGCGCTCGCCATCAGTTCTCCAGGGCCGCGATGCCGGGGAGGGTCTTGCCCTCCAGGTATTCCAGGGAGGCGCCACCGCCGGTGGAGATGTGCCCGAACGACTTCTCGTCCAGCCCCAACGCCCGCACCGCAGCGGCCGAGTCACCGCCGCCGACGACGCTGAACGCCTCGGATCCGGCGATCGCCTCGGCGACCCCCCGGGTGCCGTTGGCGAACGCGGCCATCTCGAACACGCCCATCGGGCCGTTCCAGAAGATCGTCCGGGTGCCGGTCTTCAAGGCCGCGGCGAACCCGGCCACGGTCTCCGGCCCGATGTCGAGCCCGACCCGGTGACTGGGGATGCCGTCGGCGGGCACCACGTCGTGCGCGGCGTCCGGGGCGAAGGCGTCGGCGGCCACCACGTCGACCGGGAGCATGATCTTGCCTTCGGAGCGCTCCAGCAGGTTGCGGCAGGTCTCGACCATGTCCTTCTCGAGCAGCGACGTGCCCACCTCGTGGCCCTGCGCCTTGAGGAAGGTGAAGCACATGCCGCCACCGATGAGCAGCCGGTCCACGGTCGGCAGCAGCGCCTCGATCACGGCGAGCTTGTCGGAGACCTTGGAGCCGCCGAGCACCACCACGTACGGCCGCTCGGGGTCGCCGGTGAGCGTGGAGAGCACCTCGACCTCACGCAGCACCAGCCGGCCGGCGACGTGCGGCAGCCGCGCCGGCACGTCGTACACGCTGGCGTGCTTGCGGTGCACGGCACCGAAAGCGTCGTCGACGTACGCGTCGCCGAACGCGGCGAGCTGGTCGGCGAAGGCACCCCGCTCGGCGTCGTCCTTGCTGGTCTCCCCCTTGTTGAAGCGGAGGTTCTCCAGCAGCGCGACCTCGCCGTCGGCGAGGTCGGCGACGGTGGCCTGGGCCGACTCGCCGACGGTGTCGGTGGCGAAGTGCACAGGCGCGCCGAGCAGCTCGCCGAGCCGACCGGCGACCGGGGCCAGGCTGAACTGCGGGTCCGGCGCGCCCTTCGGCCGACCCAGGTGCGAGCAGACGACCACCTTGGCGCCGGCCTCGGTCAGCGCGCCGAGCGTCGGCAGCACCGCCCGGATCCGGCCGTCATCCGTGATGGCGCCGGTCTGCTTGTCGAGCGGGACGTTCAGGTCGGCGCGCACCAGCACGCGCCGACCCGACACCCCCTCGGCGAGCAGGTCGTCGAGGGTACGGATGCTCACAGCGACGAACCCACCAGCTTGACCAGGTCCACCAGGCGGTTGGAGTAGCCCCACTCGTTGTCGTACCAGCCGACGACCTTGACCTGGTTGCCGATGACCTTGGTCAGCGGCGCGTCGAAGATGCACGACGCCGGGTCGGTGACGATGTCGGCGGAGACGATCGGGTCCTCGTTGTAGGTGAGGATGCCGCGCAGCGGCCCGTCCGCGGCGGCCTTCAGCGCGGCGTTGACCTCGTCCACCGTGGTCTCGCGGCCGACGGTGACGGTGAGGTCGGTGGCGGAGCCGGTGGGGATCGGCACCCGCAGGGCGTACCCGTCGAGCTTGCCCTTGAGGTCCGGCAGCACCAGGCCGATGGCCTTCGCGGCACCGGTCGAGGTCGGCACGATGTTCAGCGCGGCGGCGCGGGCCCGGCGCAGGTCGGAGTGCGGCGCGTCCTGGAGGTTCTGGTCCTGGGTGTACGCGTGGATGGTGGTCATCAGACCCTGCTGGATGCCGAACGTGTCGTGCAGCACCTTCGCCATCGGCGCGAGGCAGTTGGTGGTGCAGGAGGCGTTCGAGATGATGTTGTGCTTGGCCGGGTCGTAGCTGCCCTCGTTGACGCCCACCACCACGGTGACGTCCTCGTTCTTGGCCGGCGCCGAGATGATGACCTTCTTGGCCCCGCCGTCGAGGTGTGCCTTGGCCTTGGTGGCGTCAGTGAAGAAGCCGGTGGACTCGATGACCACGTCGACGTTCAGGTCGCCCCACGGCAGCGCCGCCGGGTCCCGCTCGGCGTACGCCTTGATGCTCTTGCCACCCACGATGATCTCGTCGGCGGTGGCCTTGACCTCCTGGCCGAGGCGGCCCAGGATGCTGTCGTACTTGACAAGGTGGGCGAGCGTGCCGTTGTCGGTGAGGTCGTTTACCGCCACGATCTCGACGTCAGCGCCGGACGCCAGCACTGCCCGGAAGAAGTTACGGCCGATCCGGCCGAAGCCGTTGATGCCAACCCGGATGGTCACAGGTCCCATCTCCTCGCGTTTTGGTCCGCCGGCGTGGAGATCCTCGGCGGCGGAGTGTTGTGCGCCGACCGTTGGAGCCGGCCGTCTACGATTTCTCGGCCACCCCGCCGCGGTCCGTGGGACCAGACCGCCGTGAGGCGGTGGGTACGGCGGGAAGTGCCGCTGCCGGCCCCCTTGCCGTACGCAGCGACCCTATCCGAGCGTACGCACCCGCGCTGCGTCGGGTGGTTCCTCACCGCACCCGGACGACCCACCGTCCTATCAGACCACGAGCATGTCGGGTGTGACTGCCGCTTCGGTATCCGGGATGCCCAGGTCCCGCGCCCGCTTGTCGGCGAGCGCCAGCAGCCGGCGGATCCGGCCGGCGATGGCGTCCTTGGTCAGCGGCGGGTCGGCGAGCGCGCCCAACTCCTCCAGCGACGCCTGCCGGTGCTCCAGCCGCAGCCGCCCGGCCGAGGTCAGGTGCTGCGGCGCGTCGTCGGCGAGGATCTCCAGCGCCCGGGTGACCCGGGCCGCGGCGGCCACCGCCGCCCGCGCCGAGCGGCGCAGGTTCGCGTCGTCGAAGTTGGCCAGCCGGTTGGCCGTGGCGCGCACCTCGCGGCGTACCCGGCGCTCCTCCCAGGCCAGCACGCTGGCGTGCGCGCCGATCCGGGTGAGCAGCGCGGCGATCGCGTCGCCGTCCTTGACCACCACCCGGTCCACGCCCCGCACCTCACGGTTCTTCGCGGTGATGCCGAGCCGGCGGGCCGCGCCGACCAGGGCCAGGGCCGACTCCGGCCCCGGGCAGGTGATCTCCAGGGCGCTCGAGCGGCCCGGCTCGGTGAGTGAGCCGTGTGCCATGAACGCGCCCCGCCAGGCGGAGACCGCGCAGCAGACGTTCGCGGCGACCACGTGCGGCGGCAGGCCGCGTACCGGCCGACCCCGCACGTCCAGCAGCCCGGTCTGCCGGGCCAGGGCCTCGCCGTCCTTGACCACCCGGACGATGAAGTGGCTGCCCTTGCGCAGGCCGCCGGAGGCGAGCACGTGGATCTCGCTCGGATAGCCGTACACCTCGGCGATCTCGCGGCGCAGCCGGCGGGCCACCGCGCCGGTGTCCAGCTCCGCCTCCACCACCACCCGACCGGAGACGATGTGCAGCCCACCGGCGAACCGCAGCAGCGCCGCCATCTCCGCCCGCCGGCAGCAGGGCTTGGGCACGTCGACCCGACTCAGCTCGTCCTTGACCGCAGCCGTCATCGCCATTGTGCGTCCCCTCACGGACCGGTTCCGGCGTGTCACCGGAGATTACGTACGTGTCTAACGATCGGCGCCCAGGACGGGCACCAGCGCGGCGCCCAGGGCGGCCGGATCATGACGGGGAGTGCCGTCGTCGACCGCGACGGGAGCGAGAACCAGTCGGGCTCCCAGCGATTCTGCCGCACGACCGACCGGTTCGGGGTCACCGACCGCCTTGGCGTCGGCGAGCACGAAGTCGACCACCAGTTCCGGCAGGTACCAACGCAGCGCCGCCAGGTGATCGGCGACGGAGAGACCGAGGGTCTCCTTCTCGGCGGCGAGGTTGAGCGTCACCAGCCGCCGGGCCGGGCTGGCCAGGATCGCCGCGGCCAGCTGCGGCACCAGCAGGTGCGGCAGCACGCTCGTGTACCAGCTGCCCGGCCCGAAGATCAGCCAGTCGGCGGCGCCGATCGCGGCGACCGCCTGCGTGCAGGCGGCGGGCGCCTGCGGGGTCAGCCGCAGCGACTCGACCCGCCCGGTGGTGATCGCCACCTGGTGTTGGCCGCGTACGGTGCACACCGCGTCGGGGTGGTCCGGGTCCACCCCGCGTACCTGGGCCTCGATGCCGACCGGCTGGCACGACATGGGCAGCACCCGACCCACCGCGCCGAGCATCGCCCCGGCGTGTTCCAGGGCGGCCACCGGATCGCCCAGCAGCTCCATCAGGCCGTGCAGCACCAGGTTGCCCACCGCGTGACCGGCCAGCCCGTCACGCCTGGCGGTGGTCAGCCCGTTACTGCCGCCGGTGGCGGTCACCTCGGCGAAGCGGTGCTGGAACAGCCCTGCGCTGCGCCGGGTGGCAGGGTGATCACCGGCGAGCGCGACCAGCGCCTGGCGCAGGTCACCGGGGGGTAGTCCGCCGCGCTCGGCGCGCAGCCGACCGCTGGAGCCGCCGTCGTCACCGACGGTCACCACGGCGGTGATGTCCAGGTCCAGTTCCGGGGCGCAGCGACGTAACGCCCGCAGTGAGACGGACAGGCCGTGGCCGCCGCCGAAGGCCACCACCCGGATCGTCATTCCCGCCCCAGGTCGCGGTGCTGCGCGTTGGCGGCCAGCCCGGCGCGGCGCAGCCGGGCGGCCAACTCCTCGGCGATCGCCACGCTGCGGTGCTTGCCGCCGGTGCAGCCGACCGCCACGGTCAGGTACCGCTTGCCCTCCCGCTCGAATCCGGCGGTGGTGGCGCCGACCAGGTCCGCGTACGCCTCCACGAAGGCGTCCGCGCCCTCCTGCCCCAGCACGTAGGCGCTCACCGCCTCCTCCCGGCCGGTGTGCTCACGCAGTTCGGGTACCCAGTACGGGTTGGGCAGGAACCGGGCATCGAGCACGAAATCGGCGTCCGGCGGCAGGCCGTACTTGAACCCGAAGGAGATCACTGTCACCCGCAGCTTGCGCGCGTCCTCGCCGCCGAACAGCTCCTCGACCCGGCGACGAAGCTGGTTCACGTTCAGGTGGCTGGTGTCGATGATCACGTCGGCCTGGTCACGGGCCTCCTCCAACAACCCCCGCTCGACCGCGATGCCGTCGGCGAGCCGGCCGTCGCCCTGCAACGGATGCGAGCGCCGGACGCTCTCGAACCGGCGGATCAGGACCTCGTCGTCGGCGTCGACGAAGACCACCCGGGGCGCGTAGCCGCGCTCCTTCAGCTCCCGGATCGCCTCGGCCAGGTCGGTGGAGAAGGCCCGGGAGCGTACGTCAAGCACCATCGCGGTACGCCGGGCCGCCCCACCAGCCTTCACCGCCAGCTCGGCCATGTCCAGCAGCAGCGCCTGCGGCAGGTTGTCCACCACGTAGAAGCCGACGTTCTCCAGGGCCCGCGCCACGGTGCTGCGCCCGCCGCCGGACAGGCCGGTGACCACGACAAGCGTGGTGTCCGTCTCGGCCACCGTCCCGGAACCGCCGGTGTGGTGACCGCTCGTGTGCGCCTCGCCCACCCATAACCCCCAAGCCGTGGCGCCCCGGTCGATACCGACCGGGCCTGGTCAATCAGCGACTCTAGCTCGCCGGTGCTGTCGGCTGGCTGACGGCGTCAGGTGTGGTCTGCGGCTATCCTCCGGCCATGGGCAGACACGGGGCGCGACTGCGCTGGGTGGTGGCCCTCGTCTCGGTCACCGTCGCGGTACTGGCCACAGTTGACCACGCCCGGCAACGCGAACGTGAGCAGCACGGCAGCCCGGACGCGGTCACCGTCACCGTCGAGGCGATGTTGCCGGCGGCGCACCAGGTGGCCGACCTGGCCGCCGCGTACGGCTGGCGCAACGGCGCAACTGTCGACGGCGACCCGGACAACCAGTCCGTGCTGCTGCGGTTGCGCTGGTCCGGGCCGGAACTGCCGGGCAACTACCAGGTGATGCTGCTGGACAAGCGGCTGACGCCACCCCGGGTGGTGCCACCCTTCGATGGCTGGGACGCCGTCGGCGGCACCGGCTTCAACTGGGCCGACTCGTACGAGCAACTGGCCGACCGCTACGACTGGCTCGCCGGTGCCGCCTCCCGTCCGGAGTCGAGCGACTCGCTGCGTACGCCCGACAACCTGGGCGCGGTCGGCACCCGCGCGGTCGCCGACGGCAGCCTGGTGGCGCTGTTCCGGATGGGCACCGGCGCGGCCCCGCTCACCGACCCGGCCGACCTGCTCGTCGCCTTCTGCCACGTCGATGAGACAGGCGCCCCCCGCTGGGCCAAACCCGTCCCGGTCCCCCGACCCTCCTGACCGCCGTGCCGGTCATCACGCCCCCGGCCCGGGCGAGACGAGGCGGAGCGTCAGGTACCAGCCGATCCGTCGTGACTCGGCGGCACGGTCAACGATCGGACCAAGCGCTGGCCGTCGGGCCACGGGCCGAACCCGGTCTTGGAGTCCAGGTGCCCGACCGCGCCCGCGTCGAACAGCTCCGAGCCCCAGTCTCGCGCGTACGCCTCGAACTGCGCGAACGTGGCATGTGGATCGTTGCGACTGGCGACCAGGATCGAACGGAACGGCAGCGGTTCGCGTGGCACGTGGCCGATGAAGACGTCGACGGTCTCGTCCGGTTCGGCAGTCCAGTCCGGATCCAGATACGGCGGCGTGACCAGCAGCGCGGCCCGGACTGGGCCGACGTGCTGGCTGGCCCAGACAGCGACGGTCAGGCACCCGGCGCTGTGCGCCACCAGGATCACCGGCTCGCTGTCGGCGCTTATCGCCGCGTGCAGCGCGGCGACCCGTTCGGTGACGACAAACGGCGGGCCGGGCGGTTCGGGGGCCCATCGATACTTCGGGTCGCTGCTGACCCACCTGCGCGACCAGTGGTCGGGTAAGGGAACTCCTCGACCGGGCACGACAAGGTAACGCGTCACCCCCAGCACGCTAGCAACTGGTGACCGTCGTGGCACCGGTCAGCCGCCCCCGGCGACCCGTCGGTGGGCGAGCAGGGCCGAGCCGAACAAGCCGTTGCGCCCCGGCCGCGCCCACCGGCTCCGCTGCCAGTGCGATCGCATTGACCAGGGCAATCAGGTCCGCCATCGCGACGTCCGCGGGTACGGATCCGTCGTCGACCGCCCGCCGCCGAAGCGGTTCGCCCGCGGGAACCCTTGCGGTCACTGCGCCTCGATCGGTGACAGAGAACCGAGACGACACGCCGAGACGAGACTCGTAGAACCGTCACCGATCCCCGTGCTCGGGCACCAGTTGCGGCGTCTCGTGAAGGACACGGGCAGCCAGCGGTCCCGCCAGCCCGCGCTGACCTGACCGATGGCGCGTTCGTCGTGTTGGCCGACGAACGCCTTCGGATCCGCGCCTTGCCCATCGGCTGACGACTCGACGACAGCAGGCGACCGGGCCAGGGCGCCGTTGGCATCTCGGGAACGGCGTCCGCCAGTCAGCGGGAGTGGCTCGTAGAATCCTCGGATGGTCTCCCCCGCCGATCCGAGCAGCACCGAGCCGAGCAACACCGAGCCGAGCAACACCGAGCCGAGCAGCACCGATCGAAGCAGCGCCGACCTGAGCGTCGCCGAGTTGGCTGCCTCCGACGCACCGACCGGGGAGAAGGTGACAGCGGCGCTCGATGTACTGCAGAGGATCTTCGGGTACGACGCCTTCCGTGGTTTCCAGCGTGAGGTGATCGACCACGTGGTGGCCGGCGGGGACGCGCTGGTGCTGATGCCGACAGGTGGCGGCAAGTCGCTGTGTTACCAGATTCCGGCGCTGGTGCGCGATGGCGTCGCGGTGGTGATCTCGCCGCTGATCGCGTTGATGCAGGACCAGGTGGACGCGCTGACCGCGGTCGGGGTGAAGGCCGGCTTCCTCAACTCCACGCTCGATTTCGACACCCGCCGGCTGGTCGAGGCGGAGTTCGTGGCCGGGGAGATCGACCTGCTCTATCTCGCGCCGGAGGCGCTGGCCAGCCAGGCCACGCTGAGCCTGCTGGACCGGGGCCGGATCAGCCTGTTCGCCATCGACGAGGCGCACTGCGTGTCGCAGTGGGGGCACGACTTCCGGCCCGACTACCTGAACCTGTCGATGCTGCACGAACGCTGGCCCGGGGTGCCCCGGATCGCGCTCACCGCCACCGCGACGAGCGCCACCCGGACGGAGATCGCCACCCGGCTCCAGTTGGGCGAGGCGCGGCATTTCGTGGCCAGCTTCGACCGGCCCAACATCCAGTACCGGATCGTGCCGAAGCGGGAGCCGCGCAAGCAACTGCTCGCCCTGCTGCGCGACGAGCACCCGGGCGACGCGGGCATCGTCTACTGCCTGTCCCGCGCCTCGGTGGAGAAGACCGCCGAGTTCCTGGTCGCCAACGGCGTGGACGCGTTGCCGTACCACGCCGGTCTGGACGCGGCGACGCGCGCGGCGAACCAGCAGCGGTTCCTGCGCGCCGACGGGGTGGTGATGGTGGCGACCATCGCCTTCGGGATGGGCATCGACAAGCCGGACGTACGCTTCGTCGCCCATCTTGACCTGCCCAAGTCGGTCGAGGGCTACTACCAGGAGACCGGCCGGGCGGGACGGGACGGGTTGCCGTCAACCGCCTGGCTGGCGTACGGGCTGCAGGACGTCGTACAGCAGCGCAAGATGATCGACACGTCCGAGGGCGACCTGGCGCACCGGCGTAACCTCGCCGCTCACCTCGACGCGATGCTGGCGCTCTGCGAGACGGTCCGCTGCCGCCGCGCCCAGCTGCTTGAGTATTTCGGCGAGCCGGCCGGCTGCGGCTGCGGCAACTGCGACACCTGCCTGGAGCCGCCCGAGTCGTGGGACGGCACGGTGGCCGCGCAGAAGCTGCTCTCCACGGTGTACCGGCTGGACCGGGAGCGTAACCAGCGCTTCGGCGCCGGACACTGCGTCGACATCCTGCTCGGCCGCAGCACCGACAAGATCGTCCAGCATCGGCACGACTCGCTCACCGTGTTCGGCATCGGCGAGGAGCTGAGCGAGGCGGAGTGGCGCGGCGTGGTGCGGCAGTTGCTCGCCGAGGGGCTGCTGGCGGTCGAGGGTGACTACGGCACCCTGGCCCTCACCGACGCCAGCGCCGAGGTACTCGGTAAACGGCGTACCGTGATGATGCGCCGTGAGCCGGCGCGGGCGGCGCGGGTGGCCAAGCCGCGGGGCGCAGCGACAGTCGTCGCCGAGCTGCCCGCCGAGGCGGCCGGCACCTTCGAGCGGCTGCGCGCCTGGCGCGCGGCAACCGCCAAGGAGCAGGGCGTCCCGGCGTACGTCATCTTCCACGACGCCACGCTGCGCCAGATCGCCGCCGACGCCCCGTCCTCCCTGGCCGACCTCTCCCGGATCAGTGGCGTAGGCGAGAACAAACTCGCCAAGTACGGTGAGCAACTCCTCACCGTACTTGGCGAGGAGACGGCGGCTCAGCAGCCCTGACCTATCGTGGAGGGTGACTTCGGGAGGGGAACGGTTGGCATCCGGGTGGAGTTGGCTGACGCAGACCCCGATCGCGCATCGCGGGCTGGTCGGGCCCGGTCGACCCGCCAACTCGCTGGCCGCCTTCGAGGCCGCTGCCGCCGCCGGTTACGGCTGTGAACTCGACGTGCAGTTGACCACGGCCGGCGAGTTGGTGGTGGTGCACGACTACGACCTGACCGACCTGACCGGCGCGGCCATCCGGACCGGTCGACTCACTCCGGCGGATCGGCAGCGGCTGCGGCTCGACGGTACCGACGAGCGCATTCCCTCCCTGATGGAGGTGCTGCGGCAGGTCGCGGGCCGGGTGCCGCTGCTGATCGAGCTGAAGCGTCCGGTGCCGATCCTGCCGCCAACGCTGGCCTCGGCCGTGCTGCGGCAGCTCGCCGGCTATCCGGGACCGTACGCCGTCGAGTCGTTCGATCCAGTGTTGGTGGCGGCGCTGCGGGTCGCGATGCTGCGGATGCCGGCACAGCGACGCGCGCCGGTCGGCCGGATCTGCGGGTTGTTGCGCACCGCCGACCCGCTGACCCGACTCATCGGCCGCAGCATGCTCAGCAACGTCGTGACCCGACCGGATTTCCTGGCGTACGAGGTGGACGGCTTTCCGTCACGGCTGGTCGCCTGGTGGCGTCGCCGGGACGTGCCGGTGCTCGCCTGGCCGGTGACCACAGTGGAGCAGGAGAGATACGCCCGGCAGTTCGCCGACAACATCGTCTTTTCCGGCTATAGGCCATCCCAGCAATGAGACTTACGCTCGGGATATGCCTGAGGAATCGCGTGCGGACCACAGAACTCGCGACCACAGCAACGCCGACTCCGACGACCCTATGGCGGCGTACCGCCGACTGGCTGAGACGAATGTGTCGAGCCTGCGGAAGCAGTACGACTGGCGGGCGAAATGGCACCGCCGTCATTTCCGTTTCACCGGGATCCTGGTGATCGTCGTCAGTGCTGCGCTGCCACTGCTCGCCGGCTTCCGCTATCCGGGAAAAGACGTGGTCATCGCCCTCGCGGGCGTGGTCATCGCCACCGCGACCGCCTTGCGCACGTTCTATCAGTGGGATCAGATGTGGAGCCTGCTCCGACGGACCCATTTCGAGTTGATCAGGGCCTTCAGCCAATGGGAACTCGAGTTCGGCCGGGCCGAATCGGTCGACGACCCGCAGCGGCGGGAAGAACTCGGCTACGAGGCGACCCGGGCCCTGTTGGAGAAGGTCGAGACAATTCGCAGCGGCGAGTCGGAGAAGTTCTTCGGCGCTCTGAGTTTCCCCGAGGGTGGCGTCGGCGGGCGGATGCTCCGGGTGCCACCGCAACCCGGTGGCTGATCATCGCGGTGGGGTCGGTGGCTCACGCAACTCACTGACGGCCTCCAGGGCCGCCCGTTGGCTCTCCCGGCGCAACCACACCAGACCGGCCTGCTGCGCATAACTGGTCAGGGCTGTGGTCATGTCGGCGTGGCCGAGCGCACGCAGTTGGGCCATCCGCTGTGGCGAGAAGTCGAGCAGCCCGTTCGCGGCACCGACCAGTCCTTTCGGGCTCAGCGGGCGACTCGGGCGCACCTCCAGCAACTTGATTCCGGCCCGGTCGCGTTCCCGGAGCACGTCGAGGGCGTCGAGGTGCACCGCGATCACCAACTCGCAGCCTTGCGCGGCGAACGCCCGGACCGGCACCTTGTCCTGACCCAAGCCGCCATCGGCGTAGTACCGCTCGCCGACGCGGCGGGAACTGAACAGGAACGGCAAGGCGGCGCTGGCCAGCACCGCAGCGCACACCTCGGCGCGAGGCAGGTGGTTGAGATGCAGAAGTTCGGCCTTGCCGAGACGGGCCGCGAGCCAGTTGACGGCATGCTGCACGGCACGCTCAAGCGGGAACCACGGTGGCGGTCCCACCGGCAGGCCGGTCACCCACATCGGCGGGCCGACCCGCAGCGTGTCGACGTCGACGACCTGTTCGACCAGCTGCTCCAGGTAACCGTTGTCGAGCAGCAACCGAACGGCGCGCACCGGCAGGTTCGCCACGCCCACGGCGAACGCCTCGTCCACCTCGCCGGAGTCGTCGGGTCGCCCGGGTTGGCCCACCACGGCGGCGCTCAACCGGGAGCTGACCTTCGTCCAGAGGTCGCCGAGCCGCTGCGCGCCGGTCGGTAGGTCAGGGGCGCAGGCCAGCACCACCCCGTTGAGGGCACCGATGCTGCTTCCGGCGATCGCCTCGATGGACAACCCCTGCGCGGCCAGGGCCTCGATCGCACCCAGTTCATAGGCGCCCTTTGCCGCGCCGCCGCCGAGTAACAACCCGATCCGGGGCAGCCCGGGCGGGGTCACGTCGATCGGCGGCGGCACCTGGGGCGGCCCGGTTGTCCCGGGTGCCACCGCCTGCTTTTCGATCTCCTGCGCACGCTCGGCGATCCGGCGCAGCCGGTCGTCGGTCATCGCTGCCTCCCGTCTGCTCGTCGCGCCGGCACACGCCATGGATCAGGGATGCGCATCGGCGAGCCAGGCGCGGGTCTCGGCACCGGCATCGGCCAGTTCGTCGACGATGCGATGGACGAACTCCGGCACCGTCATGGTGCTCTCCAGCAGTTCGTCGCCGCGGGCCCGCACATCGCGCAGCGCCTGCTGACCAGGGGTACGGCCGTCCGGCAACGCGGCTGGCTCGGCCGCGTACCGGATGGCCAGCGCCAGCGCGACCAGCAACGGCCGGTTCGGCACCGGCTGCAGGTCGGGGGTCTCGTCATCGAGCAGTTCGGCCACCAGGTGCCGGTCGTCGGTATCGGTGATCTCCGCGCACGCCTCGTCCAGCAGTTGCTCCAGTGGCCGACCGCCGATCCAGGCGGTGGCCGAGGCCGCGTCGTCCAGGATCGCCTCCACCAACCACTCCCGCTGGATGCGGTCGCCACTGGCGAACTCGTGCTGACCACAGGCACCCGCGACGATCTCGCTACCGAACAGCGTCACCTGGTAGAGCCACGGCAATCCACGGTAGGCGCCATTGCGGTAACGGGCGAGCGAACGACTGAACGCCTCCCAGGCGTGTTGCCGTAGCTGTAGCTGGATCAGCTGGTGATGCTGCGCAACCAACTCGGTGGCGAGCAGCTTCAGCAGCGCATCCTGGTGATCGAGCCGGCTCTCCAGCAGCCGCAGCCGCGCCTCGTGCTGCGCCAACTGCCGCTGCTGCTGGTCGAGCCGGCGTTCCTGCCGGGCCAGCTCCTGGTCGACCACTGTGGCGATCTCGCGGATCAGTCCGCTGAGCTGACCGACCTGGCCCCTGGTCTGCGCCACCGCCTGGTGGGTGTCGGCGAGTCCGACCTGAAGATCGCGCAGGTGTACCGCGCACTCGCGCAGCGCGAGGTCGGTCACGGCGCCACGGGCGGCCAACTCGTTGACCCACGCCAGTGTGTTGGCCTGGCTGCGAACCACTGTCTGGTCGAGATAGTGGCGCTGCTTGCGGGCCTTGCCGGTCACCTGGTCGAGCAGGCGCGGGAAGAAGGTCGCCCGGCGTTGCTGGACCACCATCGCCTGCACTGAGCCGATGTCGCTGACCAGTTCGATGAGCAGCCTGCTCTGTACGACCGGCACCCGCTGGGCGAGCACCACCACGTCCACCCTGTCGTCGGGCAGCCGGGGAACTATCGGTTCGCTCATCAGCTCACCCGGCTCCCGGCTCGGGCGGCTCGACCGTGAACACCAGCGCCGGGCTGAAGACCTCACCGCCCGCGACATAGCTCGGTGCCACGACGAAGTCGATCGCGCCCGTCGCCTGGCAGTTGCGCCAGGGGCGTACGGTGCCCGGCACCACCGGCTCGCCCCGAGGCACCTCGTCGACCAGCACCATCGGCTGCTGGCAGCGGGCCAGCTCGGCGCGGAGCCGACGGGTCTGATCGCAGGCGTTGCGGACAGCCTGTCGCTCCGCCTCGGTGAGCTGTTGCCGTGGGTCGTCGACAGTCGTCGACGCGGCACCGGGCGGGGCCGTCGCGCGCAGCCAGGCGGCAAGCTCCTCCTCGTCGACAGGCCCCCGACCGAGCATCAGGCCGATCAGCTCACGGACCAGCCGGGCGGTCGCGCGGCTACGCGCGGCGGAGGGTACGGACCCGGAGCGCATCCGCAGCCGAGCCAACTCGGTGTACTCCTGGGTGGCAAGCAGCTGGTAGCGACCGGCCAACTCCTCGTGATGCACCGGATCGAGACGTGTCGCCCCGGCGGCACCGGCAATCACCGACCGCTGATCCGCCAACTGCGCGCCCTGGTCGGCCAGCCGGGCGTCCTGGTCGGCCAGCCGGGCGCGGAGGCGCTCGACCTCGGCTCGCAGCGCGGCCAGTTCCCCCGCCGAGCCCTCCTCCGGCGCCCTTACCGGCTCCGCAGCGCCCGACGTCGCAGCGTTCTGTATCACCGTCACCAGCGACGCGAGTTGCCCGCGAGCCTCACGCAGTTCGGTGACGACCCGCTCGACGGCGATCCGCCGGCTGTACCCGAACACCGCAGCCCCCCTCTCCGATCAGTTCGGTGACCCGTGCCGGATATTGGCGAACAGTGGATCGAACAACATCTTCACCTCGGCTTTCGCGCCGGTCCTCTGGTTGATCGCCACCGCTCGTATGGTCGTCTCGCCGAAATACAGCTCCAGCCTGACGGCGCGTTGGCGGATGGGCAGCCCCGTGGTCGCCCGGATGTCGACGAGCATCCGGTTGAGCGGAAAGACGTCCGCTTCGTCGACGTACTGCGGATCGGTCTTGTCCGTCCAGTAGAAGCCGAGTTCCAGCGTCTCCTGGTTACGCAGGGTGGGGAAGGTCTCGGCGACGACGCAGCTCTGCGCCGGCACCGGCGCTCCCCGGGTGACGAGCACCTTGAAGCGGCCGGTGCAGCGCCACACGTTCTCGTGGTCGATGATCAGCCGCTGCCGATCGTCGATGCCGGGACGAAACTCCAGGCTCTGCGCGAGACCGTAGGTGCGTGCCGACCGGCGTTGCCAGATCTGCTCGGGGGCGTAGCCGAAATGCACGCCCCCACGAAGCACCGCTTCCCGGGGCTGCTGTGGTCGCATGGCCAGGGCCAAGCCGTCGAACCGGTGCCGCACCCGGCGGCGCAGGTACTCGTTGTTGGCGAAGCCGCCGACCAGGACCAGCACAATCGGGCCGCCATCGGATTCGCCGCGTACCTCGTCGAGTTTGGTCGCGATCAGGTCGATGATCGGCTCGACGACCCGATCCAGCAGTGCCTGCACCTCGACGGAGGTCAGTCTGAGATAGCGCTCGTCATCGGCGAGGTCGGTCAGCCGGTCGCGGACCCGGGCCGGCAGCGCCGCCCAGAGCGGGGCCGGAATCTCCAGCATCGGGTTGCTGGTGATCTGCGGTGGTTCCCCTGGTCCGAAGGCGACCGACAGGTGCGCCTTGACCGCGTCCCACTCGTCCTCCATGGCGTTGAGGAGCCGACGCTGGGGGCCCGCCTCCCACCTGGCCAGCACCTCCGCGCCGAACCGGTCGGTGAGCACCTGCCGGCGGAACTGCTGGTTGACGTACTGGGATCCGAGCGCCCCGCCGATGCTGCCGGTGCCGATCTCTCCCAGCACCGTCTGCCCGTGCCGCTTCTGCGCCTGATAGGCGGAGATGTCGACGGTGCCACCGCCGCAGTCCACCACCACGACCCGGACCCCGTCCATGATGGTGAAGTCGGTGTTGGCGCCGCGTCCGTCCAGTGCCCGACCCGGCGTGGTCAGGCAGTAGAGGGCGGCGACCTCCGGTTCCACCCCGAGCAGGACATGCGCCACGTCGGTGAAGCCGGCCCGGGCTATCGCCTCGCGCATGAACTGCCGCTGTCCGGCCGACCAGATGGCCGGCACCGTGACGCACCAGCGGATGTCCCTTTCTCGGATCTCCCCGACGTCGGCCCTGATCTGGCTCAACGCGCTGATCCGCATCCGCCGCAGCATGCCGGCCACCAGCACCCGCAGCGCCGGCTCGTCGTCGAGGTCGACCGCACCCTCCGCCTGCGGCACCGACCGGGTCTCCGGCTGCGGGCTGAGCGCCATCTTGAAGGCGTAGGCGAAGCCATGCAGGCCCGCCTTGGCGCGCCGGTTCGCCGGGGTGTCGGACCAGCGGTACTTCGCGGTGTATCCCCAGTCGACGGGACCGCCGGCGGCATTGGTGACGACCGCGGACAGATCCTTGACCGTACGTTGTGGACTGTCCGGCCAGCCACTGCTCACCACGATGTTCTTGTCCCGGGTACGCGGATCGTCATTGTGCGGACTCACCACTACATAGGCGTAACCGCTGCCATGGGTGCCGAAGTCGATCGACACCACCACTTTTGGGCGTCCCACAAAACTCCCGACAAGCGCGCGTCCCCACTGCCGCTGACAGGCTAGTCAGCGGCGATCATCGGCAGGAAGCGGCCGGTCGGATCCACTGCCTGTCCGGCTTCGGACAGCAGAGGGCATCAGGGCCAGGAGGTGGCGTGGTCGGTGACGAAGGTGGCGAGGGTGCGCGGAGGGCGGCCGGTGATCGTCTGGACGGTGTCGGTGGTGTCGGCCCACCGGCCGTCGCCGACGTCGCGCATCAGCGTGGCGAGGTCGTCGGCGAACGCCGGAGGCAGGCCGGCCGCGCGTAGGCGCTGCGCCATGGCGGCCACCGGCAGATCGAGATAGCGCACCGGGCGGCCGAGCACTGCGGTCATCGTCTCGGCGACCTCGTCGTGGGTGGGTGCCTCGGGGCCGGTCAGGATCAGCGTGGCGTCCGCCTCGACCGGCCGGGTCAACAGGGCAGCGGCGACATCGGCGATGTCCCGAGCGTCGAGGTAACCGACCCGACCGGGCCCGTACGAGCCGTAGAACCGTCCCTCGCCATCGGCGAAACTGACCTCGGTGAGGAGATTCTGCATGAAGCCGACCGGTTGCAGGATCGTGTGCGGCAGCCCCGAGTCGCGTAGATGGTCGTCGATTTCACTGTGCTGGCCCTGGGCCAGTGGCGCGCCGGGGGCCGCACCGCGTACCGATATCTTGACCACCTGCGCGACGCCGGCCTCGGCGGCGAGGTCGATGATCGACAGTTGCTGGTGGACGAAGTCCGGCCCCGGCACCCCGTTGAGCAGCAGGCGGGCGCCGGGAACGAGGGCGGCGCGGATCGAGCGGTGATCGGCGAAGTCGGCGAGTGCGACATCGCCGCCGAGGTCGGCGAGGTGTCGGACCTGGCGCACCACCGCCCGCCGGGTCACCCCCTGCCGGTCCAGTCGATCGACAAGCGCGCGCCCGATCTGTCCGGACGCGCCGGTCACGATGATCACCAAACCTCCAAGCGGAATGAGGCATTCCGGTTGCCTGGTGGCTAGGATAACCGGAGGACAGCATTCCGGATAGAGGACACCATGCCGACAGACGACGCCGCTCCCCTGCGGGCCGACGCGCGCCGCAACCTGGAAAAGATCATGTCGGCCGCCCGCGACGTGGTCGTCGAGCATGGGCTCGATGCACCGATGGAACTGGTGGCACGCCGTGCGGGGGTGGGCGTCGGCACGCTCTACCGGCGGTTTCCCACCCGGGAGGCGCTGCTCGGCGCCGTCGCCGAGGCGTACGTCGCCGACCTGGTGACCGCCACCCGACGGATCATCGACGGCGCGGTGGATTCCTGGTCGGCGCTGCGCGAACTGGTCGACTGGTGCGCGTCTCCAGGGCAGGGCGCGCTGGCCGCGGCCCTGGCCGACCTGCCCGTCGCGCAGGTGCAGGCGCTACCCGCGTTCGCCCGGTCCCGCCACGAGTGGTTGGAGCTGCTGGACGGTCTGGTCACCGACGGGCAGCGGGCCGGGATGATCCGCGCGGACATCGGCACCGGCGATCTGGTGGCCCTGCTCACCGTCTTCACCTGCCATCCGGACCAGTTGCCCCGACACGTCGCCGACCAGCCGGCCCGTTATCTGCACCTGATGCTGGACGCGCTGGCCGCCACCGCACCCCGCGCCACCCCGCTGCCCGGCACCCCGCCGAGCTGATCAGTCAGCTGGGGTCGTGGGGGCGAGGGCGGCGAGAATCGCCTCGGCCGTGCGCTGGCCCACACCTGGCACCTCGGTGATCTCCTCGACCGTTGCCGCCGACAGACGTTTGAGGGAACCGAAGTGCCGCAGCAGGGCCTTGCGGCGCACCTCGCCCAGGCCGGGGATGTTGTCCAGGGCGGAGGCGGTCATCCGCTTCGAGCGGCGCTGCCGGTGGAAGGTGATGGCGAAGCGGTGCGCCTCGTCGCGTACCCGTTGGAGCAGGTAGAGCCCTTCCGAGGCGCGCGGGAGGATGACCGGGAAGTCGTCGTCGGGCAGCCAGACCTCCTCCAGCCGCTTGGCCAGCCCGCAGAGCGCCACGTCGTCGATGCCCAAGTCGGCGAGGGCCTGCGCGGCGGCGGCCACCTGCGGCGCGCCACCGTCGACCACCACCAACTGCGGTGGGTACGCGAACTTGCGTGGTCGTCCGGTGGTCGGGTCGACGCCGGGACGGTCCGGGTCCGAGGCGGTCTCCTCGCCGATCTCACCGGTCTCGGCGCGAGCGTCGAGGTAGCGGGCGAAGCGGCGGCGCAGCACCTCGGACATCGCGGAGAGATCGTCGGTGGCGCCCCGGACGATGAACCTGCGGTATTCGCTCTTGCGGGGCAGCCCGTCCTCGAAGACGACCATGCTGGCCACCACGTCGGTGCCCTGGATCTGCGAGACGTCGAAACACTCGATGCGCAGCGGCGCGGTCCGCATGCCCAGCACCTCGCTGATCTCGTCGAGGGCCTTGCTGCGGGTGGTCAGGTCACCTGCCCGCTTGAGCTTGTGCCGGGCCAGGACGTCCTTCGCGTTGCGCTCGACCGTCTCCAGCAGGGCCCGCTTGTCGCCGCGCTGCGGCACCCGCAGACCGACCCGGCTGCCCCGGCGGGTGGAGAGCCAGTCGGCCAACGCGTCGGCGTCGGCGGGCAACTCCGGCACCAGCAGCTCACGCGGCACGTCGGTCTCGCCCTGTTCGCCGCCGTAGACCTGGGTGCAGAAGTGGTGCACCAGGTCACCGACTGTCAGTTCCTCGGTCTTCTCCACCACCCAGCCGCGCTGGCCGCGCACCCGACCGCCACGCACGTTGAAGACCTGGACCGCGGCCTCCAAGGGGTCGTCGGCGAAGGCGACCACGTCGGCGTCGGTGCCGTCACCGAGCACCACCGTCTGCTTCTCCATCGCCCGCCGCAGCGCGGCGATGTCGTCGCGCAGCCGGGCCGCCCGCTCGAACTCCAACTCCGCGCTGGCCTCGGCCATCTCGCGTTCCAGCTTGCGCACCATGGTGTCGGTGCGCCCGGCCATGAAGTCGCAGAAGCCGTCGACGATCTCGCGGTGCTGCTGCGCGCTGACGCTGCCGACGCAGGGCGCGGAACACTTGCCGATGTAGCCGAGCAGGCAGGGCCGGCCGACCTGGCCGGCCCGCTTGAACACCCCGGCGGAGCAGGTCCGTGCCGGGAAGACCCGCAGCAGCAGGTCGAGCGTCTCGCGGATCGCCCAGGCGTGCGAGTACGGACCGAAGTAGCGCACCCCCTTGCGCTTGCTGCCCCGCATCACCTGCAACCGTGGGTATTCCTCGTCGAGGGTGACCGCGAGGTAGGGGTAGGACTTGTCGTCGCGGTAGCGGACGTTGAACCGCGGGTCGTACTGCTTGATCCAGGTGTATTCGAGCTGCAGCGCCTCGACCTCGGTGCCGACGGTGACCCAGTCGACCGCCTCGGCGGTGGTGACCATCTGCCGGGTCCGCTCGTGCAGACCCAGCAGGTCGGCGAAGTAGGAGTTGAGCCTGCTGCGCAGGTTGCGGGCCTTGCCGACGTAGATCACCCGGCCGGTGCCGTCGGAGAAGCGGTAGACCCCCGGCGACTCGGGGATCGTGCCGGCGGCGGGACGATAGGTCGACGGATCAGCCACGCTCCGAGACTAGTCCGCGCCCCCGACAGCGGGTTCGTGACGCTCGCGGCGTCCTTGACACCCTCGTACCACGTCGGAAGAGCACGGGGTGGCCACGCGTTAGGTACAGCGTGCGGATCGGCGAAGCCTCCAGGGTCAGCGGCGTGAGTGCGAGATCGTTGCGGTTCTACGAGGACGAAGGGCTTATCGTCCCTGGCCGCTTCGACAACGGATACCGCGACTACTGCCGGTCCACCATCAACCGGGTGCTCGTCATCCGCTCGCTGCTGGAGTCCGGGCTGCCCGTACGTCTGATCAGGGAAGTCCTGCCGCACCTCAGCGACGGCCCCGAGGTCGGCACGGGTCCGCTGGACGCGGACTTCCTTGCCGAGGTGCGGAGCTACCGTGCGCGACTCGCGGACCGGATCGCCGTGCTCAGCGCCCAGCAGTCGGCTCTCGACGCCTTCCTCCACCGGGCCCGTCAGCACGGTCCGTGACCGGCGACTTGAGCTTGACACAAGTGTGAGGCCCCTACCGTCCCGGACATGGAAATCATCGACAGGCGACCCGGTGCCGCCAAGACGATGCGAGCCCTCGTCCAACGATCGCACCGCGGGCCGAAGGAGTTGGTCCTCGCCGCCGACGTCCCCTACCCGGTCGCGGGCCCGGACGAATACCTGATCCGGGTCGGTGCGGCCGGGCTCAACTTCGCGGATGTCATGCAGACGCACGGAACCTATGTCGGTGGGCCGCCGGCACCGTACGTCGCGGGCTTCGAAGCCGCTGGTGAGATCGTGGCCGTCGGCTCGGAGGTGGAAAACCCGTTCCCGCTCGGCACCCACGTCGTCGGCACTGGCCCGGGTGCCTTCGCGGAATACATGGTGATGCCGGCCGCGGCAGCGCTGCTGATCCCGTCCGGCTGGAGCGACGCCGAAGCTCTCGGCATGGTGCTGAACTGGGTCACCGCCCTGGCGGCGCTGAAGCCGCTGGGCGGCGTCGAGAGGGGTGCCGTGGTGCTCGTGCACGCTGCGGCGGGAGGAGTGGGACAGGCGGCGGTCCGCCTCGCCCGGCACTACGGCGCACGCGTCATCGCCACCGCCTCCGCGGCAAAGCACGACACCGTTGTTGCGCTCGGCGCCGACGAGGTGCTGGACCGCGCACACCCCGATCTGGCAGCGGAGATCAACCGTCGGACCGGCGGTGTCGATCTGGTCCTGGAGTCCGTCGGCCGGGCCACGTTCGGCGTCAGCCTGGCGGTGGCCAAGCCCTTCACCGGACGGATCGTCGTGTTCGGTGCGGCCTCCGGTGACGCGGGCCTCACCACTCACGACCTGGTCTTCAGCTACCACGCGCAGGTGCAGGGTCTGCACATCGGCGCGCTGGCGGCTGCTGCGCCGTCCCGCTACGAATCGCTGCTGAATGAGATCAGGGTGCTCATCGCAGCGGGCGTGTATCCGCCCGGCAGGCCCCAGATACATCCCCTGGACCAGGGGCCGGCCGTGCTTCGGTCGCTCGAGGCGGGTCAGACCTGCGGCAAGCAGGCCCTCGATCCGTGGCGGCGGTGACGGACGACCGGCGAGCCTAGCCGCCGGCCCCGACAGCCCAGATCACCCCGAGCTGGTCGATCTCGTCGCCGCCGCGACCGAAGAACCCGGCGAGCGCGCCGCCGGGCGGCGCGGTGAAGGTCACCGCCGCCGAGGTGGGGCTGCCGGCGGCGAGCGTACGGCCGTGGTTCGTGGTGAACCGGGCCGAGAAGATCCGGGTACGGCCGTTGCGCTGCCCCTGGGTGAGGGTGACCTGGGTGATCCGCTCGCCGGTGGCGAGGGCGAGGCTGACCGCAGTGCCACCGGTGCCGCCGTGCGTGCGGGTGGTGCCGTCGGCACGGGTCAGCCCGACGGCGTCGAGCCGGGCGCCGCCACGCAGGGTGAGCGTGGTGACCCGGGGGCCGACGGCGTCCAGGTCGGTGAAGGGGGTGCCGTGCGGGCCGCCCCAGGTGTCGCTCTGCCGCAGCCCGTCGTCGAGGGTCCAGCGGAACCAGGCAGCGTGCGGGTAGTGGTCGGAGAGGTGGTCGCCGGCCTGGTCGAGGAAGCGGGCGTACTCGTTGTGGTAGCGCTCGAGGGAGAGCCGGACCAGCTTGCTCCCCCGGTAGAGGATCTTGTCGACCACCTCGCAGGCGTTCGTCAGGTGGTCGGGGTCGCAGGTCAGCGCCGGGCTGCCGGCGGCCGGCGGCTGTCCGCCCTGCTCCTGCTGGACCCAGGCGTCGGTCAGGCCGTTGGCGGTGACCAGGTCGCGGATGTTGTCGCCCGCCCGGGTGTAGCGGACGTTGAGGTCGCCCATCACCACCACCGCGTTGCCGGCGGAGTTGGCCGCGATCCAGTTCGACAGTTGGGTGATGTTGGCCCGGCGGGCGGCCAGGTCGGCGTCGGTGCTGCCGGCGTTGGTGTGCACGTTGTAGAAGTCGACGAAGACCCCTTCGGCCAGCCGGTGGCGGGCGTACGTGAAGCCCTTCGGGGTCAGGCAGTCGGTGCCGTTGCAGCGGTCCCACTTCACCCGGGTGAAGGCCGAGTACTCGACGTTCGACATGGTGTTCAGGCCGTCACCGAAGGGCACACCGCCACTCGTCGGCGTGCGGTACGGGTGCCGGTCGGTGGCGTACAGGTCGGCGTGGTAGTTGAAGTCCTCCTGCACGTGCACGATGTCGTACGCGTTGACCCGCTCGCCGATCGGCCTGGTGTTCACCGACGGCCGGCCGCTGGAGAGCGGTTCCGGCAGCCCGGCGACGTTGTAGGTGAGCACCGAGAAGGTCCCGGCGGCACTTGTCGCGGCGGTGGCGGTGGTCGGGGTGGGAGCTGGCGCCGGCAGCAGGGCGGCGAGTAGCGCCGCGGCGGCGAGCAGTGGCACGGCAGTCATGCGGGGCGTCCCTTCTCGATGGCGCCGTCCATGGTGGCGATTGACGCCTTCCAATCTCGGGTGAGGGAGCCTACCATCCAGTAACCGAATGTTCTTCATGTAATGATCCCCGCCCGCTGGCCCCCGTCCACAGAGGATCGCCATGCCTGGTCATACCGCCACCCGCCGGCTGCTCGCCGGCGCGACCGGCGCCATCGCCGTCGCCGCCCTGCTCGTCGCCGTCCCGACAACCGCCACCGCCACCCCGGTCATGACCGCCCCGGTCAGCACCACCCCGGCGGCGGACGAACTCGCCGCCACCGCCTTCGCCGGCAACGACTACTGCCTCGGCGAGTGCGGCGAGATCCTGCCGCCGGGCCAGAACGGCAACGCCACACTCGTCGAGATCCTGGGCAACCAGGCGTTCGGCACCCTGCCCCGGCACTCCGCCGACCAGCTCGACAAGTACGCCGACCTCGTCTACGGCTACGCCGGGCTGCGCGAGGAGCAGATCGACAACTTCTTCCACGACGCCGCCTTCGGCGTCGCCCCCAGCCAGGTCGAACGTGACTACTCGCCGCGCTCGGACGTGCGGATCGTGCGGGAGAAGGCGACAGGCGTACCGCACATCACCGGCACCACCCGGGGCGGCACCATGTACGGCGCCGGCTACGCCGGGGCCGAGGACCGGCTCTTCACCATGGACCTGCTGCGGCACGTCGGCCGGGGCACCCTCACCTCCTTCGCCGGCGGGGCCCCCGGCAACCGGGCGCTGGAGCAGAGCGTCTGGCGCACCTCGCCGTACACCGAGACGGACCTGGCCGTCCAGGTCGAGGCGCTGCGGCGCAAGGGTGGCACGCGCGGCGAGCAGCTCTACGCCGACGTGCAGGAGTACATCGCCGGAGTCAACGCCTACATCCGCACCTGCATGGACAACCGCAACTGCCCCGGCGAGTACGTGCTGACCGGCCACCTCGACTCGATCACCAACGCCGGTGGCCCCAAGCCGTTCACCATGACCGACCTGATCGCGATCGCCGGCGTGGTCGGCGGCCTCTTCGGCGGCGGTGGCGGCACCGAGATGCAGTCCGCGCTGGTGCGGATCGCCGCTCGGGCCAAGTACGGCCCGGTCGAGGGCGACCGGGTGTGGCAGGGCTTCCGCAACCAGAACGACCCGGAGACCGTGCTGACCCTGCACGACGGCCAGAGCTTCCCGTACGGCGACGCCTCCCCCGACGCGCCGAGCGTGGCACTGCCTGACGCCGGCTCGGCCCGGGTCGAACCGATAGTCACCGACGCCACCGGCTCCGCCACCTCGACCTCCACCTCGAACAGCGCCTCGGAGCTGGCCGCCGCGCTCTCCGGGCTGACCATCACCCCGGCCAACCGAGGGATGTCGAACGCGGCAGTGATCTCCGCCGAGCACTCCGCCACCGGCCACCCGATCGCCGTCTTCGGGCCGCAGACCGGGTACTTCTCCCCGCAGCTGCTGATGGTCCAGGAGTTGCAGGGCCCCGGCATCAGCGCCCGGGGCGCCGCCTTCGCCGGACTCAACCTGTACGTCCTGCTCGGCCGGGGCCAGGACTACGCGTGGAGCGCCACCTCGTCGGTCCACGACATCACCGACACGTACGCGGTGCCGCTCTGCGTACCCGGTGGCGGCACGCCGACCACCGCCAGCAACCACTACCTGTTCCGGGGGCAGTGCCTGGCGATGGAGGAGCTGTCGCACGTCAACAGGTGGAACCCGACCGTCGCCGACAGCACCCCGGCCGGGTCGTACAAACTTGTCGCCTGGCGGACCAAGCTGGGCCTGGTGGGCTGGCGCGGCACCGTCGACGGCCGGCCGCACGCCTTCACCCAGTTGCGTTCCACCTACGGGCGGGAGGCCGACTCGGCGCTCGGCTTCCAGATGTTCAACGACCCGGCCGCGATGGGCACCGCCGCGGCCTTCCTCGACTCGGCGAACAACGTCGAGTACGCCTTCAACTGGTTCTACGTCAACTCCACCGAGTCGGCGTACTTCAACTCCGGGCTCAACCCGGTACGCGCCGCCGGCAGCAACCCGAACCTGCCGATGAAGGCGGAACGGGCCTACGAGTGGCAGGACTACAACCCGGAGACGGGCACCGCCCGGTACGCCCCGCGCGCCGCCCACCCGCAGTCGATCGACCAGGACTACTACATCAGCTGGAACAACAAGCAGGCCAAGGACTTCGGTGCCGCCGACGGCAACTTCAGCTTCGGCGGCGTACACCGGGGTGACCTGCTGGACAAGCCGGTGAAGGCGGCCCTCGCGGCCGGCCGGAAGTTCGACCGGGCCACGCTCACCGAACTGGTGCAGCGGGCCGGCCTGACCGACCTGCGCGGCGCCGAGGTGCTGGGCGAGCTGATCCGGGTGCTGGAGAGCCAACCGGTCACCGACACCGCCCTGGCCGCCGAGATCAGCCGGCTGAAGGCGTGGCGGCAGGCGGGCGCGCTGCGGGTGGAGACCGCCAAGGGCAGCAAGGTCTACCAGCACGCCGAGGCGATCCGCACCTTCGACGCCTGGTGGCCGCTGCTGGTCCGGGGCATGTTCCGCGACCCGCTCGGCCCGGACCTCTACCAGTCGCTCGTCAACACCCTCCAGATCAACGAGGCACCCTCCGGGCTGCAACAGGGTGACGTGTCGAACCTGCCCTCCTCGGCGAACAGCGCGCAGACCCACAAGGGTTCGGCGTTCCAGTACGGCTGGTGGGGCTACGTCGACAAGGACCTGCGGGCGGTCCTCGGTGACCCGGTCGCCGGTGGCCTCGGGCGTACCTTCTGCGGCAACGGCAACCTGGGTTCCTGCCGGCAGGTCCTGCTGGACACCCTGCGCACGGCGGCGGGCACGCCGGCCGCCACCACCTACCCGGGCGACGCGAGCTGCGCCGCCGGGGACCAGTGGTGCGCGGACGCGATCATCCAGTCGCCGCTGGGCGGCATCAAGCACGCCACCATCGCCTGGCAGAACCGCCCCACCTACCAGCAGGTGGTCTCGTTCCCGGCCCGGCGCGGCGCCGACCTGACGAACCTGGCCGCCGCAGCGCCGGTGAGCGCCTCCAGCAGCCAGCTCGGCAACGGCGCGGCCCGCGCCGTCGACGGTGACCTGGGCACCAGGTGGGCCAGTTCCTGGTCCGACAACCAGTGGCTCCGGGTGGACCTGGGCAGCGTACGGTCGGTCGCCCGGGTGGTGCTGGCCTGGGAGGCGGCGTACGCCAGGTCGTACCGGATCGAGGTCTCGACCGACGGCAGCACCTGGCGGCAGGTCTGGTCGACCACCGCGGGCGACGGCGGCACCGACGTGGTCGCCTTCCCCACCCAGCAGGCCCGGTACGTGCGGATGACCGGCCTGACCCGCGGCACCTCCTACGGCTTCTCGCTCTGGGAGATGTCCGTCCACGCGCACTGACCGGGTAGGTGGCCGGGACGGTTCGTCCCGGCCACCGCCGGACGTGCCGCCGTCCCGGCTGGTCAGGCGAGCTGGATCTGGTCGCCCTCGACCTTGACGTTCTTCGCTGCCAGCGGTGCCGGTGACGGACCCGACTGCACCGCGCCGTCCTCGATTGAGAACTTGCTGTTGTGGCAGAGACAGTTGATCGTGCCGCCGTCGACGTTCGACACGTTGCACCCCTGATGCGGGCACCTCGGATCGAAGCCGCGGAACTCCCCCGCCGAGGGCTGGGTGATCACGATCCCCTGGGCCGCGAGGACCGCACCCCCGCCGACCGGGATGTCGGTGGTCCGGGCCAGGGACTGCGCGCCCTGCCGGTCGCCACCACCGGCATCCCCGGTGTTCGTCACGGCCGGGCCGGGGCTGGTCGTGGCGTCCCCGTCACCGTCCGAACCCCCGCAGGCGCTCAGCACCACCGCCGCGCCGGCGGCACCCGCGCCGGCCAGCAGCGCCCGCCGCGTTCGGATCGGCACCTGATCGTCACTCATCCGTCAACCTCCTCGGCTTCACCGTTCATGATCCGTAGCTGCGCTTCCTCTGACGGACCACTCTGCCTGGGGGTTCACCCGATCGGCTACCACGCAGCTCTCGACAAGGTCCGCCGCCACCTCGGCCCGCCGGTCGGCGCAGGTCAGCGGACCAAGGTGGCGGCGCGGGTCAGCGGACCGAGGTGGCGGCGCAGGTCAGCGGGCCGAGGTGGCGGCCTTGCGGGTGCCGCGCGCCTTGCCGTTGGCCTTGGCCGCCCGGGCGGTGGCCGCCGCCGCGCCCTTGGCCGCACCATCCAGCTTGAGCACGGTACGAAGGAACTGCCCGGTGTGGCTCTCGGTGACCTCGGCCACCTCCTCCGGGGTGCCGGTGGCGAGCACGGTGCCGCCCCGGTGTCCGCCCTCGGGGCCCATGTCGATGAGCCAGTCGGCGCTCTTGATCACGTCGAGGTTGTGCTCGATCGTGATCACCGTGTTGCCCTTGTCGACCAGCCCCTCCAGCACCAGCAGCAGCTTGCGGATGTCCTCGAAGTGCAGGCCGGTGGTGGGCTCGTCGAGCACGTAGACGGTCCGCCCGGTGGAACGCTTCTGCAACTCGGAGGCGAGCTTGACCCGCTGCGCCTCACCGCCGGAGAGCGTCGGCGCGGGCTGACCCAGCCGGACGTAACCCAGGCCCACGTCGACGAGCGTCTTGAGGTGCCGGTGGATGGCGGGGATGGCGGAGAAGAACTCGGCCGCCTCCTCGATCGGCATGTCCAGCACGTCGGCGACGGTCCTGCCCTTGTAGTGCACCTCCAGGGTCTCCCGGTTGTACCGGGCGCCCTTGCAGACCTCGCAGGGGACGTACACGTCGGGCAGGAAGTTCATCTCGATCTTGAGGTTGCCGTCGCCGGAGCACGCCTCGCAGCGGCCGCCCTTGACGTTGAACGAGAAGCGCCCCGGACCGTACCCCCGCACCTTGGCCTCGGTGGTCTCGGCGAACAGCTTGCGCACGTGGTCCCAGACCCCGGTGTAGGTGGCCGGGTTGGAGCGCGGCGTACGACCGATCGGCGACTGGTCGACCCCGACGACCTTGTCCACGTGCTCCAGCCCGCCGACCCGGGTGTGCCGCCCCGGCACCAGCCGGGCACCGTTGATCTGGTTGGCGAGCACCGCGTAGAGGATGTCGTTGACCAGCGTCGACTTACCCGACCCGCTGACCCCGGTAACGGCGATCAGCTGCCCCAGCGGGAAACTCACGGTCAGGTTGCGCAGGTTGTGCTCGCGCGCCCCGTGCACCACCAGTTCCCGGCCCGGGGTCTGCGGCCGGCGGCCCTGCGGCGTCGGGATCTCCCGCCGACCGGACAGGTACGCCCCGGTCAGCGACTCCTTGTTTTTCAGCAGCGCCGGCACCGAGCCGCTGTGCACGATCCGCCCGCCGTGCTCGCCCGCCCCGGGGCCGATGTCGACGATCCAGTCGGCGGTGCGGATGGTGTCCTCGTCGTGCTCCACCACGATCAGCGTGTTGCCCAGGCCACGCAGCCGCACCAGGGTCTCGATCAGCCGGTGGTTGTCCCGCTGGTGCAGACCGATGGAGGGCTCGTCCAGCACGTAGAGCACCCCGACCAGACCGGAGCCGATCTGGGTGGCCAGCCGGATGCGCTGCGCCTCGCCGCCGGAGAGGGTGCCGGCGGGTCGGTCCAGGGAAAGGTAGTCCAGGCCCACGTCGAGCAGGAACCGCAGCCGGGCGTTGATCTCCTTGAGCACTCGTTCGGCGATCAGCTTCTGCCGGTCGGTCAGCTCGATGCCGGCCAGCAGATCGGCGCACTCACCGACCGACAGGTTGCACACCTCGGCGATGCTGCGTCCGGCCAGCGTCACGGCGAGCACCTCGGGCTTGAGCCGGGCACCGCCGCAGGCCGCGCAGGGCACGTCGCGCATGTAGCCCTCGTACTTCTCCCGGGACCACTCACTCTCGGTGTCGGAGTGCCGGCGCTCGATCCACTGCACCACGCCCTCGAAGCCGGTGTAGTACGAGCGCTCCCGGCCGTACTTGTTGCGGTAGCGCACGTGCACCTGGTCGTCGGAGCCGTGCAGGATGGTCTTCTGCGCCCGCGACGGCAAGGCCCGCCACGGCGTGTCGATGTCGAAGTGCTCCGCCTGGCCGAGCGCCTCCAGCAGGCGCAGGAAGTATTCCAGGTTGTGCCCGGTCGACCAGGGCTGGATCGCGCCCTCGCGCAGGGTGCGTTCCGGGTCGGGGATCACCAGCTCCGGGTCGACCTCCTTCTTGGTGCCCAGGCCGGTGCACTCCGGGCAGGCGCCGTAGGGCGCGTTGAAGGAGAAGACCCGGGGTTCCAGGTCCTCGATCGCCAGGGGATGGTCGTTGGGGCAGGCCAGGTGCTCCGAGTAGCGGCGCTCGCGCGCCGGATCATCCTCGGGCAGATCGACGAAGTCCAGCAGCACCAGGCCGCCGGAGAGCCCGAGCGCCGCCTCGACCGAGTCGGTGAGCCGCTGCTTGGCGCTCGGCTTGACGCTGAGCCGGTCGATCACCACCTCGATGGTGTGCTTCTCCTGCTTCTTCAGCTTCGGCGGGTCGGTGAGCTGGTGCACCACGCCGTCGACCCGGGCGCGCGCGTATCCCTTGGCCTGGAGCTCGGCGAAGAGGTCGACGTACTCGCCCTTGCGGCCGCGTACCACCGGGGCGAGCACCATGAAGCGGGTGCCCTCGGCCATGGCCAGCACCCGGTCGACGATCTGCTGCGGGCTCTGCTTGGAGATCCGCTCGCCGCAGACCGGGCAGTGCGGCTCACCCACCCGGGCAAAAAGCAGCCGCAGGTAGTCGTAGACCTCGGTGATGGTGCCGACGGTGGAGCGCGGGTTGCGGGAGGTCGACTTCTGGTCGATCGAGACCGCCGGGCTCAGGCCCTCGATGAAGTCGACGTCCGGCTTGTCCATCTGACCGAGGAACTGCCGGGCGTACGACGACAGCGACTCGACATAGCGGCGCTGCCCCTCGGCGAAGATCGTGTCGAAGGCCAGGCTCGATTTGCCCGACCCCGACAACCCGGTGAACACGATCAGGGCGTCCCGGGGCAGTTCGAGACTGACGTCACGCAGGTTGTGCTCGCGCGCGCCACGGATGATCAGACGGTCGGCCACGGTCCGTGTACTCCCGGGTGAGGTGAGGAGGAAGATCTGTCCGCTTTTGGGGTGACCCCAGCGGTTGTGCCAGCGCAGAGCGTGCGCCTCGGCCACTGTAAACCCGCCCCCCGACAACTTCCCC
>NZ_POTX01000259.1 GCF_003236305.1 Micromonospora endophytica | reverse complement strand
GCGGGGGCTCGATCCGGACGAGGTGCAGGAGTTCCTGGATCGGGTGGCCGATGACCTGGCCGCCGTCTACGACGCGCTGGGCAACAGTGTGCAGGAGGCGGTGTGGTTCCGGGACGCGTTGCGGCGGTGGCAGTCCGAGCAGGTGAGCCGGGCCAATGCGGCCGGAGGGCGGTACTGATGGCGCAGCGGTACGTCATTCATCTGCCGGTGGTCGCCGGGGACCTGAGTGTGGCCGTACGGCTGGCTCGGGTGGTGGCGCGGTGGGCGAGTCTGCTCGCGGCCACCGACCCCGGCGAGACCACCGTGTCGGCCGAGGACGAGCAGGGCGTACGCCATCGGGTCTTCTGTGACCTGCGGTTGCCCGGCAACCGGCGGTGCCTGCTGCGGGCCGACCACGACGGGCCGTGCGCCCGGCGGGTGTCTCGGTGAGCGGCCCGGCATCGGCCGGTCCGTCGGATGCGGAACGGCTGGGGCCGCCGCCCGCGCCGGTGATCATGTGCGGGACCTGTGCCGGCGCGGGCACCGTGACCGAGGTGTGCAGGTGCGGCGACGGTGGCAATCGGTTGCTGGTGGGGTGGCGGGACGAGGTCGGGCGGGCGTACCAGGACTGTCAGGTCTGCGGCGGCGCGGGACGGGTGAGCCTGAGCTGTGTGGACTGCGGGCGCAGCGGCCGACGGCGGGCGCAGTTGGTGCTCACCGTGGCCGACCTGGACACCGGCGCGGTGGCCTCGGCGAACGTCGTACCGGGCAGCGTCGAGCCGACGCCAACCGAGCGGGGCGGGTGGTGCCTCGACCTGACCCGGCTGGTGAACGAGCAGCGGGCGACCATCGGGGCCGGGACCCCCGGCGAGGTGCTGCGGGAACGGCACCGGCCCTGGGAGGCAGCCACCCTGATCGTGCCGCTGGATCGGCGGTGGCGTCCCGAGCTGCCGGCGCAGCAGCGGCTGGCGCTGGAGGCCGAGGCGATCGCCCGGCAGGTACACCGGCCGTGGTGGTTGTGGCTGGCCCGGTCGGCCGCGCCGCCCGCCGAGCTGCCGGAGGCCCGGCTGCGGCGGCTCTGCGAGCTGGCCGACCTGCCGGAGGCCCGGCTGCGGCGGCTCTGCGAGCTGGCCGACCTGCTCCGGCTCGACCTGGTGATCGAGGCGCGGCGGCCCCATCGAGGGAACCCGACCTGGCAGGTGCGGTACGAGGTGCCCGGCGGGGAGGTGCCGGCGCAGACGTCGGCGTACTGGCCGGACCTGGCCACGGCGGTCGCCGGGACCACTGTCGCCGACGCGCTGTACGGGCTGGGGGAGCGCGGGGCGGCTGCACCCGCGTACACCATGTTGCCGGGCGGCCGACGGCGGGCCGCGCGGCCGGTGGTGGAGTTGGCGCGGCTCGGTGAGCTGATCGCCGATGATCTGGCGCGCGCGCCGGGAGCCCAGGCGATCTGGCGGGACGGAAGTTGGTGGCACGTCCGGCTCGGCGTAGGCGGCAGCACGCTGATGCTCACCGAGCGGGACACCGGGCAGGTGGCCCGCCAGACGGTGACCCTGCTGCGGCGGGCCGCCGAACCGCCAGCGCCGAGCTGGCAGGGCGTGCCGATCCCGTACGAACCATGCCCCGACTGCGTGCCCGGCAGTCGGCTGGTCGCCTGCTACTGCCGCGTCGACGGCGGACCGGCCGAGCCAGGCTGCCGGCTCTGCGGCGGCGCCGGCCACGAACCGGTGCCCGGCGGCTGCCCGCGCTGCCGGGGCAGCCACCGCCGGTACGCCGCACTCACCGTCACCGTGACCGACCTGGAGCAGCGGGCCGAACACCAACTCTGGCTGCCGGGTGACGGGCCCGAGGTGGGACCGGACCATCGGCTCGACCGGCCGTACCGGCTCGCGGACCAGGCGGCCGATTTCGGCGTACGCCCGGAGGACCTGACCGAGGCCGACGGTGGCCAACCGCTCACCTTCGGGTTGCGGGAGGGTCTGGTGCTCGCCGGTGGCCCGGACCCGCAGCGGCGGTTCGTGGCCTCGGCCGCCGCCGGGCGGCCCGGTGCCCGGCTGATCGTGGTGGCCCGCCGTCCCGACGTGCCGCCCCTGACCGACCTGGTCCGGCTCGCCCACGGGCTGTCGCTGTCGGCGCTGGTGGGGGTCTGCGACGACCGGCCGGCGGGGTTGGGACTGCGGTGGGTGGTGTCGTTGGGGCGCGACGGCCTGGCACCGGAGCGGGTGGGTCGGCCGCATCAGCTCACCGTCGAGGCGGCGATCGGGCACTGCCTGCGCTTCCTCGACGAGGCGGTGCGTGCCGCCGTGCCGGAGGAGGCCGGCGTGCCGATCCCGGTGCCGCAGGCCCCGGCCACGGCCCGACCGGTCGACCCGGTGCCGGGGATCCTGGCGCTCGCCGAACACCACGCCGGCCGGGAGGTGACTGTCGAGATCGGCCGGCGGGTCTGCCGGGTGCACCTGCGCGAGCCGGTGGGTTGGCGGCTGCTCGCCCGCGCGGCGACCCTGACCGAGGCGCTGCGCGGGCTGGGGCTGCCTAGCTGACGGTGACCGTGGCCGAGGCCGGCAGACAACTACCCGTGTCGACGTTCGCGGTGATCCTCGCGGTGGCGCCGGCGCTGCCCGGTGCGGCCGAGACGGTGATCCGGTGTTCCCGGCTGCCCGGCGGCGAGACGGTCGGCGTGATGGTGATCCCCGGGTCGCCGATGACCGCTAGGTGCAGGCCCGGGGTGTCGCTGCACACCGTCACGAACGTCACAGTCGTCGATCCGCCTGCGGGGACCCTCACCTGCGATGGGCAGGCGACCACCATCAGCGCCGGGGGCGGCGGCACATGACTGAAGGTGGCGGTCTGCGAGTCGGCGGTGGCGGCCGGGGAGAGCGTGACGACCCGGGCGAACGCCGTGTGCCGGGTGCCGCCGAGCAGCGCCGGGTGGCTGGGTGGCACGTCGATCGCGTACGGCGCGGTGGTGTCGCTGCCGACGAGCTGACCGTTGATGTGGAACTCGACCCGGGCGATGGTGCCGACCTGGGCCTGTGCCTCGGCGGTGAGCCGGACCGCGCACACCGAGACCAGCACACTGCCGTCGGTCGGGCTGGTGAGCGCCACCTTCGCGGTCGGCGTCACGCCGCAGGGCGTGCCGTTGAACGTGCAGCCGGGCTCCTGCGGGCTGCCGGTCCAGGTGCCGAGGTAGCCGGTGCTGATCGAGCCGCCGGCTGCCACCGTGCTGTTCCACGCCGCCGGGCGCCCGGTCCACGTGCCGCCTGTGCCGGTCCCGGTGCCCGTGCCGGTCCCGGTGCCTGTGCCGGTCCAGGTGGCGTTCCAGCCCTGCTGGAAGGTGTGACCCGGGGCGAGGGCGAGGACGAGCGTCCAGCCCGTCACCGCCGTGTCGCAGGTGTTGGTGATGGTGTAGTCGCGCTGGACGCCACCGCGATCCGGCCCGGTGTGCCAGGAGGTGCCCGACGCCCGCACGGTCAGGCAGTCAGCTGCTGTGGTGCTGTGTGTCGCGGTGCGGTTCGGGGTGGCGGCGTGGGCTGGTCCGGTGGCGTGGGCTGGTCCGGCGGCCGCTGTGGTGCCGGCGGCGGCAAGGACGAGGGCGGCGACCATGACCACCGCGCCCCGCCGCCGGCTTCGACGTGGTGCGGCGGGGTGAGCGCGTTCGCGGTGACCGGTGCGTGACGACTGGGGCGGTGACAGCGGCATGAGCTGCTCCCTCCGATCGCGCGGACGCGAGGTGAGGTGCGCGGGTGGGCGGCGTACCTCGCATCTTCGCACTGAAGCCTGTCGATGCAAAGGGTTGCTCAGCTGATGTAGTGCAGGATGACGTTGTGCACGTGGTGGCTCTTCTGGTCGCCCCGGAACTCCACCTCGTAGGTGTGCGTGCCGACGTGGATGGCGATGGAGCCGGTGGAGAAGAACGAGCCGCCCCAGGACTTGTTGCTGACCACGCTCACGCTGGTGATCTTCGAGTACGGGATGCTGGTGATCGCGTACCGCTTGCCGACGAACGAGCGGTCCTGAATGATCACGCGCCGGTCGGTCAGCCCGATGAACCCGGTGCCGGTGCCGACGGCGTCGTACACGGCGATGATCTGTTCTCCGTCGAGCAGGCCACTCTGGATCTGCTGGAACTGTTCCTTGCGGTCGTACGTCGCGTTCGCCATGCGTTCCACGGTAGGTGGCCAACGCCAGCCACGAGATCGTCAGCTCGCGTTACTGTGGTTCCCCTTCCGGAAGGGGCGGCACGTGAACGACCTCGATCAGCTTCTCGTCGCGCCGGACAGCCGGGCCACGGTGACGGACCGGTGGGCGACCCTCTCCCAGGGTGGGGAGGAGCGGCGGGTGCCCCTCGCTCAGCTCCTCGAAGCACTCGTGACGGCCCGCCGCGACGGACTGCTCACCGCCAGGCCGCTGCTCGACCTGAGCGACGCCGCGCTGCGGGCACTACAGGCCGTCGCCGAGCGCCGGATCGTGCGGCACGCGGGAAGCGGCCGGTGGCAGCTGAGCGCCACTGACCGCGACGAGACAGTCGACTGGTTCGTCGACGCGTTCGTGGCCGGGTCCGGTGTCGACAATGGTCCGGGCCTCACCCTCGCCGTCCACGTCAGCGACGACGGGCGGGCGGAACTCGGCCCCACCGCCGCAGCGAGCGATCGGCGGACCACCGACACGCTGCGTGCTGCGGCGGGAATCTGGGATCCGGTCGGGCGGCTCGCCATGGGTACGCCCCGCACCGAGTTGACCGGTGCCGAAGTGGCCGAGCTGCTCGACCCGGCGCTGCGGGACACGCTGGCCGAGGCCGGCGTACACATCGCCTGGGCGCCGGGTGTCGCCAGCGCCACCGTGGCCGTCAGCCTCGACGAGGACGGCAGCCTGGACTGGCAGCTCCGGATCCCGGCCGGACGGCTGACCCCGCAGGAGATCACCGAACTCGCCGCCTCCCAACGTCCCCTGGTCCGGGTCCGCGGTGCCTGGGTCGTCAACGATCCCCGGCAACTGGCCAGGCTCCAGCGTCCGAAGCCGCGCAAGCTGGCCCCGGGCGAGCAGGCCGCGACGGTCCTGTCGGGCAGCCTGACCCGGGGCGATGAGGTCACGCCCCTCACCGACTCGGCCGCCGCGCGCCGGCAGCTCGCCGTACTCACCGCCCCGCCGGCTGCCGTCGCGCCACCCCGGGCCCTCGACGCGACGCTGCGGAACTACCAGATCGAGGGTCTGGCCTGGTTGCTCCGCAACGCCGAACTCGGCCTCGGCAGCTGCCTGGCCGACGACATGGGCCTCGGGAAGACCGTCTCCGCCATCGCGTTCCACCTCGCGTTGCGGGAGCGGGGTGCCACCGAGCCGACACTTGTCGTCTGCCCCGCGTCGGTGCTGAGCACCTGGGAGCGGGAGATCCGACGGTTCGCCCCCAGCCAGCGAGTGGCCCGGTACCACGGTGCGGCGCGGGTCCTCGATCAGGACGCGGACGTCGTGGTCACCACGTACGCCACCGCGCGCAACGACCACGATCGGCTCCGGGCCGTCCGGTGGGGACTGGCCATCGCCGACGAGGCACAGACGATGAAGAACGACTCCACCAAGACCGCTCACGCGCTGCGTGGCATCCCGAGCGTGCACCGGCTCGCGCTCAGCGGCACCCCGATCCAGAACCGGCTGGAAGACCTGTGGGCGCTGCTCGACTGGACGACGCCCGGCCTGCTCGGCAGCAAGTCGGCCTTCCGCCGCCACTTCGCCGGCCCGATCAGGAACGCAACGGAGGCACCCCGGATCCAGTTGGCGAAGCTCACCAACCTGGTCGCCCTCCGCCGCCGCAAGGACGACCCGGCGATCGCACCCGAACTGCCCGCGAAGACCATCTCCGACCAGGCGGTCGCGCTCACCGCCGAGCAGATCGGCCTCTACCAGGCGGTGGTGGACGACAGCCTGACCACAATCGCCGACCTCGACGAGAACGCCCGGCGGGGCCGGATACTGGCGCTGCTCACCGCGCTCAAGCAGATCTGCAACCATCCCGCCCAGTACCTCAAGGAAACCGAACCGGAGCTGCCCGGCAGGTCCGGCAAGCTCGACGCGCTCACCGAGATCATCGACATCACCAGCGCGGAGGAGTCGCCAGCGCTGGTCTTCACCCAGTTCGTGGCGATGGGCCGGTTGATCGTCGACCACCTGCGCGCCCGGGGCATCGGCGTCGACTTCCTGCACGGCGGACTCGACATCACGCAACGGCAGCGCCTGATCGACGACTTCCAGCACGGCGTACTCGCCAACCTGGTGCTCTCCACCCATGCCGCGGGCACCGGACTCACCCTCACCCGCGCGGAGCACGTCATCCACTACGACATGTGGTGGAATCCGGCGGTCGAGGACCAGGCGACCGACCGGGCGTACCGGATCGGGCAGACGCATCCGGTGCAGGTGCATCGACTTGTCTGCGAAGGCACGCTCGAAGAGCGGATCGACACGATCCTGCGTACCAAACGCGCCCTGTCGGAGTCGATCATCGACGACGACGCGGCGTTCCGGATCGCCGACCTCGACGACGCGGCCCTCGCCTCGCTCGTCAGATGGAACGGAGCCGCCGCATGACCCGCCCGTGCTGCCTCGTCACGCGGAACGGAGCCGCCGCATGACCCGCCCGTCCTGGCCCGGTCTGCTCCGGGACGCCTTCCAGGCCACCGCGCTGGACGAAGATGTGATCAAGGACGCGCGCCGGCACCGGCGGCGCGGCCTGGTCCGCTCGGTGGCCTCGACACCCGGCGTACTGGCCGGGGTCGTCGCCGACGGTGCGGAGATCCGTCACGTCACCTGGCAGGTCGTACCGCTGGCCGAGGCTGGCTGGCGGGACGTCGAGCAGGAGATCCAGACCAGCCCACTGGTCATGGCGATGCTCCTGGAACGCCTGCCCCCGACCGGTACGCCGGATCTCAACGCGACGATGGCCGCACTCGTGCCCGACCCGGCCGACCTGGAAGCGACATGCGACTGCGAAGACTGGTTGGTGCCGTGCGCGCACGCCCTCGCCGTCGGGCTGACCTTCGCCGAGTCGACGCGCGACGACGCCTGGTCCCTGCTGCGGTTGCGCGGAAGAACCCACGACTGGCTCGTCGCCGCCGAAGCATCCGCCCGGGCGCGACAACTCCTCGCCCAGCTCGTGCGCTGAGATCGGGAATGCCCAGCCCGCGGTGGGATGCTCACCTCTCGGTGACCGCGCGGGGAGGCTCAGCTCTCGGTGACCGCGCGGTACGCGTCCTCGATGCGGGCTGCCAACAGAACCTCACCCTCGCTGAGTGGGCTGTTGTCGTGCCCGACCCGGATCTGGGTGTGATCGGCCTGCCGGCTGATCTCCGGCCGCAGATGCAACGCGTCGGCGACCACCTTCACCCGCTCGGTCAACGCCGCGTGCTGGGTGTCGTCGATGACAAGGGTGCGCCGGATCTGGTCGCCCTCGCGCGTCCACCCAGTCAGTAGGGTGAGAGCGTCGCTGAGGTAGTCGTGCTTCGTGCGACCCCCGAACAGCGCACGCATCACCGCACCTCCCAGGCTTCGTTGCCGGCTTGTGGCCAAATCGTCGCCGCCCCGTGTCTTGTCGGTGCCTCTAGTTTTACGTCGCACGGAGGGTGTGTCCACGCCCACACTTCTTGGGATTCCTGCCCTGACGGACAACTACGCTACCCAAACCGCCAATTGATCTGGCACGCTGGACGGCCGTGCAGACCGAACGGGCCAATGATGGCGGGCAGGCTGCCCGACGAGAGCCGAAGGTGATCGTCGGAGCGGCGATCATCGAGGACGGTCGGGTGCTTGCTTGCGCCCGATCCGCCCCGCCCGAAGTGGCGGGCAAGTGGGAGTTCCCGGGCGGCAAGGTGGAGCCGGGAGAGAGCGAGACCGCGGCGCTGGTGCGCGAGTGCGCCGAGGAACTCGCCGTACGGGTGGAGATCGGCGAGCGGGTCGGCCGCAACGTCAAGATGGCGCACGGCCGCTCAGTGCTCAAGGTGTACGCCGCCCGCCTCCTGCACGGCGACCGCCCCCAGGCCCTGGAACACTCCGACCTACGCTGGCTCTCCGCCACCGAACTCGACACCGTCCCCTGGCTCCCCGCCGACGCCCCCATAG
>NZ_POTX01000258.1 GCF_003236305.1 Micromonospora endophytica | reverse complement strand
ACCCCAAGGTGCAAGGAGGGGCCCCCTACTAACGCCTCGTGTATAGGAGGGGCCCCCTGTTAACGCACAGCCTCCCGCCCAGTTTCGCGGGCCTGGGCGCGTCCCTCCTCGCGGGCCTTGTCCAGCAGTTGCGCGAGCCGCTGCCGGCGTCGACGGACGACGGTACGGGCGGCGAACGCCAGCGCGCCGAGGAGCAGTACGAGGATCAGTTGCGCCCAGGGGAGTGCCCAGGTGGTGACGGTGGCCGAGGCGGTACGGATCTCGGCGCCGGTGGCGTCGCCGCCAAGCACTGCGGGCGTCACCTCGACGGTGGTGCGTACCGGGCCCAGCCCCCAGACCCCGCCTACCCGGGTCTCGACCGTACGGTTGCCGCCGCGCAGCATCTCCTCGACCTCGGTCGGGGTGTCCCGTTCGACCAGGCCGAAGAGCTCGGCGACGCTGGTCCGGCCGGCGCCGGTCATCGAGACGTTTCCGGTGTTCGTCGCGGTCCAGCCGATTTTCACGGTGCCGCTGGCGAAGGGATTCCAGGAGGGCGTGTACGTGGCCGTCAAGTCGTCGATCGTCATGCTGGCGGTGATCGTCCCGCTGGCGCGCAGCATCACCCGGAAGCCGACCCGGCTCTCCACGGCGACCGTGCCGCCGGAACTGGTGACCGTCGCCGCGATGCCGGCGGGGTGATCGCCGGGGCTGGCGTCGGCGGGCACCGTGATGGTGAACGGCACCACAGTGGTCTGCTTGGGTCCGACGGAGACCTTTTCCTGCACCGTGATCCAGGTGCCGCCGTCCACCGACCTCTCGTTCGAGGGGAGCATGTTGAAGCGCCCCTTGTCGGTCAGGTAGCCGTCCGCCGTCTTGAGCGAGAAGACCACCGTCGAGTCGCTGAAGTTGCGTACCGCGAGGTGCTCGGTCACTACCTGGCCGGGGTCGAGGGTGCGTTCGATCCACCGGCGTCCGTCGGGGCCGTTCTGGTCGGCCGGCTGCACCGACCAGGTCACCGACGGCTTGGCCGGATCTGCGGCAGCGGACGCGGTCGGCGTAGGGGCCGGCGCGGCGGCTGCGAGCGCCTTCGGCGGTGCGGCGGGCACGGCCGGTGCGGCGGCAGCGGGCACGGTCGGTGCGGCGATGGCGACGGCGACCAGGGCGGCGAGCAGGCGCGGCAGCGTCCGCGACGGGGTTCGGGTCATGACGGCTTCCTCGGTACGGCGTGGTGGGGATCGCCCGGCCGGGCGACCCCCACCACGGGTGTCACTCGAACAGGGACAGGGTCAACGTCGAGGCATACTCACCCGCCGCGACATCAGCCGGCGTACGCAGGAACAACTCAGCGTTGACGGTGTACTCGCCACCAGCCACCGCGCCCGAGTCGAACGTCGAGACCAGCAACTCCTGGTCCACCAGACCCACGTTGTTACCCGGCTGGGTGGGCTCGTCGACGACTGTCACCACCTCTTCACCCTCGCTGACCAGGCCGGTGTCGCCACCGTCGAGCAGCTTCGGCCGCCAACCCAGGTGACCGGCGCCGATCGGCTCCTGACCGGCGGCACCGACGAAGTCCGACGCCGAACCCAGCACCGCCCACGCCGCACCCGCCGGCACCTCGTCAGCGGTACGCGTGTCGGTCACCGTCACCGTCGGCAACGTGCCCACGAACTGGCGCACCAGCAGCGTCGACCCGTCCTCGGCCAACGCCACCGAGTCACCGGCCACCGACAGGGCCAGGACACCCGGCTCCCGGATCTCCTCGATGTCCACAGTCACCTCGACATCGGCACTGTCACCCGGCTCCGCCCACACCGGCGACGCCACCGAACCAGCCACCATCACGCCCGCAGCCACCGCCGCGAACACACGCCTGCGCGTGGTTGTGCTCATGAACCTGCTCCATTGCTGTTGAGAAAAAGTCGATCAAAAGAGAGGAACGATCAGGGAAAGCGAAGGGCTGGCGGTGGTGGCGCCCCGGCCGGGACACCACCACCGCGAAGCGGTCAGCCGCAGGTGATCGCGGCGAACGCCGCCTCGACCTGCGTGGTCACCGGCTCACCGTCGACGGTTCCGGTGATCTTCACCGTCGAGGTGCCCGCCGCCACCGTCTTGGCCCGCGTGGTGAACTGCTGGTACGCGGACTTGCCCGGCGCGACGTCGGCGACCGTACGCGACCCGTACGGCGTGACCATCTCGATGGTGAGCGGCACGTCGTCGGCGTTGCGGGCGGTCACCGCGAGGAACGCGTTGGGGCCGACGCAGCGCGTGCTGGCCTGCACCTCGACCTCCCACGCCGGCACCTCCGGCGCACCGTCGCCGACCGTGGACCGGGGCGTGGTGTCCGGGGTGATCGGCGTGTTCGCCGCGAAGTAGTTCACCAGCATGGTCAGGTCGTTGTCGCCGGTGGTGGTCCGGTCGGTGCCCTGGCCGAGGGTGGTGAAGTTGTCCCCACCGGAGGCGAGGAACGAGTTCACCGTGACCCGGTAGCTGCCTGCCGGGTCGATGGCCGTGCCGTTGAGCTTCATCGAGGTGATCCGCGAGCCCTGGGCGGCGGTCGGGTCGTACGTGTAGCTGAAGCCCTTCGACACCCCGAGCCAGAGCACCGGGCGGGACGCGCCCGCCGGCTGCCACTGCTGCTCCAGCACCTGCTTGAGCTGGGCACCGGTGTAGGTCTTGGTGACCACGTCGTTGGCGAAGGGCTGGACGGCGAAGGCGTCGGCGTAGGTCACCGTGCCGTCGGTCCGGTACAGCAGGTCGGCCCGGAGGCCACCCGGGTTCATGAACGCGATCTGCGCCCCGCCCCGGCCGGCGTCGGCGGTGCCGGCGAGCTGCACGTCGGCGATGAAGTTGCCGAGCGCCGACTCCTTGCCCCGATCCTCGTTGCCGTCGGTGTAAGCCCGCCGGATGTCGGCGGTGATCTCGCCGAGCTTCTGCTTGCCCAGCTCCTCCGCGCGCACCTTGGCGGCGGCGACGATCTCCGCGATCGCCGGGTTCTGCGGCGCACCGACCACGTCGACAAGGGACGCGTCGACGTCGGTGACCGAGTCCGACTCCGGGTCGTACGTCAGGGTGACCTTGCCCAGCCGCTTGCCGTAGTCCTCGGCCTGCACCACCGGACGCAGCTTGTCGGTGCCGGGGACCGGCACCTCGAAGGCGTACGGCTGGTGGGTGTGGCCGCTGAAGATGGCGTCGATGGTGGCGTCGACCCGGGTGAACTTGCCGAAGACCGGGTCGTTCGCCAACTCCTCAGCGGAGTCGATGTTCTCGGTGGCGGCGCCCTCGTGGGTGAGCAGCACCACCACGTCGGCTTCGCCGTTGGCCGGGTCGCCGTCCTTGAGCTGGGCGGCGACGCGGTTGGCCTCGGCGACCGGGTCGCGGAAGGTGAGCCCGGCGATGCCGTCCGGGCTGACCAGCGAGCCGGTCTGCTCGGTGACCACGCCGATGAAACCGACATCGACGCCGCCCACATCGCTCACCGAGTACGCCGGCAGCACCCGGTCGTCACCCCGGTACACGTTGGCACCGAGCAGCGGGAAGTCCGCCCGGTCGGTGACTCGGCCGGTCAGGTCGGCGATGCCCTTGTCGAACTCGTGGTTACCCACGGCCGAGGCGAGCAGGCCCATCGCGTTCAGCGCGTCGATCGTCGGGTTGTCGTCGTCGATCGCCGAGATGAAGGTGGAGGCGCCGATGTTGTCTCCGGCGGAGACGAACGCGGTGTTCGGGTTCTGCGTACGCAACTGGTCGACCAGGCCGGCGAGCTGGGCGGCACCACCGACCGGCTGACCGCCCACGGTGGCCGGGGATTCCAGCCGGCCGTGGAAGTCGTTGATGCTCAGCAGTTGCAGCTCGACCGGGCTGGACCCGGTGTCGATCCCGACCACCAGCGGGTTGTGGTCGCTGGCCCGGTACGGGTCGGGCGCGTAGAACGCGGCCAGCCCGTCGTACTGGAAGGCGTACGACTCGACGGCGTTGATCTGCCACACGTCGACGCCGGTGACCCGCGACGCCAGCGACGGCGTGGCCAGGGCGTGGTCCAGCGAGCCGGACTCGCCGTTGAAGACGTAGCTGGTCTTCCCGGTGTCGTTGAGGTTGCGGTAGTCCTTGCCGTAGAGGACCTGCATCGGGTCCTCCTGGGTGTACGAGTTGAAGTCACCCAGCAGGATCACGTCGGAGGTGCCGCTGTCGGCCTTCACCTGGTCGACGAAGGTGGCGAGCGCGGTGGCCTGCCGGACCCGGTCGCCGTTCCAACCGCCCTGACCGTCACCGGTGTCGGCGTTGTCGCCGGTGCCCGCGCCGCTCTTGGACTTGAAGTGGTTGGTCACCACGACGAAGTCGAGGGTGCCGGCGGTGAAGGTCTGCGCGATCGGCTCGCGGGCGTTGAACCAGACGGTCTCGTCGTTGACCGACCGCGACGCGCCCTTCGGCTGCGCCTTGGCCGGCTTGAAGATGATCGCGCCGGTGATGACGTCCTGCTGGGCCGGGCCGGGCAGCTCGGCCGGGTTGCGCACGTAGTCCCAGGTGCCCGCGCCGTCGGCGGTGTTCAGGGCGGCGACCAGCCGCTTGAGCGCCTGGTGCGGGTCCTCCGCGTTGAACTTGACCGAGTTCTCGATCTCCTGGAGCGCGACCACGTCGGCGTCGAGCGCACTGATCGCCGAGACGATCTTCGCCTCCTGCTTGGCCAGCGCGGCCTCGTCGGCGGCACCACGCGCGTCGCCACCGAAGTGGACGAAGTAGTTCAGCACGTTGAAGCTGGCCACCCGCAGGTCGCCGCCGACGTTCACCGGGGCGGCGGTACGCGGGTTGGTGGCCTTGAAGGTGGTCCGTCCGGCGGCCGGAGTGTCCGCGTCGACCGGGCGGGTGGGCTGGAGCCGCCACTCGTTGAAGCCGTACGACAGCACCGACGACCCGAACGCCTCCACCGCGTCACCGACCCGCAGCGGGGCGGCCGCGGAGACGTACGGCGGCAGCAGTCCGGCGGCGGCCAGGTTGGTGGTCTTGCCGTCGTCCAGCAGGACCCGACCGAGCTTGTTCGCGGCGGCGATCTGCTGCGCCTCGGACGAGCCGGGACGGGCCAGGTCGGTCGGGGTCAGCGCCGGCTTGTCGCCGGCCGCGAGCGCCACCTCGCCGTAGCGGTTGGTGTTGTAGACCTCGGCGACGGTGTACGCGCCGACCGGCGCGACGAGCATCGACTCGACCGACTCGCGGGCGTCGTCGGCCAGCGGGAACTCCACCGGAACCGGGGTGGGCAGCGGCGCGCCCTGCTCGCAGACCTGCACGTCGCCCTTTGCGGCGATGGTGAGCTGGGTGAGCCCGTTGAACTCGTTCGCGGTGCCGCTGACCCGGACCTTGTCGCCGATCGCGACGCTCGGGTGGTTGGCGGTGTTCGTGGTCAGGTAGACGAAGATGCCGTCCGAGGCGGTGCCGGCGGCGACCGGGCGGTCCCCACCGCTGCCCGCCGTCTGTACGTACACGCCGTTGTAGCCACCGGTGCGGTGGTCGGCGGTGACGATGCCCTCGACGGTCACCCGGGTGCCCGCCACCGGCGTGGCGGCACCGGCGCCCTGGACCTGGGCGATGGTGTGGTCGACGGCGACCGTGCAGCCCAGCTCCGGATCCGGTTCCGGGTCGGGCGTGGTGTTGCGTACCCCGAAGCTGTTCGGGGCCGGCGGGCGCCAGCTGCCGCCGATCTTCTGGAGCGAGTGGCCGATCGGGGTGGTGCTGGACTGCTTGACCCCGATGTCGGTGCCGGCGATCCCGTCGGCCGGGCCGCCGGCGGCGGTGAAGGTGCCGCCGTAGGTGATGAACTCGGCCACCGAGCCGGTCGGGGAGACCAGCGCGACGCCGTCCGGGTCGCCGTTCTGGATGCCGTTGACCGGGTAGTTCTCGACCACCACACCGGCGTCGGGCACCGTGCCGGCAAGCGTCCGGGCGCCGTACGTCGCACCGTTGCCACCGTTGTAGAGGACGATCCGCCAGCCGGTCAGGTCGAAGCCGACAGGTGCCTCGATCTCGATCGCCTCGCCGACATCCGTGCCGGCGTTGTCATAGTGGATCTCACTGATGAACGGTGTCGCCGGCACCGGGTCGGCGAACGCCGCCGTGCCACCGGACAGGGTCAGCGCGGTGGCGGTGACCAGTACGCCCGGGACTGTGAGTAGTCGTGTACTTCTTCTTCGCTGCATCTGTGCGGCCTCCGAGGGATAGACCGTCGGAGGATAAGCGCCGCCGGTGTCCCTGCGGCAGCCACCAGATGTACCAAAGCGGCAACGGTCGTGGTCTACCTCGCGCCTTCTGACCTGCCCGATCGTCAGAAGCCAACTCAGCCGGCTCGGGCCACCGCTCCGATGAGCTGTCGTTCGGTGCCGGTCATGCTGAGCATCACCCACTGCACCTTGCCCTTGGTGATCAGGCCGACCATCTCCGGGTGCAGCTGGGTGAACCAGCTCTGCACGCTCACCAGCCCGAGCGCGTTCGCCGCCCCGGCGGCCTCGGACTCGGTGAGCCGCTGGACTATCACGATGTCGCTGCGCACCAGCAGCTCCACGTCCCAGCCGGCCAGGTCGTCGCGGACCACAAGGGTGGCCCGCCAGGGCGCGCTCAGATTGGTGTCCGGCCCGGTCACCGGCCCGGTGTCGACCACCACGAGCTGCGGTTCGGTGGGCGTGGCCGGCATTGGGGGAGCCACCCCGGGTGGCAGGAACGAGGCGATTTCCCGGCCGATGACGCAGCGCCGCAGGAAGGCGTCCCACTCCTGCTCCCGGGCGGTCTGGATGAACATCCGGGCACCGAGCGCCAAGGCCCGGAAGGCGAGCAGTTCGGCTGCGCGTACCCCGCCGGTGAGCATCAGCCGGGTCGGTTCGGCCCGGAAGATACGCAGGCCCACCGGTTCCTGCTGCCGGTTGCGACCGACCACCAGCCCGCCGCCACCAGCGGCCAGGCGCAGCCCGGCCACGGTGGCGCCGTCGGCGACGTGCAGCCCGATCCGGCTGCCGGGAAAGGCGACGCTGTTCATCGCAGGAAACCTCCGAGCGGGAGGGTGGCGGCCACGCCATGGGCGTGTTCGCCGTCGAGGCGTTGCAGGCGACCACCGTGTGCCCGGACCGCCTCGACCAGCGCCCGGTCGGCGGCGGCCAGCCCGGTGGCGTCCGCCCCGATCAGCCGGAACGCTACCTCCAGCACCGCCTCGTCGTCGCCGGGCCGGCCGGACTGGCGAGCCGCCGCGATCGACACCACGCCGGCCACCGCCGGCAGGCCGCGCAGCAGCGCATCCACCTCCCACGCCCGGTCCGGCCAGTCGAGCAGCCGGTGGCAGCTCTGCGGGGTGCCCTGCGCCGACCAGCTCCGCCAGCCCTCCCGGACCAGGGGCCGGTCCGTGCCCATCGTCGTACCGCTGAGGTGGGTCAGGGTGGCGACGGCGGCCAGCACCTCGTCGCGGTTGAGCAACCGCGCCGACACCCGGTCGTGGCGCAGCTGCCGCCGGGTCCGCCGGATCGCCGCCGTCAGCGCTGGCCGCAGGTCGCGGTCGGCATGAAAATCAGGGGTACGCGGTGCCTGAAGCACCACCCACGCCTGCCGGCTGGCCGGCACGCTTCCGCCTGTCAACTCGCGGTACGCCCGGTCCACCGCCGCCGCACCCACCCGAGGCGCCGGGGTGACCTGGATCAACACCTGCACCACCACCGGCGGCGTCTTCGGGTCGGCGGCGGGCAGCAGCGCCATCGGCGACGGAAGGGCCTGCGGCGCCCCCATCAGCAGCGCGCCCTCGGTCGGGTCGACCTCCAGCACCGCACTCAGCCCACCCCGATGGGTGAGCAGCACCGCCGGCTGGTCGTCGATCTCGACCTGGTCCAGCTCGACGCTGCCCTCCACATGGGACATCAACTGCCACGCGGCGTCCGGCCCGGCGGCGGCGAGCTGCCGGCGGCGACCCCGGAAACCCCACCAGACCGCCACCCACTCATAGAGCCACCGGCCGCGCCGGCGGACCATCGTCGGGGCCAGCAGCACCAGCACGGCCACTGCCACGGCGACAGTCATCGGCACCCCGTACGGCGTAGCGGCCAACACCGCCGCCGCACCCGCCTGCCAGGCCACCAACTGTGCGACGTGGACCCCGGCCACCGTGAGCCGCCGCCGATACGGGCGTACCACCGGCGCTGGCCCGTCG
>NZ_POTX01000257.1 GCF_003236305.1 Micromonospora endophytica | reverse complement strand
GAGGTCGGGTGGGGAGGCGGTTCCGGAGCCCGCAGAGGACCGGAACGGGGTCAGTCCTTCAGAAGCTGCCGCGCCATCACGATGCGCTGCACCTGGTTGGTGCCCTCGTAGATCTGGGTGATCTTGGCGTCGCGCATCATCCGCTCGACCGGGTAGTCCCGGGTGTAGCCGTAGCCGCCGAGCAACTGCACCGCGTCGGTGGTGATCTCCATCGCGGCGTCCGAGGCGAAGCACTTGGCCGCCGCGCCGAAGTAGGTCAGGTCGGCGTCGCCGCGCTCGGACTTGCCGGCTGCGGCGTACGTCAACTGCCGGGCCGCCTCCAGCTTCATGCCCATGTCGGCGAGCATGAACTGGACGCCCTGGAACTCGGCGACCGCCTTGCCGAACTGCTTGCGCTCGGCGACGTACCCCTTGGCGTAGTCGAGCGCGCCCTGCGCGATGCCGAGCGCCTGGGCGGCGATGGTGACCCGGGTGTGGTCCAGGGTCTTCATGGCGGTGGCGAAGCCGGTGCCCTCGGCGCCGATCATGCGGTCCGCCGGGATCCGCACGCTGTCGAGGTAGACCTCGCGGGTCGGGGAGCCCTTGATGCCGAGCTTCTTCTCGGGCGCACCGAAGCTGACCCCGGGATCGGACTTCTCGACCACGAAGGCGGAGATGCCCCGGGATCGGGCGGCCGGGTCGGTGACGGCGAAAACGGTGTAGAACTCGGAGACGCCGGCGTTGGTGATCCACCGCTTCACGCCGTTGAGCACCCAGTGGTCGCCGTCACGCACCGCCCGGGTGGTCATCGACGCAGCGTCGCTGCCGGCCTCCGGCTCAGAGAGGCAGTACGAGAACATCGCCTCACCCGCCGCCACCGGGGTCAGGTAGCGGCGCTTGAGCTCCTCGGAGGCGGCCAGCAGCAGTGGCATGGTGCCCAGCTTGTTCACCGCTGGGATGAGCGAGGACGAGGCGCAGGCCCGGGCCACCTCCTCGATCACGATCGCGGTGGCCAGCGCGTCCGCACCGGCCCCGCCGTACGCCTCGGGGATGTGCGGGGCGTGGAAATCGGCGGCCCGCAACGCGTCGTACGACGCCTTGGGAAACTCACCCGTCTCATCGGCCTCGGCGGCGTGTGGAGCCACCTTCGCCGTACAGACCTCGCGGACGGCCTCCCGGACCGCCTCGTGCTCCTCGGGCAACCGGTACACGTCGAACGACTGCTCTGCGGCCATGTCGACCCCTCCCCTTCACCGCTATCATCCGCAGTCGGTAGCGTCACTCGGACGTCCACCGCGCAGACTGAAGGATAGCGACACAGCTCCTGTGATGTTACCGGCGCGTAGGCTCGGCCCTGACGGAATACCGACGCCGCTCAGCGACGATTAAGAGACTGAAGACCAGCCCTCCGGCGCCTCGCCAGGCGTCGCAGCGAAACGCGACGCGACCACGCGCCGCCAGTGCGAGCGGAGATGACAGGCGTGACCATCCCGTACCCGAACACCCAGCCGATGCCCGCCATCGCCTCGGTGACACCCCCGTCGGGCTCCTCCCGTCCCCGGGTGACCTTCCTCGGTACCGGCTATCTCGGCGCGACCTACGCCATCTGCTACGCCGAACTCGGTTACGACGTGCTCGGGTTCGACGTCGACGCCGACAAGATCACAAAGCTGAACGCCGGTGAGGTGCCGATCCACGAGCCGGGCCTGGACGAGCTACTCAAGCGCAACCTGGCCGCCGGGCGGCTGCGGTTCAGCACCGACATCGCCGAGACCGCCGAGCACGGCGACGTGCACTTCATCTGCGTCGGCACCCCCCAGCGCGCCGACGGCATGGGCGCGGACCTGTCGTACGTCGAGGCGTCCGTCACCAGCCTGGCCCAGCACCTGACCCGCAAGGCACTCATCGTCGGCAAGTCCACCGTCCCGGTCGGCACCGCCGAGTGGGTGGAGCAGCTGGTCGGCAAGCACAGCCCGGCCGATCTCGGGGTCGAGGTGGCGTGGAGCCCCGAGTTCCTCCAGGAGGGCTTCGCCGTCGACGACGTCCTGCGCCCCAACCGGATCGTGGTCGGCGTCAAGAGCGAGTGGGCCAACGGCATGCTCTACGCCGCGCACAAGGGCGTGTTCGACCTGGCCGCCACGGAAGACCGCGAGGTGCCCCTGGTGGTCACCGACTTCGCCACCGCCGAGCTGGTCAAGGTCGCCGCCAACGCCTTCCTCGCCACCAAGATCTCTTTCATCAACGCCATGGCCGAGGTCTGCGAGGCCTCCGGCGGCGACGTCACCCAACTCGCCCGCGCCATCGGCTACGACCCCCGCATCGGTAACCGCTTCCTCCAGGCCGGGCTCGGCTTCGGCGGTGCCTGCCTGCCCAAGGACATCCGCGCTTTCCAGGCCCGCGCGCAGGAGCTGGGTGCCGGTGAGGCGCTGCGCTTCCTGCACGAGGTCGACCTGATCAACCTGCGCCGCCGGACCCGCGTGCTCCACCTCGCCGCCGAACTGCTCGGCCGCCGCGCCGGCCCCGCCGGCCCGGACCTCTCCGGCACCCGCATCGCCGTGCTCGGCGCCACCTTCAAACCCAACACCGACGACGTACGCGACGCCCCCGCTCTCGCCGTCGCCGCGCTGTTGCACAAGGCCGGCGCCGACGTGCACGTCTACGACCCGCAGGGCGTCGAGAACGCCCGCCGGGCGGTACCGGAGCTGACCTACGAGGCCGGCATCAGCGAGGCGGTCGCCGGTGCCGACCTGGTCTGCGTACTCACCGAATGGGCCGACTTCCGCAACGCCGACCCGAGCGTCCTCGGCGACCTGGTGGCCGGGCGGCGGGTCGTCGACGCCCGCAACTGTCTCGACTCTGCGCTGTGGACGCAGGCGGGTTGGGAGTACCGCGGTCTCGGCCGACCCTAGTTTTTCGCGATGAGGATTTCCCGGCGGCCGCTGAGCGCGTGTGGATGGCGGCTCAGCGGCTGACCCGCCGATAGCTGTCGAATTCCCGGCTCATATTGGGCATGCTGCGACAGTGGGAATCCACAGTGCGGGCGGAGGGGTGTCGTGGCGACCTTTCAGTGCTCCTCGTGCGATCGGGAGATCAAGCCGGCGGTCCGCTGCCCGCGCTGCGGTGCCCACCAGCCACAGTGGGCCGAGCACCTGGCGGAGATCGAGCGGTCCATCGCGGAGATGAAGGCCCGCGAGGCCGCCATCGCCAGCGAGCAACGCCAGCTCGCCGCCAAGATGCAGGCGGCGCTCTTCCAGCGCGACATCCTCGCGCACGCCGGCAGCAGCGGCGAGGAACGGCTCAAACAGGCGACCCGGCCGCGCCGGGTGATGCGGCGCCGGCCACCACGCCGGCCACCGTCCGACGGCGCGGCCCCACCACCGAAGAGCCAGCCGGCCGACGACGCGGCCGCACCACCGAGAAGCCAGCCGACCGAAGACGCGGCCGCACCGCGGAGCCGGCCTGCCGACGGGGCCGCCCCACCGCCGAAGGTGCCCCGGCAGGGTGCCGCCGCCGGTGCGGAGCCGCCACCTGTGGATGCCGTCTGGTTGACCGCGGACGACCCTGAACACCCGCCGGAGGCGTCCTCGCGGGAGGTCCAGAACATCCCCCTCGGTCTCGGCGCGCTGCTGCTCGGCGTGGCCGCGGTGGTCTTCGCGGTGGTCGCGACCAGCTCGATGGACGCGCTGGCCCGCCTCGGCATCCTGCTGCTCGCGACCGTGCTCATGCTGATCGCCCCGCCGGTGCTGGCCAGGCGGGGGTTGACCTCCACCGCCGAGACCATCGCCGCGGTGGGCCTGCTGCTGATGCCGCTGACCGGGTACGCCCTGTGGGCGGTGGACCGGATCGGCGGCGGTGCCACCGGCAGCGTCTTCGCCGGGGTGATCTTCGCGGTCACCGCCGCCGTCTCCGTCGGGTACGCCCGCTGGACCCGACTGCGCGCTCCCCGGTTCGCCACCGTACTGGCCGCCCAGCCGGTGTTGCCGCTGCTGGCGTACGAGCGGGTCAGCGGCCCCACGGGCTGGGCGCTGGTGCTGACCGCGGTGGCCGTTCTCGACCTCTGGCTGGCCCGCTCCCCGGTCACGGTGGAGCCGTCGCGCGTCGGTGAGCCGACCACGACGCGGCCCGGCGGAACGCGTCCGCCCCGCCAGCGGCAGACCGAGGGGCGGCCCGAGGGCGCACCGGAGGAAACCGGCGAGGTGCTCGACCCCACCGTCGGCACCCCCAGCGCCCCGCCCACTCGTGCGGTGCCGGGGCTGCGGCAGCTGACCTGGGCACTGCACGGCGTCGCGGTGGTGCTCGCCCTCGCGTACGCGGTGACCGCCCTGCTCCAGGCCACCACAGTGGCCGGTGCGACCGGCGCCGGCCTGGTGCTGCTGCTGGCCGCTGGCGCCTGCCTCGCCGGCACGCTGACGCTTCGGCGGCCACCCCTGCCCGACATCGGCGCCGGCGTGCTCACTCTCGCCGTCATCGGCGCCCTGGGCCGGATCGCCTCGGTCGCGCTGCCCGGCCGCTCGCTGCTGCTGATCGCGGCCGTCATCACAGTCACCGGTCTGGCCGTACGCGCCATTCCGGAGTCCGCCCGACGCGGCCCGCAACTGGCCGCCGCGGTGGCGCTGACGGTCAGCGGGGTGGTGGTCGCCGGCGGTGCCCTCCGCGCCGGGCTCGCCCCGATCCAGGCCGCCCTGCCGGCCTGGAACGCCGACCTCGACCGGTACCCGGCGGAACTGGCCGCGGCGGTCGGACCGGCCGCCTGGCAGCTCGCCGCCAGCGCCTTCCTGCTGACCGTGGCCGCGGTACTGGCGCTGCCGCCGGAGATCCGCCGCGAGTTCGCGGTCACCGGTGCCGCCCTGACCGCCCTCGCCGTGCCGGCCTCCTTCGGCCTGACCTGGACGGTGGCACCCTGGCCGATGGTGTTGACCGCGATCGGGATCGGAGCGATCGGCCTGTCCGCCCGGACGATCCGGGCCGCCCTGGCGCACGCGATCGCTGCCGCCGTTGTCGGGTTGGCCGGCGCCGGTGCCGCCCTGGCCCGGCCGGGGCTGACCGCCGCCGTGCTGCTGGCTCTCTTCGTGGCCGGTGCGGTGATCGCCGCAGCGCCACGGATCCGCCTCGCGCCGGCCACGGCCGACACCGTCTCGGCCTGGGCCGCTGGCGGCGCGGCCTTCGCGCTGCCCGGGGCGGTGGCCGCGTTCGTCGCCGCCACCCTGCCGGTCGATCCCACGCCGACCCCGGCGAGCCTGCGCGAGGCGACCGTGCCGGTGCTGGCCGCGAGCTTCCTCGCCGTCTGCGTCACACTCGGGTACGCCGCCATCGTCCAGGTGTCCCAGCGGCACATCCCGGTGCCCCTCTCCGTCGGCACCGGCCTCGGCGCGCTCGTGGTCGCCGCCGCCGGCTTCGGCTCGCCAGGCGCCACCGTGGCCGACGCCTGGGTCGCCGCGTTGTTGCTGGTCTCGGCCGTACTCCTCTTCCTCGCTCCGTCGATCGACGCCGGCCGGCGGTCCGACGTGACATTCGACGGCTCCGACCTGGCGGCCGCCGCGGTCACCGCCGCGCTGGTCGCCACCCTGCTGCGGATCGGCACGGTGCTCGTACCCGGCGGACAACTCGCCGTCGCCGCCGCGTTGGTCCTGGTGGTCGCGGTGGCCGCGCGGGCAATGCCAGAGGAGTGGCGCCGGGGGCCGGTGCTCGGGCTCATGATCGGCGGCGTGCTGATCGGGCTGCTGGCCGGCTGGATGGCCCTGCGTGGCGGCGTGGGTGTGCTGGCCACCCCCGGTCCGATCTGGAACGGTGACCTCAGCGGCTGGCCGGCCGCGCCGACCGGCGGCACCACCTGGCAGGGGCCGATCGCTCTACTCCTGCTGGCTCTGGCCGCCGGCATCCTGCTGCCGCCGCCCTGGCGCTACGACGTGTCGGGCGCGGCGGTCGTGCTGGCCACCATCGGCGCCCCCGCCGCCTTCAACCTCTCCTGGTGGTCGCCGGTCCTGATCGGCAGCATGGTCGCCGCCATCCTCGGGATGACCGCCGTGGCCACCATCGACCCCCGGGGCGCGCTCTCCCGGATCACCGCCGCCGGGGTGGTCGCCCTGCACGCGGCCGGCGCCGGGCTGGTCCGCCCCTGGACCACCGCGCTGGCGCTGACCAGCATCGTGCTGATCGGCGCGGTGGTGGCGGCGCTGGCCCGGGTCACGGCCACACCTCTCGTGGACGACATCCACGTCGAGGGCATGCCGCCGCACCTGGCCCAGATCGGTGGCGCGGGCGTGGGCGCGGCCCTGCTGGCGTTGCCGGGCGCCATCGCCGCCCTGGCCGCCGAGTTCGGCCACCCACCTCAGGTGCTGCTGACCGCCGGCCTGGCCGCGTCCAGCCTGGGCCTGGCCGTGGTGGCCGCGTTCCGCCGGCAGGTGCCGCAGTACCTGCCCTGGGCCAGCGCCGCAGTGGTGGCCGGCGCGACCGTGACCGCGCTGGCCGCCGTGCCAGTTCACCTGCCGATCGGCGTCTACGCCGCCGCCGCAGCCCTGCTCGGGGTACTCGCCGAACTGGTCCGGGGGGCGACCGAGCCGCCGGCCGGCGCGGCACAACCGGTCCGCCGCTGGACCGTACTGCTCGACGGGGCGCTGCGACGGCTGCCCGACGACGGCACCCGACGCCGGTGGCGGATGAGTCCGGCGGCCGGCGCGCTGGCCGCCGCCGCCCTGCCGACCCTGCTGGCATTGGTCTCCATCGCCCCGGCCTTGCGGGCCGCGCTCGTCGACCCGCACCGTACGCTCAACCGGATCTGGCAGGGCCCGCCGCCGGAACTGCTCAACCCGCCGCCCACGGCGGTGAACCCGACGCACGTGCTCACCGCGTTCCTGCTCACCGTGACAGCGGCGCTGGCGGCCACCGGGTTCAGCGGTGGCCGGCGCACCCGGGCGGTGCCGGTGGTGCTGCCCGGCGCCGCGATCACCCTGTTGATCGCCCCGATCGCGCTGGGCGGCGGTTGGCCGGCGAGCACCCTGGCGGCGCTCACGGTGTTCGTCATCTCGATGCTGGGGCTGGCGTTGACGCCTCCCCCACCCATCGAGGAGCCGGCCCGCTCGTTGCGACTGGCCCGGGTGCTGGTCTTCGTGATCGGCCTCGCCGCCGGTGGCGCCGGCCTGGCCGGCAGCCTCGCCACCCGGGAGCTGACCCTGTTCACCCTCGGCGGCGGAGTCGGCGTCGGCGTGGTCGCGGCGCTGTTCGGCACCACCTCCCGGGCCCGCATCCTCGGTTGGCTGTTCGCCTCCCTGAAGGCACAACTCTTCGTGCTCACCGCGGGCCTGGTGGCCGGGCTCGCCCCGGTCTGGTCCGCGTTCGGGGTGCTCGCGGTCGGCGCGGCGTTGCAGGTGTTCGCCGCCACCCTGCCCCGCCTGCGCCGACCCGAGGCGCGGCGCGAGGCCGCGACCGTGGAGTGGAGCGGGTACGCCGCCGCACTCATCGCGCTGGCGCTGGCCTTCGACTCGCCACGGCACATCGCTGCCCTGCTGGCCGCCTGGGGTGCCGTTCTCGGGCTCGCGGCGACCCGACCGGGCCGCCGCCCGGTGGAACGACGGATCCTGTTCTGGGCGGTGGTGGCCTGCGAGATCACCGCCTGGTGGATCCTGATGCGGGTGGCCGACGTGGCGCTGCCCGAGGCGTACACCCTGCCCTTCGCCGCGCTGGCGCTGCTGGTCGGGGTCCTGGAGTTGCGGCAGCGGGCCGACATGAGCAGTTGGGTGGCGTACGGTCCGGCGCTGGTAGCCGCCTTCGTGCCCACCCTGGCGATCGTGCTGGCCACCGATTCGAGCACGTTGCGCCAGGTGTTGCTGCTGCTCGGTGCGGTGGCGGTACTGGTCTTCGGCTCGATGAGTCAGCAGCAGGCCCCGGTGATCATCGGCGCGGTGGTCACCGCCATCACGGCAGTGCACGCGTTGTTCAGCCTCGGGCCGTGGCTGGCGTTGATCCCGGTCGGCTTCCTGCTGCTGATCCTCGGTGCCAGCAACGAACGCCGCCGCCGCGCCCAGGAACGTCTCCAGACCGCCCTACGCGGCATGCGCTAACCCACCCGCCACTCGCCACGCCAGGTTGATCATGAATTTATTGCCAAGGAAGGCGCTTGCCCCTGGCAATAACTTCATGGTCAACGCGAGAAGCGGGTGGAGGCAGCGACGTGGATGGGCGGTTTGGGGTGTGTGTCGGGTTCGGGAGCGTGGTCGGG
>NZ_POTX01000256.1 GCF_003236305.1 Micromonospora endophytica | reverse complement strand
GGGTGTTGGGGCGGGCGGCGGGCGCGGCAGGGATCGTGGCCTTGCGCGCGGCGGCGGTCTCCTCCTTGGCCGGCTCGCCGTTGCGGTCGTGCGCGGGCGGCGGCGGCACGGTGACCATCCACTCGCCCAGGTGATCTTTGTCGTGCAGCAGGTCCTTGATGTCGTACTCGGCGTACTCGAACTCGGGCGACCAGTAGAGCGCGTCGAACGGGCAGACCTCGATGCAGATGCCGCAGTACATGCAGAGCGAGAAGTCGATGTCGAACCGGTCGAGCACGTTGCGCTGGCGGGGGCGGGCGGCGCCGGGCACCGCCACCTCCTCCTTGTGCGAGTCGATGTAGATGCACCAGTCCGGACACTCGCGGGCGCAGAGCATGCAGACCGTGCAGTTCTCCTCCAGCAGCGCGATCACCCCGCGCGAGCGCGGCGGCAGCTCGGGGGCGACGTCCGGGTACTGCTGGGTGGTCGAGCGCTTCGTCATCGTCTTGAGCGTGACGGCCAGTCCCTTGACCAGGCCGCTGCCCGGCACGCCCGCCGACTCGCTTCGCTCGCTCATGTCGAACATCCTGCCCTGTGGCTGCGGCGCGCGCGACCACCACCCGGAGGTAGCCGGTAGTACGGTGGCGACGGGGAGGACGGCGCACCGGAAAGGACCCGTCGATGACCGCCGCGCTGCACAACGACTACCGGGCGCCGGGCGAGTGGACGACGGACGACCTCGACCGCCTGCCCGACGACGGCCACCGCCGTGAACTCCTGGACGGACAACTGCTGGTGTCGCCGTCTCTCACGCGACTGCACCAATCCATCGTCGGCCGCCTCATGGCTGCGCTGGAAGAGACCTGCCCCGCCGAATTCGACGTCACCCAGGGGGTGTCGGTGCGGATGTCCCGCACCCGCGCCTTCAGCCCAGACCTGCTGGTGACCGACCTGGACGCCGCCGTCCGCAACCCCTCGTCCTACCTGCCCAGCGAGGTCCTGCTGGTGGTCGAGATCGTCTCGGAGCGGACCCGCAGCATCGACCGGGTGCTCAAGCCCGCGCTGTACGCCGAGGCGGACATCCCGTTCTTCTGGCGGATCGAGACCGAGGCGGGGATCGTGGTGCACGCGCACCGGCTCGACCCGGTCAAGCGCGTCTACGTCGAGCACGCCCGGATGCCCGACGGCATCCTGGTCGCCGACCCTTGGGAGATCGACATTCCGCTGGCCCGGATCACCCCTCGCACCCGCTGACGGCGGCGAGGCGGGCGAAGTGGTTGTCGATCTCGGCGCGGGCCTCGGCGGGGGTGAGCGCGGTCGACAGCAGCCGGACGGTCAGCCCGTCCAGCAGCGTGGCGAGCCCGCTCGCCACCGCCGGCACGTCGGCGTCCACGGCGATGCTGCCGTCCGCGCGGGCCTGGGTGACCAGCCGTTCGAGGTTGCCGCGCAGCTCGACGGCGTTGTCCCGGAGCACGGCCGCGATCCGCTCGTCGATGAGTGACTCGGCGGTGAGCACCAGCCAGATCCGTGCCTCGAAGATCCGCTCGGCGTCCAGCGGCACGAGTTCCAGCACGGCGAGCCGCAGCGTGTCCAGGGCGGTCGGGCCGGTCCGGATCGCCCGAGCCCGGTCGACCACCCGCTCGACCAGGTGCGCCATCGCCGCCCGGACCATGAGCTCCCGGGTCGGCAGGTAGTGCTGGGCGGTCGCCAGCGGCATGCCCGCCTCACCCGCGACCGCCCGGACGGTCGTGCCGGCCGCTCCGGTACGGCTCAGCACGGCGCAGGCGGCGGCACCGAGTCGTCGTCGGCGTTCCTCGTGGTCGACCACCTTCGGCATGATCCCGATCATACTTTACCGGTCGCTTGACCTAAATAGGTCACCTGACTAACCTTGGCCCGATGCACACAGCGACCCGACCAGAGCCCGCCCGACCAGGGCGAACAGCTCCGGCACGCCCCACCCCGCCGCCGGCCACCCGGTTCACCTGGCTGGACCTGGTGATCGTTCTCGTGGTGGGCTTCGGCCTGGCGAACGCCACAGTCGCCGACCTGCTCGCCCGTGGGCCGGCCGCGCTCGGCGCCTCCGAGGTGGTCGCCATGAGCGTCGCCTGGCTCCTGATCAACGGGGTTCAGCTGCTAGTCGGCCTCGCCGTGACGTACCGCCGATTCGGTGCCGTACGCGCTCCCCTGCTGCTGCACCGGCCACGGGCCGCGCAGTTGCGGGCGGCGGGTGGGTGGGGCCTGGCGAAGGCGGCGCTCACCCTCGCCCTGCTGCTCGTCCTGCCGGCGGCGCTCACCGCCGACGGCGGCGGTGAGGGTGGTTACCCGGCCGGCCCGCTGCTGGCGCAGTTCACCTTCGCCCTGTTCTTCGGTGCCATCGCCTCCCCGGTGTACGAGGAGGTGCTCTACCGGGGCGTCTTCTTCCAGGGCCTGGCGGCCCGGCTGCCCGCCGTCACCGCGATCGTGCTCTCCGCCGGCTTCTTCGCGGTGATGCACCTGCCCCGGGGCTTCAACACGACAAGCGCGTTCGTCGCCGGGCTGATCTTCGCCTGGTTGCTGCACCGCCACCGCAACCTCTGGGTGCCGATCGTCGCCCACGCGGTGAGCAACGGCACCCTGGTGCTGCTCGCCTTCGCCGCCCAGGCAGCCTGACGGCGGCTCGCCCAGCCGGTCGGTGGATCATCAGCCATGATGGGATCCGGACGGGACCTGGCACGGCAGGGGGCGGGCAATGACGCAGGACAGCGGCGCGAGCCGGACCGACAGCGGCGGAAAGTACGTCGAGCCGGGCGGCGAGTTCAACCGGGATCAGCGCTACATCACCACGAGGATCACCGCCGACGGGCGGGACGGCTATCCGGTCGAGCCGGGCCGATACCGGCTGGTGGTCAGCCGCGCCTGTCCCTGGGCGAACCGGTTGATCATCGTACGCCGGTTGCTCGGTCTGGAGGACGCCATCTCGATGGGCGTCACCGGACCGACCCACGACGCGCGGAGCTGGACCTTCGACCTCGACCCGGACAGGCGGGACCCGGTGCTCGGCATCGAGCGGATCCAGCAGGCGTACTTCGCCCGCTACCCCGACTACCCCCGGGGCATCACGGTGCCGGCGCTGGTGGACGTGCCGACCGGGCAGGTGGTGACGAACGACTTCGCCCAGATGAGCCTGGACCTCTCCACCGAGTGGACGGCGTACCAGCGGCCCGGTGCCCCGGCCCTGTATCCGGAGCAGCTGCGCGCCGAGATCGACGAGGTCAACGCGGTGGTCTTCGGCGACGTCAACAACGGCGTCTACCGGTGCGGCTTCGCCGGCAGCCAGGAGGCGTACGACAAGGCGTACCACCGGCTCTTCGACCGGCTGGACTGGCTCAGTGAGCGGCTCGCCGGGCAGCGGTATCTGGTCGGTGACACCATCACCGAGGCCGACGTGCGGCTGTTCACCACGCTCGTCCGCTTCGATCCGGTCTACCACGGCCACTTCAAGTGCAACCGGAGCAAGCTGACCGAGATGCCGGTGCTGTGGTCGTACGCCCGGGACCTGTTCCAGACCCCCGGTTTCGGCGACACCATCGACTTCGACCACATCAAGCGGCACTACTACGAGGTGCACCGGGACATCAACCCGACAGGTGTGGTGCCGCTCGGCCCGGACCTGTCGAACTGGCTGACCCCGCACGACCGGGAGGCGCTCGGTGGGCGGCCGTTCGGCGACGGGACTCCACCGGCGCCGCCGAGCCCTGCCGAGCGCGTCGAGCCGGCGCACACGCCGCTGCGTTGATCGCTCGCTTCTTCTGTTAATAGGGGCCCCCTGCTATACACCAGGCGTTAGCAGGGGGCCCCTCCTTACACCTAAAGCGCGAGGCGGACGGCGGCGGTCAGCACGAGTTGGGCCAGCGCGGTCGGCACCAGCACCAGCCAGCAGAGCCGCTGGAGCTGGTCCTCGCGCAGGCGGGGGTAGGACACCCGGAGCCAGATGATCAGGAAGCTGACGGCGGCCATCTTGAGCAGGGTCCAGAGCCAGCCGAGCTGATCGTCGGCGAACGGGCCCTGCCAGCCACCGAGGAAGAGCACAGTGGTCAGCGCGGCGATCACCACGATGCCGACGTACTCGGCCAGCAGCAGGAACGCGAAGCGCAGGCCGGTGTACTCGGTCATGTAGCCGAAGACCAGCTCGGAGTCGGCCACCGGCATGTCGAACGGCGGCCGACGGATCTCGGCCAGGCCGGCCAGGAAGAAGACCACCATCGCCGGTGCCTGCCAGAGCAGCCACCAGGGCTGCCACGCCTCGACGATGCCGGCCAGGCTCAACGTGCCGGCGGCCATCGCCACTGACGCGGCGGCAAGCACCAGCGGCAGCTCGTAGCCGAGCAACTGGGCTGCGCCGCGCAGCCCACCGAGCAGGCTGTACTTGTTGGCCGAGGCCCAGGCCGCCATCAGCACCGCCAGCACACCCACGCCGACCACCGCCAGCACGAAGAAGAGGCCGACGTCCAGCGGCTGCCCGACCAGGTCGTTCGGGCCGAGCGGGATGACCAGCAGCACCAGCAGGTACGGCAGCAGCGCCACCGCCGGTGCCAGCTTGAACACCTGCCGGTCCGCGGCCCGAGGCGTGACGTCCTCCTTCTGGACGAACTTCACCCCGTCGGCGATCAGCTGCGCCCAGCCGTGGAAGGCACCGGCGTACATCGGGCCGAGCCGGCCCTGCATGTGTGCCATCACCTTGTGTTCGGCCTGCCCGACCAGCAGCGGCAGGACGAGGAAGGCGACGAGCACCCCACCGATCCGGATCACCAGCTCCAGCCAGAGTGGCATCAGGTCGTACCTCCGTCGTCGGCCGGCTCGGTCGCCGCCGGGCCGCCGGCCGCCCGTGGGGTACGCGCCGGACGGGCCCCGGGCGCAGGCCGGGCGGGCCGCTCCCGGGCCGGACGGGCCGGCACCCCGCCGCGCGGACCTTCGCCGACGCCGCCCGCACCGGCCGGCGTGGGCGTGGTGCCCCACTCCCCCGGTGCGGGTACGCCCGGCGGCCGGATCGGCCGACGACCGCCACCCGCCTCGGACTCGCCCGGTTCCTTCGCGCCCGGCCAGGGTTTGGCCACCCGCGAGGCGAGCACGAACTCCTTGCGCAGCGGATGCCCCTCGAACTCCGGTGGCAGCAGCAACGGCCGTAGGTCGGCGTGTCCGGCGAAGTCGATGCCGAACATCTCGTGGGTTTCCCGCTCGTGCCAGGCGGCACCCGGGTACACGTCCACCACGGACTCGACGGTAGGTGTGGCGCGCGGGATCCGGGCGCGCAGCAGCACACCGTGCCGGTGCCGGGTGGACCAGAGGTGGGCCACCACGTCGAACCCGTCGGCCAGCTCGTCGACGGCGGACAGCCAGTCGAAGTAGTCGCAGGCCAGCTCGGTGTCGTCGCGGGCGGCCAGCAGCGCCGCCCGCCAGCCGTCCGGGGGTACGTCGACGGTGGCCCGGGAATGGGCCTGACCGCCGGAGACCGTCGCGGTGGCCTCGACGGGCGCGAGCAGCGCGACGAACCGCTGGCCGACCTCTTCCGGTGTCATGCCGCTGATCCTATGGCCGACCACGGCGGAACGCGCCGCCCCGGCCCCGAGCGGCGGCCCAAAGCGGCGGCTCAGTGTGGCGGCCCGACAGCGGCGGCTCAGTGTGGCGGCCCGACAGCGGCGGCCCGCCGTGGGTACGCGGCCGGGTGGAGATCCGGGCTTTGCCGGCGGTCGCCAGGTGCTGGCCGACAGGATGGGGCGGTGCGCGCTGTGACTGTCATCCCCGGGGTACCCGGCTCGCTGCGGCTGCTCGACGACTATCCGGAGCCAGCCACCGAGGAGGGCGCGATCCTGGTGGAGGCACTCGCGGTGGGGATCTGCGGCACCGACATCGAGATCATCGAGGGGCACTACGGCGAGGCGCCGCCCGGCACCGACCACCTGGTGCTCGGGCACGAGGCGCTGGGCCGGGTGATGGAAGATCCGACCGGCACCCTCCAGCCCGGCGACCTGGTGGCCGGGATCGTCCGGCACCCGGACCCGCTGCCCTGCCCGAACTGCGCGGTCGGCGAGTGGGACATGTGCCGCAACGGCATGTTCACCGAACACGGCATCAAGGCGCTGCCCGGCTTCGCCCGCCAGCGGTGGCGGCTGCAACCGCGCTTCGCCGTCGGGCTGCACCCGGCGCTGGGCGAGGTCGGCGTGCTGCTCGAACCGACAAGTGTGATGGCCAAGGCGTGGGACCACATCGACCGGATCGGTCAGCGCGCGGAGTGGCAACCGCGTACCGCGTTGGTCACCGGCGCCGGGCCGATCGGCCTGCTGGCCGCGCTGCTGGCCAGTCAGCGGGGACTCGCCGTGCACGTGCTCGACCTGGCCACCGAGGGTCCGAAGCCGGCGCTGGCCGGTGCGCTCGGCGCGACATACCACTCCGGGCCGGTCGACCAGCTCGACTTCGAGCCGGACATCATCATCGAGTGCACCGGCGCGCCGGTGGTGGTGCTGGAGGCGATGTGCAAGGTCGCCCCGACCGGCATCGTCTGCCTGGCCGGCGTCTCCACCGGTGGGCGGACCATCGAACTCGACGCGGGCGCGCTCAACCGCACCCTGGTGCTGGAGAACAACGTCGTCTTCGGCTCGGTCAACGCCAACCGGCGGCACTGGGAGGCCGCCGCCGAGGCCCTCGCGCGGGCCGACCAGGCCTGGCTCGGCTCGCTGATCACCCGCCGGGTGCCGCTGTCGGAGTACGCCAGCGCCTATTCCCCCGGGCCCGAGGACATCAAGGTGGTGCTCGACTTCACCGCCTGACAGCGTCCTCAGCCTCAGATCCCCGGCAGTCGGCCGTTGCGGAACAGGTCCACGAAGAGCTGGTGATCCTGCCGGGCGCGTACGCCGTAGCTGTGGGCGAAGTCCACCAGGTGCCCGACGAAGCCGGCCGGATCCCGGTCGACGACGGCGACGATGGCCTCCTCGGTGGAATAGTCGACCAGGTCGTGGCTGGACTCGTCGTCGGCTACCGAGTGCATCCGGGCGACCGCCCGGCCCAGATCGGCCAGCACACCGGCAAGTTCCTCCGGCTCGTTGACGTCCGACCAGTCGAGGTCGGCGGCGTACGGTGAGACCTCGGCGACCAACTGGCCCACCCCGTCGAGTTCGGTGAAACCCAGCCAGGGGTCGGCGTGCGCCTGCAGGGCCCGCTGCGACTCGGCCGTGCGGTGACCCTGATGCCGGAAGTAGCCGCGGACCCGCTCGTCGCCGACGTAGCGGGCCACCGCCGGCACCTGAGCCTGCTTCATGTAGATCACGACGTCGTTCTCCAGCGCCTGCGTGTGACCCTCCAACAGGAGGTTGTACGACGGCAGCCCGGCCGAACCGATGCCCACGCCCTTACGCAACACCACGTCCTTGACCTGCGCCGCGACCGGCCGGGCCGACGCGGTGCCGGCCGGCAGGGTGCCCAGGTACGCCTCGAACGCGGCGCAGACCCGCGCCCGGACGTCACCGTCGACCTCGTACACCCCGTCGCCGAGGGAGAACCGCCGCTCGTACGCGTCGATGGTGGTCTGCGCCCGGAGCAGGTCGACCCGGGTGTTGAGCCGGGCCTGCTGGAGCACCCGGCGCAGCACGCCGTCGGCGTTGTCCAGGGTGATCGAGCCGATCGCGTCGTCACCGCCCGCGGCGATGGCCCGCAGCTCGGTGAGGTAGTGCTCGGCGAACGTCGTGACCAGGTCGCTGATCACCCGGTCGGAGAGCGCCTTGGTGTAGCCGATCAGGGCCACGCTCGCCGCGAAGCGTCGCAGGTCCCAACTGAACGGCCCGACGTACGCCTCGTCGAAGTCGTTGACGTTGAACACGAGCTGGCCGGAGCCGTTCATGTAGGTGCCGAAGTTCTCCGCGTGCAGGTCACCGTGGATCCACACCCGGCTGGTCCGCTCGTCGAGGAAGCGGTCGTCGGCGAAGTCGCCGCGCTGGTCGGCGTAGAAGAGGCTGGCACTGCCCCGGTAGAACGCGAACGGGGAGGCGGCCATCTTGCGGAACTTACGCCGGAAGGCGGCCGGGTCGAGGGCCATCAGGGTGCCGAACTCCTCGGTCAGCACCTCGACGATGAAGGCGGAGCGCCGCTCCGCGACGTCGGTCATGGTCCGTACGCTAACCGCCGGCCGCCAGCCCGCGAGCCAGCCGGACGGGCGGTTCGCGCTGGCTCAGGGGTTCGGGGGCTCAGGGGATCGGTG
>NZ_POTX01000255.1 GCF_003236305.1 Micromonospora endophytica | reverse complement strand
CCGGCTGCACGGCGAACTCGGACACATCCCACCCGCCGAACACGAGGCCCTACACGCGATGACCCACCCGGTCCCCGCACCCCTGAAAACCAGCTAACCAACTGTCCATCAAACCCGGGGCTTGACAACCATCCAGGTCTCCGACAGCTTCACCGCCCGCACCGCCGCTGGACGCGCGATCTACGGCATCCACGGCGGGTCCTTGACAGCCCGGCCTGGAACCGTCATGCCGGCAAGCGAACATCTGGACTGGCATCGCCGCTGGGTTTTCAAGGGGCTATCACTGCCCACATGACGTATTGCCGGCTTGGGCACGCTCGATGGAAGGCAGCCACCGCCTGAGGGCGATCTCTCGCGGATCGGGCATACGGTCCTCGACCATAGGCGTACCACGCCGGAGACCGGGGGACATCGCGCAGTTGTGCCCCGAGTAGAGGGATAACGCGGCGGCGGCAACGAGGTTGCAGGGACCGGAGATGATCACCCACGACGCTACGATCCGTCAAATCGTCCGGCGAGACTGATAGGGGACCCTGATGGCTGTGGAGTTCCGCTTGGTCCTGGCCGGTCATCCGCCCGTCGCGGACGTAGCTGCCCTGACCGCTGCCGACCTCAGCGAAGTCCCCCGTCCAACGTCTGATCCGGCTCGGTTCTCCGCCCGTCTGTACGACCGACGCGGCTACGCCATCACCGTCCGCGCCGGAAGGGCTGGCTACTGGGAGGCCGAAGCCGACGGCAAGGACCGCTGGGAATGGGAACCCGCGGCGTACGTGCCCGTCACCTTCTCCATGCGTGCTGACGACATCGTGGAGAAGGGGATCACCAACATGGTGGCGGCAGTCAGGAGGGTCCTCGCCGGCTGCGCCGAGGACGCGGCGTTGGTGCAGGACGGCAACTATCTTCTCCTGACTCGATCCGACGGCGTGGTCCGCACCTACTGCCCGGCCTGGTGGTCGCACTACCACCTCGACGGATCCTTCACCGGCTGACCCCCACCGCGTCGACTCGTACCGCCGACCCGAAATGACTTGTCAGTGGAGTGAAGCGGCTGGCATGGTGGCCGTCATGACGATCAGAATCGAGTCTTCGCCGGCCCGTTGAGCGACGTCGGTGCGCCCAAGGCGTCCGAACAGGTCACGCTGCTCGAACACGTGACGTTACTCCACGCTGCTCACCCTGATGGGCCGTTGCCGGAAGGCGGGCGGCCATATCCTGACGCGGCGCAACGCGCCAGGCTTCCTCATTCCGACGAACCGTTCGCCGTGCGTCAGCGGCGTCTGATCGAGGTCGTGACGTCGATCTACGAGGCTGAACCGTCGCCGGAGCGCGCTGGCGCGATGCTGGTTGCCGCGCTGACCTCGCAGCGGGCGGAGCCGCGGCTCGCCGGCTGGTTGGCGCAGGAGGTGGCGTCTTTCGATCCGGGGTGGCGGCGTCGGGTGGGGCGAGAACTGGCGTACGACGGCGGTGAACGCGGCATGGTCGGCGTCGGTCTGGCCCTGCTCAGCGGTGTCGCCAGCCCCGAAGACACCGCCCCGGTGCGGTTGCTGGGCCTGCTCAGCAGGGACTTCGGCCAACTGGCCATCCGCGTTCTCCGGCACGTTCCCGGCGCCGGCGGGGACCTGGTCTGGCTGGCCGAGAGGTCGGATCCGACGCGGCACGCCCAAGCCGTCGAGGCCTTGTGCGACCTGGCGGAGCCGGTCACCCACGCTTGGCTGCTGCGCGAGGGCGTCAGGCTGGACGGACCGTCGACGGCGGCCGCACGGCGGGTCGCCGAGACGGTCGGCCTGGCCGACCTGCTCGACGGGGAAGAAATCCCGCCCGATGTGGTCGAGCAGGCCGGCCGGCTGCTGCTGGCCATGACGCAGCGCGGCGCCGGCAGCGCCGAGCTACGCGACTACACCGACGCGGCATCCGCGTTGGTCCGGTTCTCGCGAGCCGCTGCCAGGATGAACGCCACCCTCGACCGGTACGCCATGATCATGGCGCTGCTCGCGGACCTCCACACCGGTCAGGCGGCGACGCTGGCCTGGCCTGACCGGGAATTGGCGTTGGTGCGCACGGCGCTCGACCGCCTCCTTGACCAGTCTGCCTGGGCAGACTGCCTGGCGGACGCCGCACGGTCGGGCAACCCGGACACCTACCGTCGGGCGTGCTGGGCCACCCAGCTCCGAACGACTCTGCGGCAGACGCCGCCGGTGACGCCGTCGTCGAACGACTTTCGCGCCCGGATCGCGATCCGGGTGTCGGTGCCGGACCCGGCCCACCGAGGCACTGTCGAAACCAGAATCCTCGTCAACGGCAGGCATCTCTGTGCCGAGGCGTTCACCGCCGGACCGGCCGAGCAGCCCGAGAACCTGCTCGGCCCCGACCACCCGCTGCACGCCGACGTAGAGCCACACGAGGTGCGCCTGGCCCAGACGGACTGCACCGAAGGCTGCTGCGGCGCGTTGTTCGTCACGATCGAACGCCGCGGCGACGAGGTGATCTGGCGGTCGTGGCGCAACCCAGATTGCCCCGGCCTGGACCTGCCGACGCTGCACTTCGACGCCGCCGAGTACGACGCCGAGGTCGCTCGCGCCGAGGCGGACCATTCCTGGGAGTGGCCCGCACGGACGGTGGCTCGGCTGGTGCGGGCACGGCTGCGCGAACAACCGGACCTGCTGGCCCGGTGGGACTGCGCGGCCGGCTGGGTGGCGGCAGGTCCACCCGACACCAGTCGGGTGGAGGTGTCGTACTTCCATCCCGCGCGCCCTCGCGGTGGTGACGATCTCTGGCTGCAGTTCGTGGCCGTCATCGACCTGCCCGCGAACGACCCCGAGGACATGCGCGACGAGATCGTCCGGCGGATCACCGACAGCGATCCGCGACGGCCGCAGTGGTTGGCCGGGGGGAGCGCGGAAGCCGCCCAAGCGTACGGCTTCGACTGGCCCCCACGTCGAAGCTGACCAAGCCCCGTCAGCACGGCCGCCGCAGCGTCTGGTGTCGCTCCGGTCGAGGACGCTACTACTAGCGAGCCCTCCCGGAGATTGCGGACGACTCGTCGGCAGGCTGCGGTTGCCGACGGATTATCCATGCGGATCGACCAATAAGCTCCTCGTCATGACGCGTACCACGCCGCCGCGGCCGGTGGACATCGTGCAGCTGTTCCCCGAGCTGGGGGAGTCCGCCGCGACGGTTACCCGGCTGCATCCCCGCCCTGGTATGCCGACGGTGGCGGACAGTTCGGTGGGTGGTCCGTTGTGGTGGCCAGCGGGGGAGCCGTGGCCGGTGTGTGCCGACGGTGACGCCCACTACGTGTTTCAGCTCAGTACGCCGGCCACGGTCCGCCGTAGCCGGGAGATCTACGCAGCGGCGCGAGCGCGGGCGGCCGCGGGCAGCGTCGGCTACCAGCTGACGGATGAGGAACGGTCTGAGGTGCCGGCCTTCGACTTCTCCGAGCCGCATCATCTGGTGAACCAGCCGATTCCGTTGGTTGCGGTGGCGCAGCTCTACCGTCGGGACATCCCGGATTTCGTCGGTCCGCCGGGTACGGATCTGTTGCAGGTGTTGTGGTGTCCGCTGGACCACCCGCAGGAGGGCTACAACCCGCGGGTACGGCTGTACTGGCGGCGCAGTGCCGACGTGACCGTGCCGTTGGTGTCGGCCCCGGAACCGCCGGTGGTCAACGATTCTTACCTGCCGGTGCCATGCGTGGTGCATCCGGAACGGGTCCGCGAGTATCAGTACGGCGGCCTGCTGCCCGAAGAGTTGGACGCGCGGATCCTCGCGTGGGAGGAAGCAGGCGAAGACGGGGTAGAGCTCAGCTATCAGTCCGACCTGTCGTTGGCACCCGGTTGGAAAGTTGGCGGCTTCGCGAACTGGTCCCTGACCGATCCGCAACCGATGCTCTGCGCCGATTGCGACACGCCAATGACGCTGTTGTTCGCTGCTGACTCGGGGGAGTGGCACGGCACCACCTGCTCGTGGCGGCCTGTCGAGGAGCCGGCGGAGGCGTCAGCCAACCCGACCGACGTGACCATCGGCCGCGGCTACGCCCTTTACGTGTTCCGCTGCCCGACCTCCTTTGACCATCCCATCGCTACCGCCATGCAGTGAAGGGCTCATCGCTGGTCGCCGTCGTGTACCGACGCAGTACGTGCGGCATATTCGCCATGTGATCTGGCAGCTGCCCGATTGGTTTCGTGGTGTCGACCGGCCTTCTAGACCGTCGTGTGGCTGGTGGGCGCGGTCCTCGTCGACCAGGGCTGGCTGCCGCGGATCGAGGCGATATTCGATCTCCTCGCAGGTGTGGTGCCGGGCAGAATGAACGTCGTGCTCACCGCTACCCGTGGCCTGCTGGCGTCGCTTGACCCGTTGTCGTACCGCGAACGGATGAACCGCCTGGCGGAGTGGGCGCGCATCGCGCCTGATCGGGCGCGGGTGTGTACCGACCTGCGCGAGCAGGGTCTCTACGAGCGGCATCTTGCTTTGGTCGCGGCGATGGTGGCTGGGGACAGCGATGGCGTCGTCGCCGCGATGCGTGATCCTCAGCCGTCGATCAGGGGTGCCGCGCTCACTGCGGCGCTGCGCGCTGGTCTTCCAATCGGTGAGGTCACCGATCGGCCGGTGGTGGAGCGGCGGCGGATCTATCGGGCTCTTCGCCGTCGACCCGAGCCAGGGGTCGCCGATGCGCTGATCGGCGAGGTCCGTGCCCAGTTCGGTGATGATGAGGCCGCCGCGTTGCTGCCGGCATGCAGTGCCGCGACGGTGCGAGCGTTGCTGCCTGACCTGGAGCACGCGATGCGTCTGGAGCGGCTTGTCCGGTGGCATTCCGGTCCGCTGCTGGACCGGGTCCGCGAGCGACTTGCCGCAGCCTCACCTGTGATGCGGCAACGGATCTGGGGTGAGGCCGCCGCGGGGGTGTTGCGCTGTGACCCGGCGCAGGCACTCGACCTGCTCGAACGGTACGCGCCTGAGGAGTCGCTGCCCGGCCCACTGGACGCGTACGGGGTCCTCGCGGCGTACGACGCCGGACATGTTGCCCGTCTGCTCACCGCGCGCGGCCGCGCCGCGTGGCTACGGCGGACGGTGCTGCCGCCGGCCGTGCTGCGACGGTTGGCGGTGCTGCCCACCGACGAATTGGTGCCGCTGGCCCGCCGATTCCACGATCAGAGTCGGGCACTGGCGGCGCTGCTGGATGCTGTCGCGCCGGCCCGGCGGGGGGAACTGTACGACCGGGCCTTGGCCGAGGTCGACACGACAGCGTTGGTGCCGAGCGTTGAGATCATGGAGGTGCTGCCGGCCGCGGTCCGGGCACGTGAGGCGAGCCGGGTGCTGGGCTTGGCGAAGATCCGTGAACGGGAGGCCGAGGTACGCACCTGGAGTGCGTTTCTCGGCTGGCCGGAGGCGTCGGCGACGCTGGACGGCGCGCTGCGTTCGGGCGCTGCCGACGAGCGGGCGCACGGTTACACGTTGTTGGTGCAGGCCGCCCGCCGGTCCCGCGACCCGCAAGCGGTGGCGGAGGTGGTCGTGCGGCTCGGGCGGCTGCGTAACGAGCAGGATCCGGTCCGGGCTGCCGCGCTCACCGCACTGGCGAAGGTAGCGCCACTGCTCACCGCGGACACCGCGGCTGGACTCACGCAGGTCAGCACCGACGCGGTCGACGCCCGTGACGCCTCCGCCGCCACCACGATGGCGTTGAGCAGCCTCGCCGCCGATGTCCTGCAACACCACGTCGCGGTGCCGCCGCTGCGGGAGTGGGCACTGCTCACGATCGACCTCGTGAGCACCGGCGCCACCGTGCCGGTGCTGCGCCGCTTCGACACCGTGCTGCGTCGCGGGCAGGAGACGATGGTCTTCCATCGGCTAAACGACTGGATCATTGCCAGTATCGACCGGGGTCGGTACGGACCGCTCTTCGCGCTCACCCACGCGCTCGGCAAACGCGCCTGGCGCCTGCCGCAGCTACAGGAACTGCTGCATCGCGCGACCGGCCCGCACACACTGCCGTCGGTGGCCCGCACCGCAATCGGGCTGTGGCTCGACGATCCGCGTACCCGCTCGGACCGCGTCGCCGAGGTACTCGCGGCCGATCCGACGGCGGTGACTATCCACGAGGTGTGGACGACGATCTGCACCTCCCGCACCGACCTGCTCGACCTGGTGCTGTTCCGGCGCCCGCGTGGGCGGTTCGTGGGAGGGCGAGGTGATCTCGTACGCTGCCGGGCGTGGTTGACTTCCTCAAGACGACGCTGGCCCGGGTGCCGGACGGATTCGACCTGCCGGAGCCGCTGCGCCTGCTCTTCGCCTGGGTCGACGAGCAGGGTTTCGTGGTGAGAGGGCACGACGGGGATCTGTACGGCTCGTTGAGCGACAACGGCTGGTTGGGCACCTCGATCGAGTTGCGTGGCTACACCGCCGAGCAGACCCTGTCGTACGCACGGTCCTGGTTCGACGAGTCGGTCCCGGATGCGGCCGCACGGTTGTGGCCGTTCGCGCAGACCGGTGGCGAGGGTTCGATGGCCGCGCTGTGGCGCGACGGTCGGAGACAGGTGAGGATCGTTCATCTCGGTTCGGGCAGCGGTTCGATGATGACGTGTGTGCTCGCCGACGATGCGGTCGAGTTTCTGCGGCTGCTGGCGATCGGTTACCGGGAGATCTGCTGGAACGAGGAGTTCAGCGCGCCGCCCGAGCCGTGGGACGCCGACCACGAGATCGTCAATGCGCCCTACCGGGACTGGCTGCACCGCACCTTCGGTGTCACCGCCCCGGCGACCGGGCTGGAGATCGTGGCGGAGCCCGCCGAGATGGGCGACGAGGACACCACGGACCCGTTCTGTCGCTGGGTCGACAACAAGGAAGTCTGAGCCCGTCACCGGGTCAGGACGACATGGCGATCTCCGGCTACGAAATCTTGCCGGAGCCAACTTCATGCAGAGGCAGATACGCCAGATGTGCAGAGGTTCCGCCGGCCAAGCGCTGGGGACGGCACGACGGCGGCGGATCGGCCACCCACGTCCGCCAACAATGAGTAACTGGTGGACGTGAGATGGCAGCACCCGGATCGCGACATGAGCGGATGTTCGACGCCTTGGTCGATTGATCGGCGAAATTCGGAGTATGGAGTTCGTAGGGCTTGCCCGGCCTTGCCATCCTCTACTCGTGAAGTCGAACCTGGAAAGGATTCCAGGCGACCGGGACTGGGTTGCCCAGGCAATCCTGGCACGGGCACCACAGCGAGTCGATCGCAGCTTCCTCGACTCCCTTGACCCCGCCGCGTCGCTCGCCCTCGGACGCTACGGCACCCGCCTCGCCACGCTCGCGATGAGGGAGGAGTCCGTCGATTTGGTACGCCGTTCCTTGCTTGCGACCGCGCTCGCCCGGTGCCTGCAACCCAATGATGACCGAGACGTGATGGTGGGCCTAGCGTTGCCGTGGATAGTGGCACAGCAGCTAGGAGCATCTCCGGCGATGGTGTTCGCGAGAGTTGCGGATTGTCTTCCAGAGGGCCCAATCTCCAAGCTGTTGAGAGATTTCGGCGCCCGGAATGATATTACTTTGGCCGCCTTTGGTTGGGAGCCGGTGACTAGCGCCGACGGACCGGACTTTCGCCCGGTGTACTAGCGCGTGTTTCAAAAGGCGGTCGTCGTGACGCTCAGGTCGGCGGCGTACCGTGCAAGACTGGGTATCGTGTGGTGCCAGCCTGGTCGGATGCTGTCTACTGCATGCCGTGGGTGGAACGGCGTTGAGCGTGCTGAGTCCGCGCGCTGCTGAGTGCGTCGAACCAGTTCTGCTGGAGGAGATGGCGGCTGAGGGCCTCGTCCGGTACGAGCCCGACCCTGACTACTGGCTGTCCGCCGAGGGCCTGCCCTACGGATACGACTGTCAGGCACCGGACTTCGAGGTCGGCGTCGATGAGCTCGAGCTGATCGCGCAAGCGGCCGGTGGAGTCATGCGCTGTGACATCGTGCTGCACATCCTCGTCAGCGATCTCGCTGGCCGACCTGCCCTGGCCCGCATTGCCGAGCGAGTGGCACGGCGGACCGACGGCTGGGTGTTCGTCGAGTTCCACACTCCGCCCTCGGCAGTCCTGCTCGAGTACCTGGCGAGTGCGGGTCGCTGCGTTCGCGTCGACGATGCCGTCTACCTCGACGCGGCAGCGATGACTGAGCCATTCCGCGCAAGCAGGCGGTAGCAGTCAGTAGCTGTCCGGAATGCCGGGTAGGCGTCGGACGCGCCAGATCAGGCGGGGTACGGAGAAAAGACGCAGAACCCCGATACGAAGTGGTCCTTC
>NZ_POTX01000254.1 GCF_003236305.1 Micromonospora endophytica | reverse complement strand
CAGCCCGGAGGCGAAGACGATCGTCGACACGTGCACGATGAACCAGTACGAGTTGAGCGCCGGCACCAGCGGCACGATCGGGGTGTAGAGCACCAGCTCGGCGGTGGCCACCTGGCTGGCCATCCTCGGCTTCCTCACGGTGATGATGAACCTCTTCGGCGTGAACATCTTCTTCGAGGGCCTGCACTCCTACGGCGGCCTCTGACCCGCAAAACGTATAACTACAGTTATAGTAACTGTAGTTATACGTTTTGTTGGGGTGGTTGTGAACCTGATCAAGCCTCCAGAGATCTTCGACCGGGACGTCGAGTGGGCGGAACTCCTTCGATTCGCCACCGACGAGAGGGCGGGCGCCACGCTGGGTGTGGTAAGCGGACGCCGCCGGCAGGGCAAGACCCTGCTGCTGTACGAGTTGGCCCGCGCCACCGGCGGCTTCTACTTCGGGGCCACCGAGGCGACAGGGACGGAGTCACTACGGCGGCTCGGGCAGGCGCTCGGCCGATACACGAGCGCGCCGGGTCCGGTGCATCTGGCCGACTGGTCGAGCGCCGTCGACGCGTTGCTCGCCCTCGGTCGGGACCGATCGCTTCCGGTGGTGCTCGATGAGTTTCCCTACTTGGCCCGAGCAAGCCGTGACCTGCCGTCGGTGATTCAGCACGCGCTCACACCCGGCCGCCCCGAGCGCACCGGCTCCCGTACCCGTCTGTTGCTGTGCGGCTCGGCGCTCTCCTTCATGGGCGGACTGCTAGCCGGGTCCGCACCGCTGCGCGGGCGGGCCGGGCTCGAACTGCCTGTCGCCCCGCTCGACTACCGGGCGGCGGCGGCCTTCTGGGAGATCGACGATCCGTCGTTGGCCGCCCAGGTTTTCGCAATCGTCGGCGGCACCCCGGCGTACCGGCGCGAGTACGTCCAGGACGACGCGCCCAGCGGGCGCGATGACTTTGACGACTGGGTGGTGCGAGCCGTGTTGAATCCGGCCCGCCCACTGTTCCGGGAGGCCCGCTACCTGCTCGCCGAGGACCCGGATCTGCGGGACGCGGCGCTGTACCACTCCGTCCTCGCGGCGGTGGCCGAGGGCAACGGCACCCGAGGCGGGATCGCCGGCTTCATCGGGCGCAAGACCACCGACCTGCACCATCCGCTCACAGTGCTCGAGGACGCCGGTCTTCTGATCCGAGAGCCAGATCCGCTGCGCAGTGGCCGGAGCCGCTACCGCATTGCCGAGCCACTCATCACGTTCTATCAGGCCGTGATGCGGCCAGCCTGGACAGCGTTGGAGCAGCGGCGAGGCGCAGACGTCTGGCGAAGGTCTCAACGGCGGTACGCCAGCGCCGTGCTCGGCCCGGCGTTCGAGGAAATCGTCCGACAGTGGACGGTACGCTTCGCCGCCCCTGAGACCATCGGCGGCATTGTCGCCGAGGTGAGTCCCGCCGTGCTCACCGATCCGGCCAGCCGGACGAGTCTGGAGCTCGACCTTGTCGCGCTCGGTGAGCCTCCCATCGGCGACGGACCCCGCCCATTGCTCGCCGTCGGTGAAGTCAAATGGGGTCGTACCCTCGGCGGTGCCGATCTGGACCGACTGACCAAGGTGCGGAAGCTGCTCGTTGCCCGTCCGGGGCTGGATGCCCGGGACACCCGGCTGCTGCTCGCCAGCGGCGCAGGCTTCACCGACGACCTGGTTGCCGCCAGCCGCGATCGTCCTGACGTGATCCTCGTCGACCCGACGCGCCTCTATTCCGGCGACTGACGGATGGTCGCTGTGGGCCGATGCCGGAGTGTCTCGCTCACCCGCAGGGTGACCTGGTAGGCGACCTCCGGCACGTCGGCCAGCTCGATCCGCTCCGACCGGAGCGCGAGCTGTGCGTGCAGCTCCCGGGCCACGGCATCGCGCAACTCGATCTGTAGCGGCGACAGCCCGTCCGGGTCGCCGACAACGTACGCGTCACTCATGCCCCTCAGCGTGACGCCTGGTACGACCGCCGAGCCAGCACCGGTGACAATTCCCGCAGCGCCGGCCTGCCTGGACCGGTCAGCCGGTCAACCAGCCCGGTACGTCGAGCCGGAACCAGTTGGCGGGGGTGACCGTACGCAGGTCGTCCTCCAGGGCGGCGACCCGCTCCGCGCCGAGCGTGTCCGCCCAGCGCTGCCGTAGCTCGTCGAAGATGACGGCCGAGCGGCGCAGGCCGTCGAGGCCGTGCGGAGTCAGCCGGACCAGCTTGCGCCGGGCGTCGCGCGGGTCGTCGGCGCGTTCCAGGTAGTCGAGGGCGACCAGCCGGTCCACGGTCTTGCCGGCGGCCTGTTTGGAGACACCCAGCCGGTGGCCCAGCTCAGAGGCGGTGGTGCCGTCGGCGCCGACGGCTTGGAGTACGAAGCCGTGCAGCGGGCGCAGCTCCGCGTGACCCTGCCGGGCCAGTTCGGCGTGCAGGTCGTCGATGAGCGTACGGAAGCCGGCCAGCAACAGCAGGGGCAGCAGGAAGCCGGGGCGCGGCGGGTCAGGCGTTGGCAATTTCGACAACCTGGTTTACGGTTTGGTCAACCACATTGACTAATCTATGGCAAGGGGTCCGCCATGTCCACGCACGCCTTCACCGTCCACACCATCGACACCGCACCGGAGGCCGCCCGGCCCATCATGAACGCCGTACGTCGTACCCTCGGCCAGCTACCCAGCGCGGTGGGCCTGATGGCCGAGTCCCCGGAACTACTCAACGGCTTCCTGACCGCCAACAGCATCTACGAGAGCTGTGGGCTGGACCCGGTCGAGCGGGAAATCGTGGTGCTGACCGTCGCCGGCCGGAACGAATGCCACATCTGCATCGCCATGCACACCGCCACCCTGACCCGGCTCGGTGCCGCACCCGAGCTGATCGACGCGCTGCGGGGAACCAACGCAGCGAGCGGCGTTGGCGCGGGCGGTGCGGCGGGTGATGTAGCGAGCGGCGTTGGCGCGGGTGGCGAGGGCGGCGAGGGCGGCGAGGGCGGCGCGGGCGGCGTTGGTGGCGTTGGTGGCGCGGGCGGTGTTGGTGGTGTTGGTGGCGCGGGCGGCGTTGGTGCGGGCGGCGGCACGCCCCTGCCCGACGAGCGACTGGAGGCGTTGCGGCTCTTCACCCTCGCCGTGCTCGACCACCGGGGCGCGGTGCCCGACGAGGAGCTGTCCGCCTTCCTGGCGGCCGGTTTCCAGCCCCGGCACGCCCTGGACGTGGTGCTCGGTGTCGGCACGTACACCATCTCCACCTTCGCCAACCGGCTCACCCGGGCACCGCTCGGCTCACCCGTGCCCGCCAACGCCTGAGCGCCGCCCGCGCCTGAGCGTCACCGGGGTCACGGATGTTAGGAGGGGCCCCCTGCTATACACCAGGCGTTAACAGGGGCCCCCTCCTTACACCGGTCGCCGTCGATCTTTTCGTTCGGTGCGGGCATCACGCCCCAGACATCCCAGGGCAGCACCTCGACCGCGTGCAGGGCGGCGGCGTCGCGCATCAGGTTGCCGGCGATCCACCACAAGCCGCTCTCGTCGAGCACACTCAGCCCGAAGGTGTCCGGGTCGGCGTGGCCGGCACGGCAGCGTGCCCACGCGTCGCCGGCGACCAGGAACCGGGCCGCAGGTGCACGCTCTGCCGGTCGGCATCGGACAACGTGACCCCGTACTCACCGACCAGGTGCTCATGGATCACCAACCCCTGGAGCGTCCGAGCGATCCCCGCCGGGTCCGTCGGCACCGCCTCGACCAGTTCGGCGTACGCCCCGGGAGAGGTGAGCCGGCCGGGTGCCGCGTACCTGGAGAGGTTCTTGCGTCCCTGGTCCATCTGTGCTCCTGCTCCACTGGGCGAGCAGTAAGCGTCGCAAAGTACGGTTTGCTCGCAGGGGCCCGCGACGACGGAATTTGGGTATCCGCCGCCGGGACCGGTCACGCGGGGACCGATTCGGCGTCGCCCCTTCCGGGCGGTGCCGGCTGGTCGATCCGGTGGCCGGTCAGGTCCGGAGGAAGGGCAGCAGCATCGCGGTGAGTTCCGCCGGTTGCTCCTCGAAGAGCCAGTGCCCGCTGTCCTCGACGACCGCGCTGGTGACCGAGTCGGCGTAACCGGTTGACCTGGTCGGCCACCTGGCGGCCGAGGCTCGCCTGCGCGCCGATGGCGAGCACCGGCATGGTCAGTTTCGTCCGGCGGTACTCGGTGTTGTCCGCGATGTCCTGCCCGAACGCCCGGAAACACGCGAAGCTGGCCCGCAGGTGGGCCGGGTCGCGCAGGGGCCGGGCGTACTCCTCGATGTCCGCCGCGTCGAGGCTGCCCTTGCGGATCATCAGCGAGTCGGTGAACAGGTCGACCCAGACCGTCTCCCGGCCAGCGACGAGTTGCTCCGGTAGGCCGTTGGTCAGGCTGAAGAAGCCGAAGTTCCACACCGCCGGGCCGGCGGCCGTCAGCGCCGGGAAGGTGTAGATGCTCTCGTCGGGGATCGGCGCCTCGCTGAGCACCAGCCGACTCACCCGGTCCGGGTGGGCTGCGGCGTACGCGTACGCGACCATGGTGCCGACGTCGTGCCCGACCAGCCGGAGGTCGCGGTCCAGGCCCAGGGTGGTGAGCAGCCTGTGCAGGTCGGCGGCGAGAGTCCTCTTGTCGTAGCCGGTCGGCGGCGCGTCGCTGCCGCCGAAGCCCCGCAGGTCCGGCGCGATCACCTCGTACGACCTGGCCAGCTCCGGCAGCACGTGCCGCCACATGTACCAGGACTGCGGATAACCGTGCAGCAGCACCAGGGCGGGGCCGTTGCCGCCGCGTACGTAGTTGACGGCGACGTCGTCGACCTGCGTCCGCTGCTCGGTGAACCCCACTGGAACCCGACCGTCGCCCATCGCCACCCCTCCGCCCCGCGTGCGCCGCTCGACTACCCGGCCGACCCGTGTTCATGCTGCTGCGTGTTAACAGGGGGCCCGTGCTCTACCTGAGGCGTTAACAGGGGGCCCTTCCTTACGCCTTGGGCTGGGTGGGGGAGACTTGCGGGCATGGCGGCTCCTGGGTTCCCGTACACGGATCTGAAGGATTTCCTCGCAGCGTTGGAGCGCGCGGGGGAGTTGCGTCGCGTCAGCGTGCCTGTCGACCCGACGCTGGAGATCAGTGAGGTGGTCACCCGGACGGTCCGGGCCGACGGGCCGGCGTTGCTCTTCGAGCGGCCCACCCGGGGCGAGATGCCGGTGGCGATCAACCTGTTCGGCACCGAGAAGCGCACCGCGATGGCGCTCGGCGTCGAGTCGCTGGACGAGATCGGCAACCGGATCGGCGAGATGCTCAAGCCGGAGCTGCCGGTGGGGTTCTCCGGCATGATGGGCGGCCTGGGCAAGGTGATGCAGCTCAAGTCGATGCCGCCCAAGAAGGTCAAGACCGCGCCGTGCCAGCAGGTGGTCTACCGGGGTGACGACGTCGACCTGAACAAGTTGCCGGGGCTTCAGGTCTGGCCGGGTGACGGCGGGATCTTCCACAACTTCGGGTTGACCCACACCAAGCACCCGGAGACCGGCAAGCGCAATCTCGGGTTGTATCGGCTCCAGCAGCACAGCCACAACACCCTCGGCATGCACTGGCAGATCCACAAGAACTCGACCGCGCACCACGCGGTTGCCGAGCGGCTCGGCCAGCGGCTGCCGGTCGCCATCGCCATCGGCTGCGACCCGGTGGTCAGCTACGCGTCGAGCGCGCCGCTCCCCGCTGACATCGACGAGTACCTGTTCGCCGGCTTCCTGCGCGGTGAGCGGGTGGAGATGGTCGACTGCCTGACCGTGCCACTCCAGGTGCCGGCGCACGCCCAGGTGGTGCTGGAGGGCTACCTGGAGCCGGGCGAGCGGCTGCCGGAGGGCCCGTTCGGTGACCACACCGGCTTCTACACCCCGGTCGAGCCGTTCCCGGTGCTGCACGTCGAGGCGATGACCATGCAGCGCGACCCGGTGTACCACTCGATCGTCACCTCGAAGCCGCCGCAGGAGGATCACGGCCTGGGCAAGGCCACCGAGCGGATCTTCGCGCCGCTGCTGCGGTTCCTGATCCCGGACATCGTCGACTACAACCTGCCCGCGGCCGGTGTCTTCCACAACTGCGCGATCGTGTCGATCCGTAAGCGCTACCCGAAGCACGCGCAGAAGGTGATGAACGCGATCTGGGGCGCGCACATGATGTCGCTGACCAAGCTGATCGTGATCGTCGACGAGGACTGCGACGTGCACGACTATCACGAGGTGGCTTTCCGGGCCTTCGGTAACGTCGACTACGCCCGGGACCTGCTGCTCACCGAGGGTCCGGTCGACCACCTTGATCACTCCTCGTACCAGCAGTTCTGGGGCGGCAAAGCCGGCATCGACGCCACCCGCAAGCTCCCCGAGGAGGGCTACCACCGGGGCTGGCCGGAAGAGATGACCATGTCTGCCGAGGTCGTCTCCCTGGTCGACAAGCGCTGGAAGGAATACGGCCTCTAATGCCCACCCCCGCCGACAACCCCCGCGATCATGCACTTTCCGCCGCGCCATAAGCCGCAAAAGCGGGCAAAGCGCCGACCGAAACTGCAAGATCACCAAGCAGGGGACGCCCGCGGGGGCGGTCCTTGCGCAAGAAATGCTTGACTCTTTCACGTGGGGGGCGGCATTCTGCTGGGGCACCCCGTGCGTCCGCCGTCGCCGGGGTGCCGCCAGTACCGCGCCACAGAACGGGGAACACCCGATGACCGTCAGCACCCCCTCGCCGCTGACCTCCGACGTCGACTGGTGGCGGTCCGCCGTCGTCTACCAGGTCTACGTCCGCAGCTTCGCCGACTCGAACGGCGACGGCATCGGTGACCTGCCCGGCATCCGGGAACGCCTGCCCTACCTGCGCGACCTCGGCGTGGACGCGCTCTGGCTGACCCCCTTCTACACCTCGCCGATGGTGGACGGCGGCTACGACGTCGCCGACTACCGCGACGTCGACCCGATGTTCGGCACCCTCGGCGACTTCGAGGCGATGGTCACCGACGCTCACGCGCTCGGCCTGCGGATCATCGTGGACATCGTGCCGAACCACACCTCCGACCAGCACCCCTGGTTCACCGCGGCGCTGGCCGCCGCGCCCGGCTCGGCCGAACGGGACCGCTACCTCTTCGCCGACGGACAGGGCGAGCACGGCGAGCAGCCACCCAACGACTGGGAGAGCATCTTCGGCGGGCCGGCCTGGACCCGGGTGCCGGACGGCCAGTGGTACCTGCACCTGTTCGACCCGGCCCAACCGGACCTGAACTGGCGTCACCCCGAGGTACGCGCCGAGTTCGAGGACATCCTCCGGTTCTGGCTCGACCGTGGCGTGGACGGCTTCCGCATCGACGTGGCGCACGGCATGATCAAGGCCGCCGGGCTGCCGGACGTCGGCTTCAGCTCGATGACCACCGGGCAACGCCAGTCGGAGCTGCTCGGCAAGGGCCGGCTGCCCTACTTCGACCAGGACGAGGTGCACGACATCTACCGCGCCTGGCGGCCGATCCTGGACAGCTACCCCGGCGGCCGGATGGCGGTGGCCGAGGCGTGGGCCGAGACCCCACAGCGGCTGGCCCGCTACATCGGCCCGGACGAGCTGCACCAGGCGTTCAGCTTCGACTTCCTCGATGCCACCTGGTCGGCCGACTCGTTCCGCAAGGTGATCGACACCGCGTTGGCCGAGGCGACGATCGTCGGTGCGCCGACCACCTGGGTGCTGTCCAACCACGACCGGCAGCGACACGTCACCCGCTACGGCGACGGGGAGGTCGGGTTGCGCCGGGCCCGCGCCGCCGCGCTGCTGATGCTCGCCCTGCCCGGCTGCGCCTACCTCTACCAGGGTGAGGAACTGGGCCTGCCCGAGGTGCTCGACCTGCCGGACGCGCTACGGCAGGACCCGCAGTTCTTCCGCACCGGCGAGAGCCGCGACGGCTGCCGGGTGCCCATGCCGTGGAGCGGCGAGGTGGCCCCGTACGGTTTCGGGCCCGCCGGCAGCGAGCTGAGCTGGCTGCCGGCCCCTACGACCTGGCGTGCCCTGTCGGTGGCCGCCCAGACCAGCGCACCCGATTCGACCCTGGAGCTGTACCGCGCGGCGCTGCGGATCCGCCGCAACCACCCGGCATTGACGGGTCTCGGCGGCGTCACCTGGCTGGAGACCGACCCGGGGCTGCTCGCCTTCCGTCGCACCACCAACGACACCGAGCTGACCTGCGTAGTCAACCTAGGCGACACCCCAACCCTGATCGACAGGTACGGCACCCCCATCGTAGCCAGCACCCCCCTCACCGAACACCCCACCGG
>NZ_POTX01000253.1 GCF_003236305.1 Micromonospora endophytica | reverse complement strand
CTCCCCCCGTTGGCCCTTCAGCGCCCCCGCCAGGTAGTTCCGGGAAGGATTAATCGTCCCGACAGGTACCTTCGTTCGCGCGTACGACACAGGAAACTGAAGATCGCTGTCGTTGGAGATCACTAGAGCCGCGTCGATCTGGGACGTGAGCACGTCGACAAGGAGGTGGGAAGCGACGTTGACGTCGGAGCCCTTCTCTTCCCTGTGGGCATACGACACCATGAACGTTGCGTCCGGTACCGGGTTGCCTTGAGCGTCCTGAACCATGATCGGCCATTGTGGAGTCACGAGCTGAGGTCTGGCGCTACGGCTCTGCGCCTTTACCGCGAGCGGGGCGTACTTCACCCGCGAGACGTAGCTCCCGTACTCGATTACGTCGACGCTGGATGATGCCACCAGAGCCTTGAGGTAGATGTCTTGATCGACAAAACCTGAGGGGTTGCTGGCCGCGTCGATCACTGCGGTGCAGTAGACGATTCGATGCACCTGGGCGCCCGTCCAACTCGGCACCTGAGCTAGCAGCCGACTGGCAAGAGCCCGAATGTCGAGCCAGCGCCAGCCGGGCGTTCCTTGGCCGCACAGCCCGCGGCCGCCGTAGTAGAGGTTGTACCCATCGACATACACACCAACGCGCACCGGCGAACGTTACCAGTAGAAGCAAGAGCGTTCGAGTCTGTCGTACCCGTTGCGCGCCCCTTTGGCGGCGAACAGAGGTCAAGGCCCGGCCAGGAGCAAGGGATAGCGACCTAACCCGAGGTGTCTAAATGGGACTAAAAGCTCACTGCCTGGCCTGATCAATCCGATTCCCAAGATGATCGTGGGTCCGTCATTTATATAGACCAACTTGGATTGTTCTAGTTGGTTGGCCGGCCCACAAGCACCACTCCTGGCTGCAGCACTCGAACCGTGGAGGCCGCTGTCGGCGGCAAGCCCGGGCTTCGGGCCGCAAGCGACATCAGAGACGTGTACGGGCGCGAAAACCTGCCGCGCCCACCACCTTCGCCCTGCCCCTCCGGCCCGCCACCTGACTCGGTCGGTGGCCGGCGCGGAGGGTGCGGAGGGCGGAAGCTGAGGTCAGCTGGCGATGCAGGTTCGGCCGTCCGGCCCTGAACCGATCTTGCGGGGCTCGGCGCCGGTGTTGTTGCCCTCGAAGAGGTCGCAGAGGTCGGCGCGCCCGCCGCCGATGAAGGTCACGCCCTCGATGACCGCCCGGTCGCCGAGGTTGGCGTTGACGCCGACCAGCACGTCACCGGTGCCGGTGACGGTGATGTTCCGCAGGGTGACGGTGCGGGCGGCCTGGGTCCGGCAGTTGCCGCAGGAGCGGTAGAGCTTGCCGAAGTCGTCGTCCACCTGGAAGTCGGTGATGGTCACCGATCCGCCGGCACCCCGGTTGTCCTGGAAGATCTTGTCTGCGGCCTTCGCCGCGCTGCCGCCCTCGATCCGTACCACCGCGTTGGTGCCGCGGAAGGTGGCGGCGTCCTCGCCGACGTCCTCCCAGTGGACGTTGCGCAACGTGCAACTGCCCGCGCAGTGCACCCCGTCGGCGGCTGGCGCGCCGAGGATGACGTTCTCCAGCACCGCCCCGTCGGCCAGCCGGAACAGCGGATCCTGGCCCTCGTCCTGACCGCCGTCGCCGAGGTCGCCGCTGCCGACGAAGCGCCGGTTTTCTCCGTCGAAGGTGCCGGCTACCTGGATCGTCTCGGTGACGGACTCCTGCCCGGTGGCCGGCGGCGGCCCGGCCAGCGGTCGCGGCGCGCTGTCGGCCGCCGACCCATCGGCGGCGGCCGGTGGTGCGCTGGGCGGTGTCTCGGCGGCGGCGAGACTGGTGACGGCCACGGTGGCGGCCAACCCCGCCGCGAGCACGCCAGCTGCCAGCCAGGTGCGGTGAGAACCTTTTGACCTTGACATCGGTACGCCCCTTCTGGGTCTCGCGCCGGGTGGCGCGGTGACGACATCGGGGAGTACGTGTGGGGGCGGGTGTGCGGACGGGGGCCTGGCGGATTCCTGGTCGAAAAGTAACGCTACGGGGGCGTCGGGTCACCTAACGTGCGGGTGGCGTTCTGCGGCAACCGCGCCGACGGCGGACGGATGGCCCGTACCGTCGGTGGGTCGGTGGTGGCGCGAACAACCGGGGAGCGCGTGGGCTACGTGGAGGTCAACGGCGTCCGGCTCTGGTACGAGGAGCAGGGCGGTGGCCGGCCGTTGGTGTTGCTGCACGGGGGATTCGGCGCGGTGGAGACGCTCGCGGCGCTGCGACAGGCGTTCGCCGCGCGGCGACGGTTGATCGGCGTCGACCTCCAGGGCCACGGCCGCACCGCCGACATCGACCGGCCGCTGCGTTACGAGTCGATGGCCGAGGATGTGGCGGCGCTGATCGTCCAGCTCGGCCTGGGGCCGGCCGACGTGCTGGGTTTCTCCCTCGGCGGTGGGGTGGCGCTGCGGCTGGCGATCCAGCGCCGGGAGCTGCTGCGCAGGCTGGTGGTGGTCTCCGCGCCGTGCCGGCGGCAGGGGTGGTTTCCCGAGGTGCTCGCCGGAATGCCCGATCCCGACGAGACGGCCGGCGAGCGGATGCGGGGCACCCCGTCCCATCAGCTCTACCAGCGCCTCGCGCCCCGACCGCAGGACTGGCCGAGGCTCTGGGCGAAGACCGGCGAGCTGCTGCGTCGCGAGTACGACTGGTCCGCCGAGGTGGCCGCGCTGACCACGCCCACCATGCTGGTCTGCGCCGACGCCGACTCGGTGCGCCCGGCGCACATGGTGGAGTTCTTCGGTCTGCTCGGCGGTGGTCACCGGGACGCCGGCTGGGACGGCCGCGACCGCCCCGGCGCCCGGCTGGCCGTGCTGCCCGGCCTCACCCACTACGACATCGTCGACTCGCCGGCCCTGCCGGCGGCGGTGCTGCCGTTCCTCACCCACCCGGCGGGCCCGCCGACCTGAGGCTCACCCGGCCGTTCCGCCGCCCTGACGCTTCACCCGGCGGTTCCGCCGCCCTGACGCTTCACCCGGCCGTTCCGCCGACCTGCGCTTCACCCTGTCCGGCCGCGTAGTGCAGCAGGACCACGTCGCCGCCGATCGCGGTGGCATCCCGCAGGGAGAACCGCGTCGGGTCGAAGCCACGATCGACAAGCGGTGTTCCGCTGCCGACAACTACCGGATTGACCTTGACGATCAACTCGTCCACCTCGTTGAACAACTGTCCGGCGAGCTGGCCGCCGCCGCAGAGCCAGATGTCGCGGCCGGGCTGCCGCTTGAGGTCACGGACGAAGGCCACCGGATCGGCCGAGACGATCTCCACCCCGGAGTCCTGGGCCGGGGCCAGCGAGCGGCTGAAGACGTACTGCCTGAGGTGGGCGTACGGGCTGGTGATCCCGACCTTCAGGGCGGGCTCGTAGGTGGCGCGGCCCATCAGGACGGTGTCGAAGCGGCCCTGCGGGCTGTCGATGCCGAGTTGCTCGTGGGTGAAGCTCGGGAAGGTCTGCGGCCAGTGCGTGACGAGGTGGCGCGCGGTGTCGGGGGCGAGACCGAAGAAGTCGTAGGAGCCGTCGGGCGCGGCGATGAAACCGTCGATGGTGCTGGCGACGAAGTAGACGAGCTTGCGCAAACCAGTACCCCAATCACTACGGATGTCGTGGTTGGCAGTGTACGACGCCTGTTGTGGTTGGTGCTACGGTCACTGCTGTGGCACGCAACCCGCAACGCCGGGCGGCCCTGGCGGACGCGGGGCTGCGGGTGCTCGCCGCCGCCGGTGCGCGTGGTCTGACCCACCGCGCCGTCGACGCCGAGGCGGGACTGCCGACCGGCACCGCCTCCAACTACTTCCGGTCCCGCGACGACCTGCTCGGCGCGCTCGCCGTACGCATCTTCGAGCGGTTCGCCCCGGACGAGGCGGTGCTCGCCCGGCTGGGCAGCCGAGAGCCGTCCCTGGACCTGTTCACCGACTACGTCCGCTACATCGTCGAGCGGACCACCCGCCATCCCGACCTGACCCGTGCCCTGATCGAGCTGCGCCTGGAGGCGGCCCGCCGACCCGGCCTGGCCCGGATCCTCGGCGACACGCTGCGCCTCGGCTACCGCGACGACGTCGCCTTCCACACCGCCGCCGGCTTGCCCGGCGGCGCGTTCGAGGTGGCCCTGCTGCACTACGCGATCGACGGACTGCTGCTCGACCTGCTCACCGCCTCGATCGACGCCGGCTTCGACACCGACCAGGTGGTCGAGGCCCTGGTGTCGCGGCTGGTGGTCACCCCACCCCCGGGATGAGCCGGGCGGTCAGCTCGCCAGCCGCTCGGCGAGCCAGTCGAGCAGCACGTCTGACTGGGCCCGCTGGAACGCCCGGACGGTGGGGATGCCCGGCGGTGGGGGTTGCCGGGCCCGGTCGGCGAAGAAACCGGCCAGGCCGGCGTAGAAGCCGGTCACCGTCGCCGGGTCGGCGTCGGCGAGCAGCGGCAGCCGGCGCAGCAGCGCCTCGGTGTCGTGCCCGCCGTTGAGGCGTACGTCCAGCAGCAGCAACGCGGTGTCCAGCCAGGCCGGCCCGCGCGCGGCCCACGGCCAGTCGACAACGGTGACCCGGCCGGCGGCGTCGATGAGCAGGTTGTCGGCGCGGACGTCGAGGTGGCAGAGGGTGTCGCCGGCCAACTCGGCGATGACCTGCTGCGTCCGGTCGCGTAGCTCGTCGAGGTGGGCCCGCGCCCACGGATGCAGGTCGGCCGGCGGGTCCTCGGCGATCCGATGCCAGCCGGTGAAGTCTTCGGCCAGGTGCTCGGCGACGGTCGGCAGCTGCGGCACCGGCGTGGGGGTCAGCGCCGCGGCCATCGACTCCAGGGCGGCCAGCACGGCGGTCAACTCGTCGGCCCGCCACGGGGTGGCCGGATGCCGGCCGTCGACGTCGGTGAGGACCAGCGCCACCCAGTGTCCGTCGTCATGGCAGCCGAGCAGCCGGGGCGTCGGCGCGTACGCCGGCAGCGCGGCGGTGACGCGTGCCTCGGTCCGGTGCATGACCGGGGTGTCCGGGTTCTGCTCCGGGCTGGCCGCCTTGACGAAAGCTCGCCCGCCCACCGGCCGTGCGGACCCGGTCGGCGGTGCCGGGTGAGTAGCCGCCCGGCTGCGAGTCGGCCGCCACCACCCGGTCGCCGAGAATCTCCTCGACGGCGGATCGGACACCCGGGGGCAACTGCTCCCAGCGAAGCCGAGTGTTCGTGCGCGTCTGCATGCCTTCACGCTGACGGCAGCCCGCAACCGCCGGCAACCGGTTTCCACCCTCGTATCCGCTTTGCCCGCGCCGGCACGTGTCCCGCACTGATGGCGCACCGCCGGCTCAGGAGTGTTCCGGGCCGCAGCGGGAAACGTCGGAGTGGACGCACCTGGGGAGGAGCGACGGATGACGCGTGCCGGACTCACAATTGGCGTGCTCGGCTCGTACGGTGGACGCAACCTCGGCGACGAGGCCATCCTCACGGGCCTGCTCACCGACCTGCGGCAGCAGGAACCAAACGCCCGGATCATCGTCTTCTCACGGAACCCGGAACACACCCGACAGGCGCACCCGGACGTCGAGGCGGTGCCGTGGGAGGGCGTCAGCCGCAGCGACTCGGCACTCGTACTCTCCCAGCTGGATCTGCTCATCCTCGGCGGCGGCGGCATCCTCTACGACCGGGAGGCGCGCCGCTACCTGCGGGTGGTGCGGGTCGCGCAGGAACGCGGTCTGCCGCTGCTGACGTACGCGGTGGGTGTCGGTCCGCTCAGCGACATGGTCGACAGCGGCATGGTCCGCGAGACCCTCGCCGAGGCCACCGAGGTGACCGTACGCGACCAGGAGTCACGGATGGTGCTGGAGGAGGCCGGGCTGCTCAACCCGATCACCGTCACCGCGGACCCGGCGTTCCTGCTGCAACCGGCGGACTTCCCGGCGAGCCTGCTGCGCGAGGAGGGCGTGCCGGACGGCAAGCGGCTGGTGGGGATGAGCGTACGGGAGCCGGGCCGGGCGGCCGAACGGCTCGACGTGGACGGGTACCACCGGCTGCTGGCCCAGATCGGCGACTTCCTGGTGCACCGGATCGACGCGCATGTGCTGTTCGTACCGATGGAACGCGACGACATCAGGCACTCGCACGGTGTGCTGTCGCACATGATCGCCGCGGAGCGGGGCCGGATCCTGCACGGCACCTACTCGCCCGAGCAGGTGCTGGGGTTGATGAGCCATTTCGACCTGGCGGTAGGCATGCGCCTGCACTTCCTGATCTTCGCCGCGATGATGGGTACACCGTTCCTGCCCCTGCCGTACGCCGGCAAGGTCTTCGATCTGGCCCAGCGGTTGGGGGTGCCGGCGCTGCGAGGCGTGGAGCGCGAGGTGGAGGGCCCGCTGCTGGCCGAGGTGGATCAGCTCTGGGACGAACGCGACAAACGCGCCGAGCAGACCGCGCGGCGGGTGGCGCAGGTCTGCGAGGAGGCCCGGGGCACCTCGCGGGTCACCGCGGCGGTGCTGGAGAGCCTGCGCAGGTACGCCCTCGCCGAGGTCGGGGCCTGACCGCCGTCGGCTCAGGCCGCCTGACCACGCCAGCGGTAGCGCCACTGTTGCCGTTCGGCGTCCACGGACTCCAGCTCGTAGATCTCCGCCTGGGCCAGGCCGTCGGGGCCCGGCCGGTGGTGGGTCAGCGGGGGCCTGTCGTTCGGGTCCAGTTCGACGGTGACGTGTTCACCGTCGGCCGTACCGCCCACCAGCGGGATCTCTACCGTTGTCGCCATGGGCCCATCCTGCACCGGACGCCGCCGGCCCGCAGCGGAGTCGGCGGGGCAGCGGACCCGGACCGGCCTGACTAACCTGCCGGAGATGACGGAAATCTCGATCGATCCGACGCTCGGCCCGGTGGTGAACCGGGTGGCCGGCGAACGCGCGGTCCTCGAATCCTTCCTCGATTTTCACCGCGCGGTGCTCCTGCGCAAGCTGCGCGGCCTCTCCGACCCCGAGGCGAGTCGCCGGTTGGTGCCGTCGGCCACCACGCTCGCCGGGCTGGTCAAGCACCTCACCCTGGTCGAGGGCTACTGGTTCCCCACCCTGCTCGACCCGGCACCCGGCGAGACGTTTCCCACCACCGAGGAGGCGGCGCTGGCCAGCTTCACCCTGGCTGCCGACGACACGGTGGATCACCTGGCCGCCGAGTACGAGCGGGCCTGCGCCCGCTCCCGCGAGGTGGCCGCCGGCTTCGACCTCGACCACGTGGTGGCGCACCCGCAACTCGGCGAGGTGTCGCTGCGCTGGATCCTGGTGCACCTGATCGAGGAGACGGCCCGGCACGTCGGACACGCCGACATCCTGCGGGAACTCACCGACGGATCCACCGGCGCGCTCTGACCCCTCCGCTCAGGGGCGGGGCAGCAGCCCCGGCGGATACTCCATACCGTCGTGGGTGCAGGCCGCCGCGGCGACCCGGGCGGCGTACCCGGCTGCCTCCGGCCAGGTCGCGCCGCGCAACCGGGCCGCGACGATCCCGGCGGCGAACGCGTCCCCGGCGCCGTTGGTGTCGACCACCGGGCCGGGCGGCGTGGCCGCCGGCACCCGGCGGATCTCGCCGCCGAGATGCAGGTCGGCGCCGTCGGCGCCCCGGGTCACCAACACCGGACGCGGCGCCAGCGCGGCCGCCACCGCCGCCGCCCGGTCACCCAACGCGACCCCGCTGACCAGAACCAGCTCGGCGAGGTCGGCGAAGGGACGATGGTACGGATTGTGCCCGTCCCAGTCGTGCAGGTCCGTGGAGCTGCCCACCCCCTCGGCCAGCACGTCGCCGAGGGCGGGCAGCAGACCCCGGACCCAACCCATGATCGACACGTGGACGTGGGCGGCGTCGCGGGCCAGCGCCGCCAGCCGGTCGACCGGGAACGGCGCGGGCCCGTCCCCGGCCCGGGGATCGTAGAGCGACATCCGGCGGCCGGCCGGGTCGACCAGGTTCACCGAGCGGCGGGTGCCGGCCGGGTCGTCGGCCAGCACGGCGGTCACGTCGGTGCGGCGCAGCGCGGCCCGGACCACGTCACCCGCCGGATCCGCACCGACGGAGTCGACCACCGCCACCCGCAGCCCGAGCGCGTGCGCGGCGAGCAGCACCCCGGCGCCGGTGTTGCCGATCCGCAGGTCGATGGGCTCGACGGTGACGGAATCCACCACCGGCAGGGGGAGGCCGGGCACGCGTACCCGCACGTCGACTCCGAGGCCGCCGATCACCAGAAGGTCGTACATGGTGCCCGACGGTAGCCGGTGGGTGCCGCCTATCCTGACCCGAGTGTTAAGAGGGGGCCCCTGCTCTACCGCAGGCGTTAACAGGGGGCCCCTCCTTCGGAGCAGGGGGTGGGCGTGCTGGTGGTGCACGGGGTGTGGTGGG
>NZ_POTX01000252.1 GCF_003236305.1 Micromonospora endophytica | reverse complement strand
CGCCGACGCCTCAGGCCGCTTCTTCCGTCCGGACTGCTCGTTCAGTGTCGCGGTCATCACGGCACCCTCCTCACCAGGCACAACGCCCGGCAGGTCAGGCCGGAAACACCGTTAGATCCACACGCCCATGTTTCCACGAAGGACGGGAACAGAAATGTCAGATCCGCGGACTGCCGATGATGTCGCCTCAGCGCATGAGCGCAGTCCCGCGAAGGTGGTCGAAGATGAGCTGGTCGACTGGGGAGACCCGGTGGCGGTCGGCGTGAGTGAGCCAGACCATCTCTTCGATTTCGTTGCCGGGCCGCAGGATGCCTCGATAGGCAGCGGTGTAACAGGTCATGCGGACCATCGTGCCGTCGGGGTGACCATGGGCTTGGGCGTGGAAGGTTCCGAGGTGCTCGGCGGTGTCCGGAGCGATGGTGACGCTGAGTTCTTCCTGGATCTCGCGGATGAGCGTGTCGATGTCGCCTCGCCTGGTTCTCGTTTGCCACCCGGAATGTAGAAGACATCCTTGCCCCGCGACCGGGAGCTGAGAATTGCACCGTTCTCAAGGTGGATCCACGCGACCTTGTCGATGATGGTCATGGGTGCTACCTGAGACCTCTCGGTGAGTTATGTGCAAGATCGCCTTCGCGACGACTTGCGACGCCCACCCTATGCGCGGCGAAGGGGCCCACCCGAAGTGGGCAGGCCCCGCCGCTTCAACGCGAACGCGCAATCTTGGAAATTTCCCGTTCAGCGCTAACGGAAACTCTCCAAGATTGCGTACGCACGGGACGGGCGACGCGTGGGACTGCGGACGCCGGCCGGTCCGGCGGGCGACCGGGGGAGAAGGTATCCGCAGGCCATCTCCGTGGCGGCCGGCTGAGGGTGATGGCCTAGATCCTTTCCCCGTAGGCTGTCGTCCATGATTGCCGTACGTCAGTACCGAGATGACGCACGGTGGCCGGTCTCGCCGGCCCCGGTGATCGCACCGGGTCCGGCCGGCTGGTGAGCGGAAGCCGCGTACCGGCCCAGCGAGACGGCCGGGGCCACCCCACCCGCGAGGCCCGACTCGTGGAGTTCTGTGCCCGGCTCTCCGCGTCCCGCCCGTTCGAACTCGTGATCATCGGCGTGATCATCGCCAACGGGATCGTGCTCGGCCTGGAGACCTACCCCCACCTGGGGTCGGCCGGTCTCGCACTGCGGGCCCTGGAGTGGTTCTTCCGGGCCGTGTTCGTCCTCGAGATCACCATCAGGCTGCTCGCGTACGGTCGCCGGCCGCAGGACTTCTTCCGACACGGCTGGAACGTCTTCGACTTCCTGGTGATCGCGGCGATCTTCATCCCGGGCCTGCACGGCGACTCGGCGCTGCTGCGCTTCCTGCGGGTGATGCGGATGCTGCGGCTGGTCCGGTTCTCGCCCGGCCTGCGGACGATCGTCACGGCGCTCTGGCGCAGCCTGCCCGGGGTCGGCGGCTTCCTCGCCCTGGCCATGGTGACGCTCTACGTCTACGGCATGGCCGGCTGGTTGATCTTCGGCACGGTGTACCCGGAGGACTACGGCGACATCGGACGTTCGCTGCTGACGCTCTTCGTGCTGCTGTCCCTGGAGACCTTGCCGGACCTTATCGAGGAGGGCATCGCATACTCCCCGTGGACCCTGCTCTACTACGTCAGCTTCGTGATCATCACCGTCAACCTGCTGATGAACATCCTGATCGCGGTCATCGTCAACTCGATGGAGGAGGCGCGCCGACTGGAGATGACCGAGGGCCTCGCGCCCGGCTACGACGAGGACGGTGACGGGATACCGGACGAGGTGGACCGGATCGCGATCAGTCAACGGCTGGACGATCTTCGTACCCTCATTGTCGAACTCGAGCGGGAGCTTCGCATCGACCGCGACGACGGGCGCACGCGCCGAACCGGGAGGGATTGAGTACACTAACCGCACACCACCAGGCCCGTCCCCCTCGGTGCATCCGTGTTTGATCAGGATCACCACGGGTGCGGATAACGGCCGTCACCGGATAAGGTCGTTACACCGACTGATGATCTCTGGGGAGGCTGTGTGCTGGCACTGGTGGCGGTTCATGCGCTGACAGCCGTGATCGCCCCGGCGCTGGTGCGGCTCTGGGGCAGACACGCTCTCTACGTCGTAGCGCTGGCGCCTGGCGCGACGCTGGTCTGGGCGCTCACCCACACCGGCGGGGTCCGTTCCGGCGAGCCGGTGGTCGAGACGGTGCCATGGGTGCCGCAGCTCGGCCTGGAACTCGCCTTCCGGATGGGCACCCTGTCCTGGTTGCTCGTCGTCCTGGTCGGCGGGGTCGGCGCGCTGGTGCTGGCGTACAGCGCCCGCTACTTCCGCTCCGACGATCCCGGGCTCGGCCGGTTCGCCGCCGTGTTCGTCGCGTTCGCCGGGGCGATGCTCGGCCTGGTCGTCTCCGACGACCTGCTGCTGCTCTACGTGTTCTGGGAGTTGACCACCGTCTTCTCCTACCTGCTCATCGGTTACGACCCGGCCAAGCGGGCCAGCCGCCGGTCGGCCATGCAGGCGCTGCTGGTGACCACGCTGGGCGGCCTGGCCATGCTCGCCGGGTTCATCATGCTCGGCCAGCACGCCGGCAGCTACCGCTGGTCCGAGGTGGCCGAGAACCTGCCCGGCGGCGGCTACCTCGCGGTGGCCGCGCTGTTGATCCTGCTCGGCGCGTTGAGCAAGTCGGCGATCTTCCCGTTCAGCTTCTGGCTGCCCGGCGCGATGGCGGCGCCCACCCCGGTCAGCGCCTACCTGCACGCCGCAGCGATGGTGAAGGCCGGGGTGTTCCTGGTCGCCCTGATGGGACCGGCGTTCGCCGGCACCGCACCGTGGCGCCCGGTGCTGCTGGCCACCGGTCTGCTCACCATGTTCCTCGGCGGCTGGACCGCGCTGCGCCAGGTGGACCTGAAGCTGCTGCTGGCGTACGGCACGGTCAGCCAGCTCGGCCTGCTGATGGTGATCCTCGGTGCCGGCACCCGGGACACCGCGCTGGCCGGCGTCGCCATGGTGCTGGCGCACGCCCTGTTCAAGGCCACCCTCTTCCTCACCGTCGGCGTCATCGACCATGCCACCGGCACCCGGGACCTGCGCGAACTCAGCGGCGTGGGTCGCGCCACGCCGGCCCTGGCGGTGGTGGCGGGGCTCGCCGCGGCCTCGATGGCCGGCCTGCCGCCGATGGCCGGGTTCGTGGCGAAGGAGGCGGCGGTCGAGGCGCTGCTGCACGGCACCGCCGTCGACCTGGCGGTGCTGGCCGGTGTCATCGGCGGCTCGGTGCTGACCGTCGCGTACACGTTGCGCTTCTTGTGGGGCGCCTTCGCCGACAAGCCCGACACCCCGGCGATCGAGGTCAAGCCGGTGTCCTGGCCCTTCCTCGCGCCCGCGGCTGTGCTCGCCGTCGCCGGCGCCGCGGCGGGCGTGCTCGCCCCGGCGGTGGACCGCCTGCTCGCCCCGTACGCCGATCTCTATCCCACCGGCAGCGACCCGGGCTACCACCTGGCGTTGTGGCACGGGCTCACCCCGGCGCTGGGGTTGTCGGTGCTGGCGGTGTCGGGCGGTGTCGGGTTGTTCCTGTTGATGCGTCGCGAACGCGTCCGGGTCACCCTGCGACTGCCCTTCGACGGCGCCGCCGTCTACAGCAAGGTCATCGCCGGAGTGGACCGGCTGGCGGTGGAGCTGACCGGTGCCACCCAGCGTGGCTCCCTGCCGTTCTACCTCGGCGTCATCCTGGTGGTGCTCGTCGTGTTGCCGGGCGGCGTGCTGCTGGCCGGCAGCCCCTGGCCGCAGCGGTTCCACCTCTGGGACAGCCCGTTGCAGGTGTTGGCCGCCGCCGTGGTGGTCGTCGCCGCCGTGATGGCGGCCCGAGCCCTGCGCCGGCTCACCGCGATGATCCTGGTCGGCGTGGCCGGCTACGGCATCGCCCTGCTGTTCGTCCTGCACGGCGCGCCCGACCTGGCGCTCACCCAGTTCCTGGTGGAGACCGTCACGATCGTGATGTTCGTGCTGGTGCTGCGGCGGCTGCCGGAGAAGTTCTCGGAACGACCGATCCGTTCCACCCGCCGCGGTCGGGTCGCCATCGGCGTCGCGGTCGGCGCGGTCACCGCCGGCATGGCCTACGTCGCCACCGGCGCCCGCCAGGCCGTACCGATCTCCGTGGACTTCCCGGACGAGGCGGTGTCCTACGGCGGCGGCAAGAACGTGGTGAACGTGACGCTCGTCGACATCCGGGCCTGGGACACCATGGGCGAGATCGCCGTGCTGGTGGTGGCGGCCACCGGCGTGGCCAGCCTGATCTTCCGGCACGCGCGTGACCTCGACCGGCGCGGCGACATCCCCGGCGGCGGCCGGGCCGAGTCCCGGCCGCGCTGGCTGACCACAGGCGCCACCGCCCGCGCCCAGTCGGTGATCCTCCAGGTGGTCACCCGGCTGCTGTTCCACGCGATCATGCTGTTCTCGATCTACCTGCTGTTCAGCGGCCACAACGCCCCCGGCGGCGGCTTCGCCGCGGGTCTGGTCGCCGGCCTGGCCCTGGCCGTGCGCTACCTGGCCGGCGGGCGGACCGAACTCAACGGTGCCGCTCCCGTCGACGCCGGCGTGGTGCTGGGTGCCGGGCTCTTCGTCGCCGTCGGCACAGGCGTGGCGGCGATGCTGCTCGGCGGGGAGTTCCTCCAGACCGCCACGCTCGACTTCTACCTACCGGTGCTGGGGAAGATCCACTTCGTCACCTCGGTCTTCTTCGACGTCGGCGTCTTCCTGATCGTCGTCGGCCTGGTGCTGGACATCCTGCGCAGCCTCGGTGCCGAGATGGACCGCCAGCAGGAGACCGAGGACGTCGAGGTCCGGGAAAAGGAGTTGGTGTGACCCCGAACCTGACCTACGTGATCGTGGTCGGCGTGCTCGTCGCCGCCGGCGTGACGTTGCTGCTCGAACGCAGCCTGACCCGGGTGTTGATGGGCGTCATCCTGCTCGGCAACGGCGCGAACCTGCTGCTGCTGACCGGCGGGCGGGCCGGTGGGCCGCCGATCGTCGGCCGCACCCCGCAGGAGGAGATGAGTGACCCACTGCCGCAGGCGATGATCCTCACCGCCATCGTCATCACCCTCGGAATGACCGCGTTCCTGCTGGCCCTGGCCTACCGGAGCTGGCACCTCAACGGGCACGACGAGGTGCAGGACGACGTCGAGGATCGCCGGATCATGGACCTCGCGGAACGCGACGAGGGCCCCGGCACCGAAGACGACGGTGACGCCGACACCGACGACGACGCGCCTGTCGACGGCGCCCGCGCCGTCGTCGCCTCGACGAACGCGGGGAGTTCCGGATGACGTACCTGGTCCCGTTGCCGGTGGTGATGCCACTGCTCGGCGCGGCGCTGACGCTGTTGCTGCTCGGCCGGCCCCGCGCCCAGCGGTGGGTCAGCCTCACCGTGCTCACCGCCACCGTCGCGGTGGCCGCGACGCTGCTGGTCCGCTCCAGCCTGGACGGGCCGCTGGTGGTGGAGGTCGGCGGCTGGGTCGCGCCGCTGGGCATCGTGCTGGTGGCCGACCAACTCGCCGCGCTGATGCTCGTGGTCTCGGCCTCGGTGACCCTCTGCGTGCTGGTGTACTCCATCGGGCAGGGTATGGCCGACGGCAACGAGGAGACGCCGCTGTCGGTGTACCACCCCACCTACCTGGTGCTCACCGCGGGCGTGTGCAACGCGTTCCTCTCCGGCGACCTGTTCAACCTCTACGTCGGTTTCGAGATTCTGCTGGTCGCCAGCTACGTGCTGCTGACCCTGGGCAGCACCGAGACCCGGATCCGGGCCGGCACCACCTACGTCGTGGTCAGCCTGCTCTCGTCGGTGATCTTCCTGGTCGCCATCGGGCTCGTGTACGCCGCCACCGGCACCCTCAACCTGGCCCAGCTGGTCGACCGGTTGGACGCCCTGCCCGACGACATCCGCATGGTGTTGCAGGGCATGCTGCTGCTGGCCTTCGGCATCAAGGCGGCGGTCTTCCCGCTGTCGGCCTGGCTGCCCGACAGCTATCCCACCGCGCCCGCCCCGGTCACCGCCGTCTTCGCCGGGCTGCTGACCAAGGTCGGCGTGTACGCGATCATCCGTACCGAGACGCTGCTCTTCCCCGGCGGCCGCACGGCGACCCTGCTGCTGGTGACCGCGGTGCTGACCATGGTGGTCGGCATTCTGGGCGCGGTCGCCCAGTCGGACATCAAACGGTTGTTGTCGTTCACGCTCATCAGTCACATCGGCTACATGCTCTTCGGGGTGGGGCTCACCTCGGCACTGGGGCTCTCCGCGGCGATCTTCTACGTGGTGCACCACATCACCATCCAGACCACCCTGTTCCTCGCCGCCGGCCTGGTCGAACGGCGTGGTGGCAGTACCGCGTTGGACCGCCTCGGCGGGCTGGCCCGACTGTCACCGCTGCTGGCCGTGCTCTTCTTCGTGCCGGCGCTGAACCTCGCCGGCATCCCGCCCTTCTCCGGCTTCCTCGGCAAGCTCGGCCTGGTGCAGGCGGGCATCGACGACGGCGGCGTGCTGGCCTGGATCCTGGTCGCCGGTGGCCTGCTCACCAGCCTGCTCACCCTGTACGCCATCGCCCGGGTGTGGAACCTCGCCTTCTGGCGGGCGCCCCATCCGGACATGCCGCGCGAGGGCGACGCGGACCGCGCGGCGCGCACCGACGGGGCGATCAAGCCGGGTCAGGGCGGCGCCGCGCCGCAGACCGGTGCGGTGATGCCCGGTCTGATGATCGCGCCGACCGTGGCGCTCGTGGTGTTCGGTCTGGTGCTGACGCTGGTCGCCGGACCGCTGTTCGACCTGAGTACGGACGCCGCCAACGATCTGCTGCGCCGGACCCCGTACGTCGAGGCCGTCTTCCCGGGAGGTACGCCGTGAAGCCCGACCCGATGACCCCGGCGGACCCGACGGACGCGTCCGCGCCCCGGCTGAGCCGGGCGGCCCGACGCCGCAACCAGATCGTCGCGGTGATCGCGTTGGTCGCCGTCTGGGTGCTGCTGTGGGGCACCTTCTCCTGGGCCAACGTGATCGGTGGCCTGGCGGTGGCCGCCGTGCTGCTGGCGGTCTTCCCGCTGCCCCCGGTGACGTTCGCCGGTCGGATCCATCCGGTGGCCACGCTGCGCTTCTGGCTGCGTTTCCTGCGGGACCTGATGGTCGCCTCGGTCCAGATCGCCTGGCTGGCCCTGCGCCCGGGACACGTGCCACGCAGCGCCATCATCGCGGTGCGGCTGCGGGTGAACACCGATCTCAACCTCACCCTCACCGCCGAGGCGTTGTCCCTGGTGCCGGGCAGCCTCATCCTCGAGGCCGACCGCACGACCGGCACCCTGTTCATCCACGTGATCAACGTGGACAGCCTGGACGAGGTCGAACAATTCCGTCGTGGCGTGCTGGAGTTGGAGGCACGCATCATCGCCGCCATCGGCTCGGAGGACGAGCAGCGCCGCGTCCGCGACGGCGCCGACCGGGACAGCACCGACCTGGAGGAGGCCACCGCATGACAGTCGTCGCCGTGACCGTCACCGTGCTGCTCGCCGCGGCCGGCGGGCTCACCCTGACCCGCATCATCCGAGGCCCGTCGATCCTGGACCGGGCCGTCGCCACCGACGTGCTGCTGGCCATCATCGTCGCCGCCATCGCCACCGAGGCCGCCTACAGCCGGGACGCCACCGCGTTGCCGGTGCTCGTGGTCCTGGCGGTGCTCGGCTTCATCGGTTCGGTAAGCGTCGCCCGTTTCGCCGTCCGGAGAAACACCAAATGAGTCTCGACGCCGTGCTCGACATCGTCGCCGCCATCTGCCTGATCAGCGGCGCGCTGCTCAGTCTCGCCGCCGGGGTCGCCCTGGTGCGCTTCCCGGACCTGCTCACCCGGATGCACGCCGCGGCCAAGCCGCAGGTCCTCGGGCTGCTGCTGGTGCTGGTCGGCTGTGGGCTGCGGCTGCGGACCGGGGTGGACATCACCACGCTGGTGCTGGTCGGCATCTTCCAGCTCGCCACCGCGCCGGTGGCCGCGCACATGGTCGGCCGGGCCGGATACCCGGCCGGTGACATCCGCACCGACCTGCTGCTCACCGACGAACTCGCCGACCACCTGGACCGGACCGCCCGCGAGCAGAAGGATCCGGCTCGCACCTGACCGACGGCTCAATATCGATTGCCGCCTCCCCGGGGCGGCAATACTCTTCTCCGTACCAGTTCGACCAGAGCCGGAGGGGAGTCGCCGTGCCAGCAGAGAAACCGCGCCGCAGCGGCTTTCCCGTGCCGGATCGCGAGGTGCTGCCCGCCGGCAGAGCGGCCACCCTCGCGGGCCTGACCAACTGGCCCCACCAACCGGCCCCACCCCGCTAA
>NZ_POTX01000251.1 GCF_003236305.1 Micromonospora endophytica | reverse complement strand
GACTAGGGGGAGGGCAGGAGTCGATGGGGGACGCGACCGTGCGGTTCTTTGAGGATCTCGACCATCGGGGGTACGACCCGCTGCTGGCGAAGATCTCCGGAACCCTGCGCTTCGACCTGCACGAGGGGCCGCAGACCACGCACTGGCTGGTGCGCGTCGACCGGGGCCGGATCGAGGTCGGCCGGCAGGACATGGAGGCCGACACGGTGGTCGGCACCGACCCCGCCATGTTCGAGGACCTGGTCACCGGCCGGGAGAACGGGCTGGCCGCGCTGTTGCGCGGGGACATGACGGTGAGCGGTGACGCCCGCCTCGTGGTGCAACTGGAGCGGATCTTCCCCGGACCGCCGCAGGCCCAGGGGCCGCACCGGTACCGCAGGGGGGTGCGCTGATGGCCGCGTCACACACCGTCCGGATCCTGGACGGCAACACCTTCGTGGTCTGCGAGGCCACCGGCGACATCGAGGCCACCCCGACCGAGCCCACCGGGCTGTTCTCCATCGACACCCGGTTCCTGTCCAAGTGGGTGCTCACGGTCAACGGTGAGCGGCTCAACGCGCTCTCCTACGACGATCTCCAGTACTACGAGTCGCGCTTCTTCCTGGTGCCCGGCCTGGCCACGCACTACGTCGACGCCAAGCTGTCGATCATTCGGGAGCGGGCCGTCGGCGGCAGCTTCCGCGAGGGCATCACCATCCTCAACCACGACGAGAAGGCGGTCGACCTGGAGATCAGGATCGACGCCGGCTGCGACTTCGCCGACCTGTTCGAGGTCAAGGACGAGATCCTGAACAAGAAGGGCGAGACCTACACCGAGGTGGAGCCGGACCGGCTGCGGCTGGGCTACCGGCGCGGCAACTTCAAGCGGGAGACCATCATCTCCTCCTCCGAACCGGCGCGGTACGACCGCAACGGCCTCGCGTACTCCATCCACCTGGAGCCGAACGAGCAGTGGCACACCGCCATCGACGTGCAGACCCGGGCCCTCGGGCCGGGCGGCCGGGACCTGCGGATGGGGCTGCGGGTGCACGGCGCCGAACGCCTCGCCCTGCAGCAGGACCTGGAGGAGTGGATCGCCGCCGCGCCCAAGGTGAACAGCGAGCACGACCAGGTGGCCGCCACCTACCGGCGATGCCTGATCGACCTGGCCGCGTTGCGCTTCTCGCCGCTGTCGCTGGGCGGTCAGACACTGCCGGCCGCCGGGCTGCCCTGGTTCATGACCATGTTCGGCCGGGACAGCATCCTGACCTGCCTGCAGACGCTGCCGTTCACGCCCGACCTCAGCGCCACCACGCTGCGGATCCTGGCCGCGCTGCAGGGCACCCGTTTCGACGACTTCCGGGAGGAGGACCCGGGCCGGATCCTGCACGAGATGCGGTACGGCGAGAGCGCCGCGTTCGAGGAGCAGCCGCACTCGCCGTACTACGGCTCGGTGGACGCCACGCCGCTGTTCGTGGTGCTGCTCGACGAGTACGAGCGGTGGAGCGGGGACGTGGCGCTGGTCAAGGAGTTGGAGCAGGAGTGCCGGCGTGCGCTGCGCTGGATCGACGACTACGCCGACCTGGTCGGTAACGGCTACATCTGGTACGAACGCCGTAACACCGACAGCGGCCTGGAGAACCAGTGCTGGAAGGACTCCTGGGACTCCATCTCGTACGCCGACGGCACCCTGCCGCCGTTTCCCCGGGCCACCTGCGAGGTGCAGGGGTACGCGTACGACGCGAAGATGCGCGCCGCGCGGATGGCCCGCGAGTTCTGGGACGACCCCGCGTACGCCGAACAGTTGGAGCGGGAAGCCAGGGCGTTGAAGGAGCGCTTCAACCGTGACTGGTGGGTGGCCGACGGCGGGTACTACGCGCTGGCGCTCGACCCGGACGGGCGGCAGTGCGACGTGCTCAGCTCGAACATCGGTCACCTGCTGTGGAGCGGCATCGTCGACGACGACCGGGCCGAGCAGGTGGCCCAGCACCTGGTCGGCGAGCGGCTCTTCTCCGGCTGGGGGGTGCGTACCCTGGCCGAGGGGGAGATCCGCTACAACCCCATCGGCTACCACAACGGCACGGTGTGGCCCTTCGACACGTCGTTCTGCGCCTGGGGGCTGCGGCGGTACGGCTTCGCCGAGGAGGCCGCCACCATCGCCAGCGGGATCCTGGACGCGGCCCGGTACTTCGACGGCCGGTTGCCGGAGGCGTTCGGCGGCTATCCCCGGGAGCAGACGAAGTTTCCGGTGGAGTACCCGACGGCGTGCAGCCCCCAGGCATGGTCGACCGGGGCGCCGCTGCTGTTGCTGCGGACCATGCTCGGCCTGGAGCCGCACGAGGGGCACCTGGCGGTCGAACCCCGGCTGCCGGTCGGCATGGGTCGGATCGAGGTGCTGGACATCCCGGGCCGCTGGGGTCGGGTGGACGCCTTCGCCCGGGGCCGGCTCGACCTGCACAAGCTCGCCGACTGATCGCTGCCACCCCGCACCTACCCGTGCGTAACCTACTCGGGATAAAGTTTCGGGTATGCCGGAAATCGTGTATCCGCCCGTGATCGCCGCCGCCAGGACCATGTTCCGGGTGCTCGACCTCAAGCTCACCGTCGAGGGCTCCGCACACGTGCCGGCCACCGGCGGGGCGGTGCTGGCCAGCAACCACGTGAGCTACCTGGACTTCATCTTCTGCGGGCTGGGCGCGCTGGAGTCGAAACGGCTGGTCCGGTTCATGGCGAAGGACTCGGTCTTCCGGCACCGCGTGTCCGGACCGCTGATGCGCGGGATGCGGCACATACCTGTGGACCGGCGCGCCGGTGCCGAGTCGTACGCCGCCGCGGTGACCGCACTGCGAGCCGGTGAGGCGGTGGGCGTCTTCCCGGAGGCCACGATCAGCCGCTCCTTCACCGTCAAGGAACTCAAGAGCGGGGCCACCCGGATGGCCCGCGAGGCGGGCGTACCGGTGCTGCCGGTGGCGCTCTGGGGCACCCAGCGGCTCTGGACCAAGGGCCGCCCCCGTACGCTCACCCGCCGGCACACGCCGATCACGGTGCTGGTCGGCGAGCCGATGTCCCCGGCCGGCTATCCCGACGCCAGCGCGATGAGCGTCGAACTGAGCCGTCGGTTGACCGCCCTCGTGGACCGGGCCCAGCGGGAGTACCCGGACCGCCCGGCCGATCCGGCGGACCGCTGGTGGCTGCCGGCGCACCTCGGTGGCACCGCACCGACGCCGGAGCAGGCCGCCGCGCTGGACGCCGAGGAACGCCAGGCCCGTACCGCCTGACCTACCGCTGCCCGGAGGCCGCCCCGTACGGCATCTCGTCGGCCGGCCGCGGCCGGTAGTAGTCGTCCCGGCTGTGGAACTCGACAGGCAGCGAGCCGGGCAGGACCACCCGCCGCTGATCCGGCCGAGGCGCAAGGAGGGTGAGCCGGTACAGCGCGTCCCGTTCCGGCGGCGAGAGGTCCACCAACTCGGGCCGCACCAGCCGGAACGTGGCGACCGCCCGGCGGATCTGCTGGGCCAGCTCCACGATCTGCGCCTGCGGGCCGGTCAGCGCGAGCGCGGGCTGCTGGATGGTGCGCAGCGCGTCGCAGACCACCAGCAACTGCGCGGGCGTGGCACCGGCGGCCGGCAACAGCTCCAGCCGGGACGGCCACTGCCAACGGATCTGCCCACTCACCACCGACGGCATCCGGCCGCTGCGCCGATGCCGGGCACCGACCAGAGCCAGCGGGGAGCCGGAGCCCACGTACGCGATCCGGTGGTCGGTCACGGTGAGGGTGACCGGGGCGGGCAGCACCCACCGGCGCCAGGTCTCGGTCGGGCCGAGCAGGTAGCCCGCCACGTCCACCCGGTGGCGTCCGAGTATCTCCTCATCGCCTTCCGGCACCAACTCGTGCCGTCGGTCCAGCACCGGACCGGCGTCGTCGTCCAACGCATCGAACCGGTGCGGGGCGATGAAGAAGGGGGACGCGTCATCGTGCATCGTCACGGACCTCCGGTGCAGACGGCATCTACCGACGAGCCTCGCCCAGCCCGGCACGGCTGTCATGACGGTCGTTAGGGGGTCGGCCAATCGGCTGCCGCCTGCGACCGGTAGATGCCGATCTCCTCCGGTCGGATGAGTCCGTCCTCGATCGCGCGCGCGAGCAATGCCGCTTTTGTCGCCGCCGGCCTGCCCACCCGGCTGTACTTGATCCGCGCCCGGTCCACGTACTGCTTGACGGTGTGCTCGCTGATCCGCATCCGCCGGGCCACCGACGCCTTCGACATCGACTGGAACCACAACAGCAGCGCCTCGCGCTCCTTGTCGGAGAGCATCGGCCGGCCCGGCCGCGAATCGCCGACCATCGCACCGGCCAGGGCGGGTGCCACGTACGGGCGGTCCGCCGCCGCGTCCAGCACTGTCGCCACGCAGTGCTCCCGGCCCTCGTGCTTGGCCAGGAAAGCCACCGCTCCGGCGTCCAGCGCGGCGAGCATGGTCTGCGGATCGGAGTGTTCGGAGTAGACCACCACCCGCCGGCCGGCAGCGCTCAACTCGGCCAGCTTGTCCAGCACGACCCGGCCGTGCAACCGCAGGTCGAGCAGGACGACATCGGCTGCGGGGGCAACCCGCAGCACCTCGTCCGGATCGTCACCGGTGGCCAGCACGGTCAGCCGTGGCTCGGTGGCCAGCCAGGCGCGTACGCCGTCGATGACCACCGGATGGTCATCGATGATCGCCACCCCGACGGGCTGCTCCGGCGTCACCGACGCCAGCGCGTCTGCGTCCATCTGATCTTCCCGTCCCGTTCGTAGTGGAACTCGACCTCTCCCGCACCATCCTCCGTCGGCGGCGGGGCCGCCTCGGGACCCGCCGCGTCGGGGGTGACCAGGCCGACCACCACCTCGTCCGGGCTGGAGACGACGGTCAGCCGGGCCCAGTCCCGCGCGTCGGCGAGGCCGGCGGCGAGCGGGTCGGCCAGGCTCCGGCGGACCCGCACCGGCAGCGGCGGTGGGGTGCCGATGGTAACCAGCTCGATCGGTAGGCCGTTGCGTTCGGCCAGGTCGGCGGCGGCCCGCAGCTCGTGCAGGAGTGGGTGGGGCACATCGTCGGATTCGGCGATCAACCGGCGCAGCCGGGCGGCGGCGCGGGCACAGCGCCGTTGCACCTGCGGGTCGGTCGGGTCGGCCCGCCCCTGCGCCAACTCGGTGAGCACCTCCTCCGCGGCGGCGCTGACCAGGGCCAGCCGTTCGGTCCGCTCCCGCCGGGCCTGCTCGGCGGCCGCACGTTCGGCAAGCATCGCGTTTGTCGCGGCGGCGGTCGCGGTCCGGTCGCGGGAGAGGGCGGCGAGCGTGGTGGCCCCGGCGAAGACCGCCGCCGGCAACGAGGACGTGCCGTACAGCGCCATCGTGGCGCGGGCCAGGTCCGCGGCCTCGGTGGCGTCGTACAGCACGACGGCGGCCAGCCCGACACCGGCGTGGGCGACCAGCAGGGCGAGCAACCAGCGCACCGGCTGCCGCCAGAGGACCACCACGAAGAACCAGGCGAGCCCGCCCCAGACCCAGTTGGCCGGCCCGAAAACCTGCGCGCGACCCAGCGCGGCGAAGACCACCACGTCCACCACGAGCAGGAGCGCGACCAGCGGCGGCGCGGGCAGCGGGGCATCGCGCAGCAGCCGGACCCCGGCCAGCACCCCGAGCACCGCCACCAGCAGCCAGCAACCGATCACCAGCTGCGGCACCGCCGGCTCGGCGCGGGCCGCCAGCACCGCGGGCAGCCCGATCGCCAGGTGCCAGACCAGCGCGATGGTCACCACCACGATCCGGGCACCCCGGTCGGAGATCCGCGCCACCGCAGCCGCCGCGCGCCCGGCCCGGTTCGCCAGCACCAGTTCAGGGGTACGCGGCCCGGGAACGCGATGCGTCCGGTCGGCGGCGTCCGGCTCAGCCCACATCGGGCCACTCCAGCCGGATCCGGGTGCCACGACCGGGTGTGGAGTCGATGACGGCCCGCCCGTCGACAGTCGCCATCCGGCCGCGTACCGCCTCGCGGAGGCCGTACCGGTGGGCCGGGACGGTGGCCGGGTCGAAACCGGGACCGTCGTCGATCACCTCGACCGCGACGGTGCCGGCGAGGCGCCGCAGCCGCAGCACCGTGGCCGCGCCGGGCGCGTGCCGGGCCACGTTGGACAGTGCCGCGTGGGCGCTCTCCGCGATCGCCTCGGCGACCGGCGGTGGCACCGTGCAGGGCGGGAGATCGGCGTTGACCGGCAAGCCGGGCAGGCGCGCGAGCACCGCCCGTAGCTGTTCGTCCAGCCGGGCCGTGTTCGGCATCGACCGCGCCTCGGCCAGGGCGGCGAGGGTACGCAGGTCGTCGGTGCAGCGTTCCCGCAGCGCCTCGGAGGGGCCGGTGACCGCGCCCTGCCCGACCATGGTGAGCGTGGCCAGGATGGTGTCGTGCAGGTCGCGGTTCTGTTGCCGCTCCGCCGCCCGGGCGGTGCGCGCGATGAGCGCCTCCCGCGCGGCCCGCTGGTTCACCAGGAACGCGGCGTCGGCCCGAGTCATCCGCCGCCGCATCACCGCGGTCAACAGCGCCGCGCAACCGGTCTGTGCCAGCAGAGTCGCCGCGTGCGCGCTGGCCTCGGTGCTGTTACCGGCGGCCTGCACGCCTGCCACGTACGCGGCGGTGACCAGCAGCCCCGCCGGGATCGACAGGCGCGGCGGTGCGGTGGTCTGTGCGGTGATAACGGTGGTGCTGGCCAGCACCGCGATCCAACTCGCCTCGCCCGGTAGCACCTCCGGCGCGACGAGCACCGGGACCGCCAGGCAGGCGGCGGTGGTCAGCACCACGTCCCCGGCGAACAGCGGGATGCCGATGCCGTGCCGCCAGGCCCGCAGGGTGTACCAGATCGACCAGGCGGTCAGCACCGCGACCGCCGGCAGCAGCAGCTCGGTGCGGACCGGCGGGGTACGCACGGCGAGCGCCACCACCGCGCCGGTCAGACCGCAGGAGATTCGCAGCAGGGCCGGCAACCTGGTGAAGATGAACGCGAAGGCCCCGGCGGCCGGCCGCTCGCTCGTGTCCACTGCGGTCCCGTCTGGCGCTGCGGAGATCGACGACGGAGAATAGCATGGGCAGCGACGCCGACAACGCTGGGCGATGACCCCGTCGCCCGAGGGGCTACCCGTGGTGGAGATCGCCTGCGTGCCGGTCACCCCTTTGTTAAATTGAGTCACATCAATTAATAGGGAGTGGCATGAAGATCAGACTCACGGTCGGCGCCGCACTCGCCGCCGGGCTGGTCGCCGGTGGCGTCGGCCTCGGCGGTCTCGCCGGCGCGGCACCAACCACCGTCGGTCCGTCGCAGGTGCTCCACGGCGGCCAGGCCCGGCCCGGCGACGCGGCACCTGCGGCAGGCGACGGGGCGCCCGGCGCGCTCGCCGTCGGCGACTTCGACTTCACCCGGCCGGAGACGGTCGCCACCGGCCTACAGGTGCCGTGGGGCATGGACTTCCTGCCCGACGGCAGCGCCCTGGTCGCCCAACGCCCCACCGGACAGGTGGTGCGGGTACGCCCAGGGCAGGCACCGGAAGCGGTGGCCACCATCGCCGGCGTGACACCGGTCAGCGAGGGCGGGCTGCTCGGGCTCGCCGTCTCACCGACCTACGCGCAGGACGGTTGGGTCTACGTCTACTTCACCACCGCCACCGACAACCGGATCTCCCGCTTCCGGCTCACCGCACCGCAGAACCAGGAACCCATCCTCACCGGGCTGGCCCGAGCGGCCATCCACGACGGAGGCCGGATCGCCTTCGGTCCCGACGGGCTGCTCTACGTCGGGGTCGGTGACGCCGGGCAGACCGCCAGCGCCCAGAACCCGCAGAGCCGCAACGGCAAGATCCTGCGGATCCGGCCGGACGGCTCGGTGCCACCGGGCAACCCGATCGCCGGCTCCCCGGTCTACAGCCTCGGTCACCGCAACGTGCAGGGGCTGGCCTGGGACGCTCAGGGCCGGCTCTACGCCACCGAGTTCGGCCAGAACACCTGGGACGAGGTCAACCTGATCGTCGCGGGCGGCAACTACGGCTGGCCCACGGTCGAGGGCCGCGCGGGCGACCCCCGGTTCCGGGATCCGCTGCTCACCTGGACCACGGCCGAGGCGTCACCGAGCGGCGCGACAATCGCCGGCAACCGGCTCTTCGTGGCCGCCCTGCGAGGCACCCGGCTGTGGAACGTACCGCTCACCGGCTCCGGTGGCGTCGGCACACCCACCGCCGAGCTGCTCGGCACGTACGGCCGGTTGCGCACTGTGGAGTACGGCCCGGACGGCTGGCTCTGGGTGACCACCAGCAACCGCGACGGCCGGGGCAGCCCGGCGGCCAACGACGACCGGGTGCTGCGCTTCCCGCCCCGCGACGGCGCCACGCAACCCCCGACGGCCTCCCCGACGCCCATTCCGACGCTGACCC
>NZ_POTX01000250.1 GCF_003236305.1 Micromonospora endophytica | reverse complement strand
GAGCGCTAGTCTCGTGGGCTCGGAGATGTGTATAAGAGCCAGCCCACTGGCGGGGTGTCGCGCCCGATCCGCACGCCGACCGCAGCCTGGCCGAGGACACCTCCCCCGAGGCGGTGGCCCAGTTGCGCACCCGCAGCCGGGCGCTGCTCGCCGACGTGCTGCGGCCGCACCGTGGACGGTTGGGTGGGGCGGTCGCGCTGCTGCTGACCCAGAACGCCGCCGCCATGTCCGGGCCGTACCTGGTCATGCTCGGCATCGACCGGGCCATCGAACCGCTACAGGCTGGCCGGTCCGGTCCGCTGGTCGCCGTCGCGGTGGCGTTCGCCGCCGCGACCGCCATCGAGTACGCGGCCCGCCGGGGCTTCCTCTCCCTCTCCGCCCACATCGGCCAGGCCGTCCTGCTCGATCTCCGCCAGCGGGTGTACGCGCACTTCCTGCGCCTGCCGGTGGCCTTCCACGAGCGCTACACCTCCGGCCGGATGATCTCCCGCCTGACCAGCGACATCGACTCGATCTCCGAACTCGCCGGTGGGGGTGTCGAGGGCCTGGTGATGGCGGTGCTGACGATCGTGTCGGTGGCCGGCATCCTGCTCTGGCTGGACCTGCCGCTGGCCGCGGTCACCCTGCTCGCCTTTCCGCTGCTGTTCTGGCTCTCCCGCTGGTTCGCCCGCGCGTCGGCCGCCGCGTACCGGCGTACCCGCGAGGCGATGGCCCTGGTCATCGTGCACTTCGTCGAGTCGATGCGGGGCATCCGGGCGGTGCAGACCTACCGCCGGGAGCCACGCAACCAGGAGATCTTCTCCGCGGTCAGCGACGACTACCGCCTCGCCAGCCGGCACGCGTTCCGCCTGATCGCGACGTACTCGCCGGGGATCAAGCTGATCGGCAACGTCACGGTGGCGGCGGTGCTCTGCTACGGCGGCGCCCGGGTGCTCGACGGTCACATCGAGGTCGGCGTGCTCGCGGCCTTCCTGCTCTATCTGCGCCGGTTCTTCGAACCAATGCAGGAGCTGAGCCAGTTCTACAACTCCCTGCAATCGGCGACGGCGGCGCTGGAGAAGCTCGCCGGGGTGCTCGACGAGCGCCCCGAGGTCGCCGAGCCGGCACGTCCCGTGCCGCTACCCCGCCGCACCGCTGCCGGGACGGTCGGCGGGGCAGTCGGCGGCACGCCCAGCACGGGCGGCGGCACGGGCGGCGCGATCGGCGGCACGGGCGGCACGGTCGGCGGGGTCGGGGCGGTCGACGGCGGGGTCGGCGCGGCGGTGGAGTTCCGGGGGGTCTCGTTCGGGTACCGGGCCGAGACACCGATCCTGACCGGCCTGGACCTCACCATCCCGGCCGGGCAGACCGTGGCGCTGATCGGCCCCACCGGTGCCGGCAAGTCCACCGTCGCCAAGCTGCTGGCCCGCTTCTACGATCCGGTCACCGGCACTGTCACGCTCGACGGTGTGGACCTGCGCCAGGTGGCCGACGCGGAACTGCGCCGGGCGGTGGTGCTGGTCACCCAGGAGACGCACCTGTTCGGCGGCACGGTGGCGGAGAACATCCGGTTCGGTCGCCCGGACGCCGACGACGCGGCCGTGCAGGCCGCCGCCCGGGCGATCGGCGCGCACGACTTCATCGCCGCACTACCCGACGGGTACGCCACCGAGGTGCGTCGGCGCGGCGGCCGGCTCTCCGCCGGGCAGCGGCAACTTGTCGCCTTCGCGCGGGCGTTCCTGGCCGATCCGGCGGTGCTGATCCTGGACGAGGCCACCTCGTCGCTGGACGTGCCGACCGAGCGCCTGGTGCAGCAGGCGCTCGGCACCATCCTGCGGGACCGGACAGCGGTGGTGATCGCACACCGGCTCTCCACTGTCGAGAACGCCGACCGGGTGCTGGTCCTCGACGGCGGCCGGATCGTCGAGGACGGCCCGCCCGCCAAGCTGATCGCCGCCGGCGGCCGGTACGCCGCCCTGCACCACCAGTGGCGTGACTCGTTGACGTAGAGGACGCTCAGCCTGCGCCTACACGCCAGGCGCGCAGCAGCGCTGCACCATCACCAAAGGGTGGAACCAGGAAGATCGCATGAACCAGGTACCACCAATGGAGACCCAGATCCTGCGCGAAGACGGCCAGTCCTGTGCCGACTGCGATGCACGCGGCGGGACCGGCGACAGCGACAGCGGCTGCCTCGGCACTGGTTAGGACGCCTTGTGGGGCAAGAGAGAAGCGTAGCTTTGTGGACTGAATCTCCACCCGGTGCACACCCCTGCACCGCTCCAGGATCAAAGCGTGGCCGACCTCGTGAATGACGAAGGAGCCCACGGCTCCCCCGACAAGCACCAAAACAAAACCGCCGACAAAGAGCAGCAGGGCATACTCACCCGCCCAGACGGCGTAGCCGGCTACCACGACCAGCACCGACAGGGGCGCCGCCAGCAACCGTGCCCACAGCATCAACATACGCCGAGCGACGCGTAAGGCCAGACCGTGCACGGCTCAAGGTGCACCTTTCCCGGCGTGCGCCTCCAGTAGGGCGTTTCGGCGCTCCTTCAGCTGGATACTGATCCGCCACACCAGAACGAGGAACGCAAACGTAACGGCCCAAATCAGCGCCAAGGGAATCCAGGAGCCCAATCCCGCAGACACCATCAGACTATCCTCAGGTGTAGTCCTAGATTCAAAGAAGACGCTCCCGAATAATCCTTCCTTGCGCACATCGTCATCCTTGGTCGAGAACATCAGCGCCAGGATTGTCATGGTCGCCGCACCCAGCGTCAAGACAAGCGCACCCAGTGCACAACTAACTACCGCCATTGCTCGCTTCATAACGCGCCTTCCGTCGAAGAGACTGAATACCCGCCACGCCGTACGCGACAACCACACCATGCGCACCGACCAGAATCGCTATTGTTGCCGCGGCGGGAAGGCTCAGGATTCCCACCATCACACCGAGAATTCCGACTACCGCGAACAGCGCTCCAAGGCCGACCAAGACAGTAAAAGGATTGTCCTTCTCGGGAGGAAAGACGATGCCGATGAGAGTAGCACTGAGAACGGAACTGGCACACGCGAGCAGAGACCAGCCGATTGCCGCCAGCGGGATCTGCGCGATCTGGGATCCGAGAATCACCGGCAAGGCGAGCAAGAGAAGAACAAGCAGCTGCGAAGAAACGATAAGTAGGTACTCGCTCCACGCCGAGACCCTCGGGCCAGCAAGGCGCCTGAGTGGCGCCACCCCTACATAAGCGTAAATGCTCTGCACAAGCAGGATAAGCAGCGCGTAAGGCGCCTGGGCCGGCGAGTTTGACGTCACCAGAGAGAGGAAGCACAAATACGCTATCACGCTCGCGAGCCAGAGCTCCCAGCGGCGAGCAATTGCCGCAACAAACGCAACGACACGGTAGCGCGCGAAGCCGACGAGTGGGAACTTGACAAACTGTCGCACGATCGGAGGGACTTTCGGCGCGCTCCCGAGGGCCAGCGATACGAGTACGGCGGCACACCCAAAGAACAGCACCATCATGGCGATTGGGCCATAGTTGTCCAGAACAGAGATATAGGCCGCAGTCGGATAGAACGCTTCGCGCTCGTTCAGGTAGTCATCCGACATTTGCAGAAGGATTGCCGGAGTTCGCGAATTGTAGAAGAACACAGCAAACACGAAGATAATGCTGACGATCAGCTGCGACATTCGCACCATTCGCAACGCTTCCGCCAAACGAAATATCACGTTGTACGTCAGCGCAAGAAATAGGTAAAGGGTCAGCGCCGGAAAAACGACCCCTCCCAAGACCAACATCAGGGCTGGCAGCCCATGCTGAATAATCACCGCGAGCGACGCAGGGATGAACAACACGAGCGCCACAGCAGACGCGAATGACATCTCGTAAAGCAGCATCGCCGCCGAACGTTCGTGATTGGTGATAGGCAATTGAAAAGTCAGGCGGAGGAACTCATGCGACTTCATGAAGAGAATTTTTACGAAGATAAAAGCGATGATCGTCCAGAATGTCGCCGACACCGACGCGACCTGAAACAGAAGCTGAACGATCGCCATGTCGGAGAGCATGTCTCGCAGGTAGAGCGTCGCAATCGCGGTGAGCCCGAGAATGCTCAGCAACGCAAAGAGCCCGATGCCGAAACGGCCGATGCGCGACCGCAAGATGCCGACTGAGAGGACTCTCCGCCAGAAGAACCGCGCAAGCAGTTTGGTGACCACGTACGTCTGTCTTATTCTCACGCCGGCTCCCCGATCGGAAGCTCCTGGTCGACGAACGAGTACAGGCTGCCATGCTCAGCGAGGATCGTGGCGGTGTCGAAACTTCCCAGAATCTCGCCGGCCGCCATGAGGATGATTCGGTCGGCGGAACGCTCTAGTAGCGAGAAATCATGACTGCACAGCAGGACAGTGAGGCCGTCGTCTCGCATTTGTCGAACATGTCGCTCACTAACCCGTAGACCATCGAAATCGATGCCATTCAGCGTTTCGTCGATTGCAGTGAAGGGCCTACGGAGCATGAAGGCGGCGATCAGCTGAACCTTCTTCCGCATGCCGTGGGAGTAGTCCTCGATAAGGTCATTCTCCCTGCCAGGCATAGAGAACCGGTCGAAGAGTTCGGCTATGTCTGTGTCGACCAGGGGAAGTTCGTACAACTGATGCAGATGGGCCAGGTATTCGCTGCCAGCGAGAAATTCGGGAAGATAGTCCTCACTGGGCAGCAGCAGACCCTGCTGCTTGGCGGCGGCGAGGCGATGACCAAAACCACCAATCTCAATTGATCCTGAAGCGGTCTGCACAAGATCAAAGATTGTCTTAATTAAGGTCGATTTTCCTGAACCATTAGCACCGACTAATCCTACGATCTCGGCAGGCCTCAGTGTGAGCGAGACCTTTCGAAGCGCAAGGATGCCACGCCGATAAGAGAACGAGACATCCCTAACTCGCAAAGGATCAACGACTTTCACTGAACCTGCCCAATTCGCTCGGCTCTGACAATACCTAAGCTGTGTGCACCCGGGGCTCAGCCGCCGGGTGCACACAGGTGTTCAGCTAGCTAGGTGTCACACACATTCGGCATTGACCGAAACGCCGGACCAGTTCCAGCTCCAGTTCCCGGTGAACCTACGGTCCTTGTAAACGACGCACCAGATCAACAGCCCGGCGAAGATCGTAACGGCCAGAGCCAGGATAACTGCGAGGAGCACCACGTACCACGCGTCGTACCGCACCAGTGCGGCATCCAGACGACGAGCCACCTGCTCCCTTGCCTCGAAGGATGCCACGGTAGCACTTGCGATGGACCGATACACTGATTTCCCCTGTCACGAGGTGACAGCGTTGTCTTGCGGTTTGATCGTCGAGGGTAACAGTCCTGCGTGGACTTCGTAACCTTCACTGGGTGAGGCCACGGCGGCAAGGAAACCGGTTCCGCCTCGCTCCTGCTGCCGATTGGCCGTCGCATAATCCGTGCCCCCGGCACGGGGTGGTGTCTACGATCGGTCGATGACTGATACGGCGAGGACGGCCCGCACCGGCGTCCCCGAGCGTCCGACTCTGGACGGGCTCGAGGAGACCTGGGCGCGCCGCTGGCAGGAGGAAGGCACGTACGCTTTTGACCGCACCAAGGTGCGGGCGGACGTGTACGCGATCGACACGCCGCCGCCGACCGTATCGGGCGAGCTGCACATGGGGCACGTCTTCTCGTACACCCATACCGACCTGGTCGCCCGGTTCCAGCGGATGCGCGGTCGGCGGGTCTTCTACCCGATGGGCTGGGACGACAACGGGCTGCCCACCGAGCGGCGGGTGCAGAACGTCTACGGGGTGCGCTGCGACCCGTCGCTGCCGTACGACCCGCAGTGGCGGGCACCGGACGCCCCGGTGGACGACGCCGCCCGGAAGAACCCGACGCCGATCTCCCGACGCAACTTCATCGAGCTGTGTACGCAGTTGACGGCCGCCGACGAGCAGGTCTTCGAGGCGCTGTGGCGGCGGCTCGGGCTCTCCGTGGACTGGTCCCTGACGTACACCACGATCGGGTCGGTGGCCCGCGCCACCTCGCAGCGGGCGTTCCTGCGCAACCTGGCCCGGGGCGAGGCGTACCAGGCGGAGGCGCCGACGCTCTGGGACGTCGGTTTCGCCACCGCCGTGGCCCAGGCCGAACTGGAGGACCGGGAGCGGCCCGGCGCGTACCACAGGTTGCGGTTCTCCGGCCCCGACGGCCGGGAGGTGCTCATCGACACCACCCGGCCCGAGCTGCTGCCGGCCTGCGTGGCGCTGGTCTGCCACCCCGACGACGAGCGGTACGCGGACCTGGTCGGCGCGGTTGTGCGTACTCCCGTTTTCGGGGTCGAGGTGCCGGTGCGCGCGCACGCGCTGGCGGACCCGGCCAAGGGCACGGGCATCGCGATGGTCTGCACCTTCGGTGACCTGACCGACGTGACCTGGTGGCGGGAACTGGCCCTGGACACCCGGGTGGTGATCGGCCGCGACGGTCGGCTGCTGCCGGAGCCGCCGGCCGGGGTGCCGGCGCAACCGTACGCGGCGCTGGCCGGGCAGACCGTCAACGGTGCCCGGCGAACCCTGGTGCAGCTGCTGGCCGACGCGGGCGACCTGGTCGGCGAGGTGCGCCCGATCACCCATCCGGTGAAGTTCTACGAACGCGGCGACCGGCCACTGGAGATCGTCTCGACCCGGCAGTGGTACCTGCGCAACGGGGGCCGCGACACCGACCTGCGCGAGGCGCTGCTGGCCCGGGGGCGGGAGCTGCGCTGGGTGCCGGAACACATGCGGCACCGCTACGAACACTGGGTCGGTGGCCTGACCGGTGACTGGCTGGTCAGCCGGCAGCGCTTCTTCGGCGTGCCGGTGCCGGTGTGGTACCGGCTCGACAACACTGGCGAGCCGGACTGGTCCCAGCCTCTCACGCCGGACGAGACTTCGCTCCCGATCGACCCCTCCGACGACGCCCCACCCGGCTACGCCGAATCCCAGCGCGGCGAGCCCGGCGGCTTCATCGGCGACCCGGACGTGCTGGACACCTGGGCCACCTCGTCGCTGACCCCGCAGATCGCCGCCGGCTGGGAAACCGACAGCGACCTGTTCCACCAGGTCTTCCCGATGGACCTGCGCCCGCAGGGACAGGAGATCATCCGGACCTGGCTGTTCGCCTCGGTGGTCCGGGCACACCTGGAACACGGCACCCTGCCGTGGCACACCGCCGAACTCTCCGGCTGGATCCTCGACCCGGACCGCAAGAAGATGTCCAAGTCCAAGGGGAACGTGGTCACCCCGATGGCGCTGCTGGAGCAGCACGGCTCCGACGCGGTGCGCTACTGGGCCGCCAACGGCCGCCCCGGCACCGACCTGGCCTTCGACCCGGCCCAGATCAAGGTCGGTCGCCGGCTCGCCACCAAACTGCTCAACGCCTCCCGCTTCGCCCTCGGCCTGGGCAGCGCCTCGGGTGCCGCCGGGCCGGGTGGCGGCGGCGGCTCGGGGATCGCCGGGCCGGGTAGCGGCGGCTCGGGGATCGCCGGGCCGGGTAGCGGCGGCTCGGGGGTCGCCGACGCGTTGCGGGCGCCGGCGACCGAACCGCTGGACCGGGCCATGCTCGCCGCACTCTCCGAGGTGGTGACGGCCGCTACCGCGGCGTACGAGGCGTACGACCACACGGCGGCGTTGCAGGCCACCGAGTCGTTCTTCTGGCGCTTCTGTGACGACTACATCGAGTTGGTGAAGGAACGCGCCTACGGCAGCGGTGCCGGGGCCGACTCGGCCCGCGCCGCGCTGGCCACCGCGCTCTCGGTGCAGCTGCGGCTGCTCGCGCCGGTGCTGCCGTACGCCACCGAGGAGGTGTGGTCCTGGTGGCGGTACGGCTCGGTGCACCGGGCACCGTGGCCCACCACGTACGAGGTGAGCCGGGCCATCCAGGGCGAGGGTGACCCGGAGCTGCTGCGGTTGGCGTCCGACGCGTTGGGTCAGGTCCGCCGGGCCAAGTCCGAGCGCAAACTGTCGATGAAAGCGGAGGTGCCGCTGGCCGAGGCGCTCGGCCCCGCCGCCCTGCTCGACCAACTCACCGAGGTCGCCGGCGACCTGCGCGCGGCGGGTCGGATCGGCAAGCTCGACCTCCTCCCCGACCGCACCCCCGAACTCGTCATCGCCTGCGCGTTCTAGCTGCGGTGTAAGGAGGGGCCCCCTATTAACGCCTGGTGTAGAGGAGGGGCCCCCTGTTAACAAATCGCACCAGCTCCGACCGGCACGGTGGGGGTACCGACGGTCGCAGACGCGGCGGGCTGTTAATAGGGGGCCCCTCCTCTACCTGAGGCGTTAAAAGGGGGCCCCTCCTTACACCGCAGCTAGAACGCGCAGGCGATGACGAGTTGGGGGGTGCGGTCGGGGAGGAGGTCGAGCTTGCCGATCCGTCCCGCCGCGCGCAGGTCGCCTGCGACCTC
>NZ_POTX01000024.1 GCF_003236305.1 Micromonospora endophytica | reverse complement strand
GTTCCCCGGCGACAGCCCCGCCCCGACACCGGCCAAGCCCGCCGCAGGCAGCGTCCCGTCGAGCTCCTGCACCGTCCAGCCCGGCCAGTAGCTGCCCGGCTCGTCCTTCCATACCGACGCCCGCACCACCTGACCCCGGACCTGCATGCGGAACCAGTACCAGTCGCCGACGCCGACCGGCACCTCCTCCCCCTGCCAGTCGCGCGCCGTCTCCAGCTCCGCCAGGACGATCGGCTCGCCGTCGTGCAGCATCTCCAGGCCGACGCCGACCGTGCCGTCCGGAACGAACGCCAGCCGAGCCGTGTACCCGTTCTGCTCGTCGACGTGCCGGCCGTGCAGGTACGCGTTGATCGGCTCCCCTCCCGGCGGCCGGGTGATCCGCACCCGCGCGTGCACCTCGACGTCCCGCACGGCAGGGCCGGTCACGACCTTCCTATCCACCGGCTCCGGCGTGATCCCGGCCTCGTCGATGAAAAGGCGATGCGACGGCGGAGCCTCGTCCGGCATGTACACGTCGCCGGCTACCTGCGCCGTGTCCTCAGGGGCCGTCCAGGAGAACGACAGCTGCACCCACGTGTTCGCCGGCACGGTCACCGGGTCGCTCTCGTCCAGGTCCAGCAGGTCGCCGTCGTCGTCGAACCAGTAGAGCGACAGCACCACGTCGCGGGACACGTCGCAGCGCACCCACGCTGCGAACCGCCACGTCGTTCCTGGCACCGTCTCGGGGCCCGGCTCGCACTCGACGAACACGAAGCCGTCTTCGCCGCTGGGCGTCAACAGACCCGACGCGACACCCTCATGGGCGTGCTCGGTCGACCGGACGAAAGTGCCGCCGGTCGGCTCCCAACCGGCCACGTCCGTCTCGAAGTACGGGTTCGCGTTCAGCGGCTCGGCCAGCTGGATTACCCCGACGCCGCCAGTCACCGACAGGTCCTCCGGCGGCCCGGACACCACCGCCCACGGGTCGCCAGGAATGTCGGTCGACCCGAACCCGCCGGCCGGCACCTCCCGCTCGAACTGGTCGTCCGCAGCCAACGGGTTCCAGCCGACGTCGGCCGGCGTGTCCGCTGCCGCGTACACCTGCGTCGTGTGGCCTTCCGGGCGCAGCCCCTCACACGGCGCCGGCCCACCGTCGACCGGCTCCGGCGTGTCCGCCACCTCGACGACCGTCACCTGCGCCAACTGCATCTGCCCGCGCTGCCGCTTGCGTCGCACCGACCCGGACGGCACCAGCAGCGTCGCCAGCCACCGGTTGTCCAGCTCGTCCCGCACGCACACGTACGGCACCTGGTCCCACGCCAGATCCCGCAGGCTACGAAACCCCCGGTCGAGGGTCTGCGCCGGCACCGCGACTGCGTTGACCAGCACGGTCCGAGTGAACTCCACACCGCCGCGTTCCAGCGGCCGAAACGCCGCCCGGTAGTCGCGGCCGTACATCGCCCGCAGCTCGACGTCACGCGCCTCCGGGAACGTGAAGTCCTCCCCCGCGTTGCGGTCCTGGTTCGTGACGTATGCCAGGTTGCCGGCCGGGTTGTGGTTGCTCGTCAGGATCAGCGCACCGACATCCACGCGGGTGCCGGTCACTCCCGGAGCGGGGATCGTCGCCGCGACCGGCGCCGACCAGGGCCCGGGAACCCCGATGCGGTGCACCATCCGAACCCGGTACCGCGACTCGACACCGACCCGCGCCTCGTAGTCGTCGACGGCGGTGACGTTCGGCGCGGCGACCAGCGCAATCGTCTCCCACGCCTCGTCGTCCATCGTGTCGTCCTGGCGCTGCACCTCGTACGCGCCCCACCCGGCCACGACCTCGCTGTTGACGGCATTCCACGCCAGCCGGTGGTAGCGGATGCCGGTCGGGATTCCGCCCGACGGCCGGTCGCACTGATCGTCGACGACCGCCAGCGGCTGCACAGCCGGCTGCACGACCAGGCCGGTCACCTCGTCCATCTCCCGGATCAGCATCAGCGTCAGGTCCGCCGACCGGTCGTCGGCGTCGTCGATGGTGGCGAACGCCTCCGCCCCGCCGTACGTCGCGTCGCTGATCGTGCTCGGCCCCCCGCTGCCCGGTTCGGCGTCCGCGCCGAGGACCTGCCACGGCGCTTCATCCTCGGCGGAGCTGGCGAACGCCCACCACAGCACCCCACCACCGCCGGCTGTCTCCAGCGGCGGATCCAGCCGCAGGGTGACCTCCCGCCACCCGTCGGCGACCTCCGGCAGCATCTCGAACTCGTCGACGCTGATCGTCGCCCTGGGGCCGAGGCTCATCCACGGGTCCGCCGGGTCGGCCTGGTACAGGTACAGCGGCTCCCGCGTGCCGGGCAGGTGCCGCGCGTAGAACCGCACCCACACGTACGTGCCGGCCTTGTCGTCGATGATCCGCTGCATCAGGTCGCCGCCGAAGAACCGCTCGGACACCGTGCCGATCGCCTGCGCCAGGTAGACGTGAGAACGGCTGTCGGCGTCGCCCGGCAGCGGCGACCCTTCGTACAGGACGATCGCCGGCAGGTCGTTGACCGTCTCCATGCTCGGCACGGCGCCCTCGCGGATCGTCTTGCGGAGCTGCACGCCGCGCAGGCTCGGCAGCGCGTCGACGGTGCCCAGCCGGTCAACCGGAACCGGCACCGTCGACGCCACGGACAGCTGTCCAGAGTGAGCCCGGCCAACCGTCACCGCGTACCGAGCACCCCGCCGCATGGACACCGGAAACCCGTAGTTGTACATCCCGAACAGCGGGATCTCGTAGTACGCCCCGCCCTGCTGGCCGGCACCTTCAGAGATGTCAAGCCCGCCGCCGCCGAGCCGGTTTTCCTCCCCGTACGTCACCTCCAACGCGAGGTAGTGCACGTGGAACACCGCATCCTCGAGTGCCGACCCGGCGACCTGGAGGCGCACGTTGATGTTCGTGCCGCCAGATGCCGCCCACGCCGTCAGCCCCGACGTCGGCGACGCCTGACCCGCCCAGTTGTACGGCATCCGCCACTTCGTGGTCAGCGGCGTCACCGCGGTGCTCCACCAGGGGTTGAGCTCGCCGAGCCGCGACCGCCGCACCTCCGTCGCCGCCTCGTGCAGCGCCGGCCCTGTCAGCGTCTCGTCCATCGGCCACACCACACCGGCCGACGGCCGTTCCAAGCCGAGAGTCACCGGCTCAGCCAAGTCGGCAAACGGGCCCGACATCACGTACAGCACCGACACGTCCAGGATCCGGCGCCGGAACAGGGCGGCCTGCGCCGCCGCGCCGGTCGTCGCGAACCAGAACCGGGCGGCGGCACCCGGCCCCGTCAGGGCGATGTGCCGAGGGTCGGACGGGTTCGCCACCGCGTTCTCCACGGACGTGGCGGACCCGGCCAGGGCCGCGCCAGCCAGCAGCGCCCCCGACGCGCAGGGAATCACCAGCTTCCGCACCGGTCCGGTGCCGGCGATCACGTCCGCCTGGTACAGGTTCACCAGCAGCTCGGTGCGCGTCGGCCGGCCCGGCGGCGTCGACGTCGACCGCAGCCACACTCGATCCACCTGCTCCGTGGCGGTCCTGAACGTGTACCCGACCTCGCTGGCGGTGTCCAACACGAGCGGCGCCTTCACCATCGGTGCCCACTGCATGCCCAGCACGTACGGCCGGTCCGGGTTGTACTCGCCCATCAGATCGTCCTCACCGTCGTGGCCACCGACCGCCGGGCCAACGTCTCCAACACGCCGTCGCCGACAGCCCGACCGGTGTCCAGGGCTTCCTGCCAGGTCGGCACGACACCCTCGAACACGACGGAGATCGCGCCCCTGTCGAACGTGATCGGCGTACCGCCTCCACCCATCTCTCCGGCGAGCAGAGCCAGCAGCCCGGACTCCTCGGCGAGCTGCCGGGCCCGCCGGGGCCGGGTCAGCGGGATAACCACCTCGTCCCCGGCCTCACCGCCGACGAACAGCGTCGGCCGGCGCAGGATCGCCCCGTTCGCCAGCATCGGGATTCGCGGCAGCGAGCCGGGGAGCACCGCGTCGACCCGTGCGATGCCCGAGTTGATCGCCCCAATGATCTTGTTCAGCTGGTGCCTGATCGTGTCCGAAATCGCCGACGCGATGCTGCCCAGCGACGGCACCTTCCGCAGCCCGTCGACGAGCTTCCGCACCAGCCCCGACCCGGCGGACAGGAACCGGCTGGCGTAGCCGGAGATCCGCCCCGGGATGCCGGCGATGAACGTCACGATCGAGTTGAAGCCGTTCACCGCTGCGGTGCGGCCCGCCGACACCGCGCTGCTGAACGTCGACTGGAGCCGCGTCCCCAGGCTCGACAACGCCGACAGCACCCGACCGGGCAGCGCCGTCGCGTACGACACCAGCGAGTCCACGCCCCTCAGGAACGCCGCCGCCGCCAGAGTCGCCGCCTGCTGGATCAGGTCACGCAGCCGGCCCGGCAGCGACGACAGGAAGCCGATGATCTGCCCCGGCAGCACCGTCACCGCGTACAGGATCAGCCCGATTCCGATGCCCAGGGCTTCCAGCGCCCGCCCGGCCGCGTCCGTGAACAGATCCCACAGGATCTCCGGCAGCCTCGACAGGAACGAGCCGATCTTGCCGGGCAGCTCCGCGAACCACGTCCCGATCGACTCGAAGAAACGCTTCACGGCCTGCCACGCCGAGGAGAACGCGCCGCCGATCGCTGACCCGACACCCGCCCAATCGATCGCGCTCAACCACGCGGCCACCTTGCCCAGCCACTCGGCGACCCCGGACAGCGGGGACAGCAGCCACACCAGCGCCGACGCGAGCGCCGACACCAGCGGCGCAACCGCCTTCGCCGCGAGGAACCCCACCAGCGCCGCCGCGACCCGGATCAGCGGGGCGACCAGGGCGACCGCGACGACCGCGAGCTGCGCCACCAGCTCGATCAGCGGCGTAATAGCCAACAAGATGTCGACCAGCGGCGGCAGCAGCCCCACGATCGTCGGGATCAGCGGCATCAGCGCCGACACCAGCTGCACGATCAGCGGCCCCAGCGCGGTCAAGATCGGCGCGAGGGCGGACCCGAGGGCGGCGACCACCTTGCCGAGCGGCGGGCCCAGCTGCGTGAACAGGTCGGCCAGCAAGCCGGCGACCGGCGCGAGAACCGCGGTGAGGGTCTGCCCAATCTGGAGCAGCACCGGAGCCAACGCGCTGACGACCGGCGCGAGCATCGGCCCGAGCGCGTTGAGGACCGTCGCCAGCGGCCCAACCAGCATCGTGATCAGCTCGCCGATCACCGGCAGCAGCGGCGCCAGCGCGAGAGCGATCGACGCGATGACCTCACCGACCGGGCCCAGCACCGGCGCGAGCGCCTGAATACCGACGGACAAGGCCTCCATCACCGGGCCAACCGCACCGGCGATCGCCGCGAGCGCCGGCCCGAGGGCCGTGACGACAGCTTGCATCGCAGGCACGATGGCCTGCGCCATCGACCCGAGCGCCGGCACCACCGACTCACCGATGATCGACAGCAGGGTCGTGAACACCGGCGCAAGCCCGGCCGCGAGGGTGCCCAGCGTGTTGAACACCCCGAGCAGGGCGCTGCTGCCCTCCGCCGTGGCGAAGAACTCCCGCACCCGGCCCGTCACCTCGACCAGGCCGGCGAGCAACCCTCCGGTGCTCGCCTCCGCAGCGGCTTTCAGGACGCTGGTCAGGATCGAGCCGACGTTCGCCGTCAGCTTGCCCAGCTGCCCCATCACCACACCGGCGCGGTCGATCGCCGTCACGGCGGCGCCGCTCTCCGCCATAGCCGACAGCCACGTACCGAACCGGACCGCAGCATCACCGGCGAGTTCGGACACCCGGCCGATCGACGGCAACGCCACCGCGGTGATGTCCCGGAACCCGGCCAGCAGCGGCTTGATCGACGTGGCCAGGTTCCCCACCGACAGGCGGGCGGTGTCGAGAATCCCCGACAACGTCTGCACGGTGCTCGTCTCGCGGGAGAACTCCAGCACCGCCCGTGCTGCCCGCCCCCACTCGGCGGCCACGCCGGTCAGGCCGGTGCGCAGCGGCCCGGCGAGCACCGAAGCGGTCGCGGACAGCTGTCCCACCAGTTGCGAGGTGAACGCGTCCTGCGCGGCGACCCGCACGTCCGACAGTGCCGGGAGGATCGCCCGGAACTCCCGTACGAGTCGCTGTGCCTGCGGCGACAGGTCCTCCAGCGCCTTCTCGAACTTCGCGAGATCGTCCTCGCCTGCGGCGGCGAACGCTTCGCCGAGGCCGCGGGTGGCGACCATCAGCGCGCCGAGCGCGGCCCCGCCGACACCGGCCGCCGCCGGCAGGGCGTACAGGGCGCCGCCCACCGACGCCAGCGACCCCGCCAGGCCGATGATCTGACCGGACGCGGCAGCGGCGCTCGCGCCGATCGCCGCGATACCGCTGACCTTCAGGGCCTTCGTCAGCCCCGCTCGTAGTTGCGGCGCAAACCGCGACACGTCGCCGATGATCTCGATGTACGCCCGCCCCAGAGCCACATCCTCAGCGTAAGCCAACCCGCACGGTCACTATTAAGCATTGCGGCCGTATAGTTGTGATGGTCGTCCCCCGACAGCCGATCGACGCTGCCGGAAGGACAACCAGTGGACATCATCAGCCGCGCCGAATGGGGTGCCCGACCACCCGAAAGCCGCGACGTGACCACCTGGACAAAGCGAACCGCCTTCATGGGCCACTACTCGGCCGCCAGCGCCACTCAAACCCCCCGCCAAATCCAGGACTTCCACATGCGGAAGCGCGGATGGGCGGACATCGGCTACAACTTCCTCATCTCGTCGACCAGCGGCGTGATCTTCGAGGGCCGAGGTTGGCTGACCATCGGTGCGCACTGCGCCGGCCACAACACCCCGGCGATCGGCGTCTGCGTCATCGGCGCAGACAAGCCGGACGTGCAGGACGTCTCCGACGCCGCCCGCCGCTCCTTCAAGTGGCTCTACGAGGAAGCCAACCGGCGTAAGGGCGGCAAGCTGACGCTCCTCGGCCATCGCGACCGCGGTGCGACCGCCTGCCCCGGCGACGAAATCTACTCGTGGCTCAAGGCCGGTCTGCCCATAGTCGGGCAGCCGACACCCGCTCCGAAGCCGCCCGCCGGCAGCAAGCCCGCGCCCGGCACGTCGCTCGCGTTCCCCTTGCCCGCCGGTTGGTACTTCGGTCCGGCCTCCGGCCCCGACTACTCGGTGTCCGGCCTGTACGAACGCTACTTCCGCGGCCGCACGGACCGGGCCTGGCTCAAGGAATGGGCTATCCAGCTCGGCCGGCGCGGCTGGAACGTCGGCAAGGGCCGCCGCTGGCTCAGCCAGCACGGCAACGACGGCATCTACGGCCCCGAGTACCGCGCCTTGGCGCTAGCGTTCCAGCGCGACCAGCGTCTCCGCCAGGACACGCTAATCGGCGTCAACACCTGGACCGCCGCCTTCAACAACCCGGTCACCTGACCCGCCGCCGATGACGCCCGAAGTCATCTTCCTGCTGCTCGGCGGCGGGTCGGTCGTGGGCGTCGTCGTCGACCGTCTCGTGACGTGGCTGGTCGGCCGGCGCAAGGAACGCATCTCGCTGGCCGACCAGTCGACCCAGATGGCGGAACGTCTGCTGGTCCGCATGGACGCTCAGCTGGCCGGGGCCGAAACGAAGCTCCAGCTCGCCGAGACGCAGATGGCGGCCGCGAACCTGACCATCGCACAGCTCCGCGAGGAGCTGACCCGCACCAAGGGCGAGGTCGCCCAGCTACGCGCTGAGCTACGCAGCCGCCAAGACGTCTCCGCTGAGCGTGACCGGCTCCTGGTCGAGAACGCCCAGCTCAAAGCTCAGGTCATCTCACTCGGAGGACAACCGTGACTCACACGACCCAGACCCGCCACCCGTGGCGGGCGACCCTTCGCACGATCTTCGCCGCCGTCATCGGCCTGCTGTCTCTCCTGCCGACCATCGCACTCGCGGCCGGCGTCGACGACGTGCCGCTCATCGCCCAAGCCCTCGGCGTCGCCGCCGCGGTGACCCGGATCCTCGCGATCCCCGGCGTAGACGCCTGGCTCCGGCAGCACCTGCCGTGGCTTGCCAGCGCGCCTGCCGATGGGTAACCGCCCGTGGGCATCCAACCGGGAGACGTCGCTGCCGCGCACCACCGCCCGGAGCAGTCAGCGCCACGGACCCGAAGGCCCGAAGACAAAGGGGTGCCCGCGCATCAGTGGTCGCTTCCGGAGTTGGTGACGTTGCGTGATGGGCGTTGACGGGGGCCGGTCGTCTCCTCGGTTCCGGTCAGACGAGAAGGGTGCTTGGCTGACTGCCTCCAAGGGGTAGCAGCATGTAGCCTGGCACAACGAATCACGATAGACGGGAGCAGTGATGCCCGAGGACGGCCTCGCAAGCGTCTTCGAGGAACGGGCTGAGTATCTTTCGGAAGAAGACCTACGAGCATGGACCCAACGAACTCCACGAGATTCCGAGATACTGTCCCGGCTTATAGGTCCGGGCCCAAAGCTACTCACTGGTCCACGCGGTTCCGGCAAGTCAACCTACTTGCGGCTAGCATACTTCAAGATGCTTGAAGAAGGCCAAGTACTTCCCATATATGTCAATTACGGCAAATCGCTCGCCCTGGAGCCATTGTTTCACCAGAAGGCCAACGCCTTGGCACTCTTTAGGCAGTGGGTCCTGGCAAAGATTATCGCGGGTGTTCCTCGATTCGCAAGAGAGTCACTGGCGGGCACTCCGTTCGATCAGACTCGCGAGATTGCAAACCGGCAAATCCGCAGCCTTGAAGCAGGCCAGGCACCCAACTCTCTAGAGTTCTCCTTATCTCCGTCCGAATTGGTTGACTCTCTTGAGGAGTGGGCGGCTGCGGCTGGTCGCCGGCGAGTTGTACTCCTGCTCGACGATGCGGCCCACGCTTTCTCGTCAGACCAGCAGCGGGAGTTCTTCGGCATCTACAGAGACTTGCGCAGCCGCTACGTGGCACCCAAGGCCGCCGTGTATCCCGGAGTAACAACCTATACTCCCACCTTTCACATCGGCCACGATGCCGAAATGGTTGAGGCATGGATGCGGCCGGATGACGATGAGTACCTTCCTGTAATGCGAGGGATTGCTGAACGGCGCCTACCCGAGGCGATGCGTAAGCGTCTTGAAGGTCGCGAAGAGTTGCTAGACCTCCTAGCCTTGGCGAGCTTTGGCCTGCCACGGGGCTTCATTCTGATGCTCTCAAGCCTTCTAGGCGTGGAGGAGGCAGCATCGCCACGCATCACGCGATCGCGCGCCGATGCGGCTATCAGCGAATATGCCTCTAACACGAGGGACGTGTTCAAGGCGCTAGCAGTGAAGTTGCCAAGATTCAAAAACTTTGTTGAACTCGGGATGCAGCTTCAATCATCGATGATTGCTTCCCTGCAGCGGTATAACCGGGGCAGGGCGGCCGAACCGGTTCGAGCCACGATCGTAGCAATAGGGGAGCCCGTCGAGGAAGAACTGAAGCGTATCCTCGCCCTGTTGGAATACGCGGGGATCATACGTCGAATGGGTAGCGTTAGTCGTGGCGAGCAGGGTTCGTTTGAGCGCTACTGGGTCCACCATGCACTACTACTTTCCGAGAACGGCCTTGCGCTCGGCCGGAATCCGTCGACAGCCTCCGCCCTTCGAGCACTTACTGGCAGAAACGCTCAGCTTTATCCGCGAACTAAGGGAGCCCAGCTCCTCGGCCCTGACTTCCGCGAGCGATGCACACTGGACCTTCCGCCGTGCGGTGCATGTGGTGAGCCCCGCCTCTCCGCCGAGGCTCGCTATTGCATGAAATGTGGTTCCAGGCTGACCGAGGCTTCTATATACAAGGAACTCTTGAGCGCAACGATTGACGCGTTACCAATTACACCGAACAAGATTGACAGCATCCTTGTCGGGACGAACCTACGGACAGTGCAAGACATTCTTTTGGACGACGAGGCAACTCAGCTGCGGTCTGTCCCGTACATCGGCCCCGTTTGGGCTGAACGAATCCGGAGGGCCGCCGAGGAGTTCGTGTATGTCTGAGCCGGCTTGGATAAGAGTATCGCAAGCAGGGGTTCCCGCAAATCTCCGCACAGAGAACCTAATCCAAACCTGGACCCCGTCACTTCGGTCGCCGATAGACGAATTCTTAGATGATCTCCGAGTTGTTGTAACCTCTGCCACGCCCATCCTGATCGAACGCGACCCACGAGCGGCGTCGATGCTCGTGGTTCGCGTTATTGGCAGCGTTGAGAGCTACATCAGGTCCGTCCTATCACGCGCAGCCTGCATCTGCCCTCGCGCCCAGGGCGTCAGCGATTCCAGTCAGGTTACTCTGTTCGCCGCGCGTCGCTACGAAGGAGACTTTCTTGCACTCACCGTGCTCGAAGGGAGCAGTTTGGCAGATGCAGGTGAGATCAAGAAGCGAACGAGGACGATGCTCGGCATCGAGATCAGGAATGGATCCGACCTCGACGAAGCTCTACACGAATTCTCGAAGGCGTGCCACTTTCGCCACGCCGTCGCCCATGCTGCTGGCATACTAAGTGCTCGGAATATGCTTGCCTTAGGCGTTGAGCCACCAAGCCAGCCACAGCAGTTCGCGATGACGGTCGCTGGGATCCAGGAAATATCGGCAGTATGCGAAACGATCGTTCGGACCTACAATCGCTACATTTTCCAGCGACTTGTTGAAGGCTGGCTGGGAGATGGCAGTCTAATCGGCACATGGGAAGACGATCAAAGGATATTCGAGCCAATATTTTCACTCTTCCATTCCGCCACCGACAACAGTGTTCAGATGAACCCGGCAGATATTTGGCGCGAGGTGATGAGAATTTCGTAAACAGTTGTTTCCTTGGCAAGGCTACAGGCCCGATCGCCGTAGACCGAATCTCGCATGCCGAGGACGACTCGCGTGCACAACGCTCTGAGCCCGGCCGACATCAGCTAAAACAAGCGGACGGAGCGCCCTTGCTCGTAAATTCACATCACTGCGGTCCGGTGCAAATACGGCCCCTCCGCTACGACGAAGCTCGCCTGCGCCATTAAAGCCACAGTCCAATCGCCGTAATCAACGGGTAGCGCCTCCCCTGCTCCGAATTTCATCCTGCCCCCGTACCGTCCGCCGCATCCCGCCCAACGCCCGGCTAAACGAGCCGTCCGTCTCGTCGTCCGACCATTCTTCGCGGCCATCCAGGTCGGCACCGGCGGGTGACGTCTCCAACGTCTGGCGAAACTTTGCCACGTCTTTCTCGGTGCCGCCCTCCACCCACCAGGCGTAGATCACGTCCAGCAGCGACGGCAGCGGCAGGTCCAACGGCTCCCGGCCGGTGCGCAGCAGCATCGTGCCGTGGAACTCGGGCCAGCGTTTGACCGCCAGGGTCAGGAGGCGCTGCCCGACCCAGTAGGGCGGCCGGACCACTCCTCACACACGTACTCGAAGATCCCCATGGCGTCGGCGAAGTCGAAGCTGTCCGTCGTGTTCAGCAGCCGGCGCCGGAACACCACCAGGCTGGCCGGGTCGAGGGTCTGCTCGAAGAAGTCGAGTACCGCCGCCACCTGGTCCGCGTCGGTACGGCTCGATGACGCCGCCGCCATCAGGTACGCCAGCTGGGCGTCCTTCGGCGCCCGGCAGACCATCTCCACCGTGTCCAGCTTGAACGTCACATCCGGCAGCTTCTTGCCATCGCCGGCCGCCTGCGCCGTCTTGGCGCTGGTCGTGAACTCCCTCATCGTGTCCTCCCCTATCTGCGGACGAGCCGGAACCCCTCCTGGCGCGCCACGTCTTCCATTGCCTCTCGCAGCCACGGCTGCGCCTTGGTGCCCGGGTGGTTCACCAGGCTGGTGAACACCACCTGGCCGCCTGTCACAAACCGCAGCACCCCACCCGTCCGCCGGGGGCGGATCACATGCGCTGCGGTGCCGTCGTGCACGGCCGCCGCGTACTCGACCGTGTTCTCGACGAACCCGTACACCCGGCCGACGCGCACCCCAACCTCTTCGCGGTGCGCCGTCCGCAACCGCCCGGTGTCCACCGGGCAGGTCAGCACCGCCCTGGTTCGCACCCGCCTCGCCACGCTTCCGATGAACCGCACCACCGGGCCGACCGGCCCGTACAGCAACCGCCGGATCTCCCCCGCGTTCAGGTCGATCCGCACATCGGTCCGCACCGCCATCAGCGCCGCCGCGACCGTCTCGCCGGCAGCGGCTCACCGTCGCCGGCCGGCGGCTCGTCACCGTCGTCGGCCGCCGGGCCCGACGGAGCGTCCTCGATGGCAGCCAACGGGCCCGCCGGAGGCTCGCCGCTGTCCAGGACCTCGTACCGGCCGGCGTCGACCAACTTCGCCAGCTGCGGCGTCCACTCCACCCCGTGGCGCACCTGCCTGTCGGCGACGCCGGGCATCGCCGTCAACGCCCGCACCGTCACCGTCTGCCCGTCCCGCATCGGCTACGTCTCCTCACACACGCAGATGTTCGTCATCACCGCGACCAGCACCTCCTGGCCGACGCAGCCGCCGGACGGGCCGACGCTGGACTGCTCACCGATCCACACCGACTCGACCTGCGCGCCGTTCTGCAGCTCGCACAGCACCGTCCGGCGGATCCGGCCGGCGTCGTCCGCGAGCTCACCGGCCGACCGTTCCAGGTCCGCTCCGGTCGGCGGGTTCCCGCCGTCGTCGATGGTGGGCGCGCACCGGGCGGTGCCTACGCCCAGCTCCACCGCCCAGAACGCGCCCGGGTCCGCGCCGTCGTCGAGCGGCGTGCCCCGCCCGCCAGGGAACTCGCCGGGCAGCACCGGGTAGGTGCGTACGATCCGCACCCACGCCTGCCCGTCGCAGCACGAGTCGATGGCCACATCACGGCCCGGCACCACCGCACACACCGCCGGGGGGCCACCGAGCGCGTCGGTCAGCGCCTCGTCGACGAGGGCCCGTAGCCGCACCGCGACCGGCCACGCCACCTCGTCGGCGACGATCAGCTCCGGGAGCGTCACGACGTTCGTCTCCTGCCCCTGTCCAGGTCCGGCGACCACACCACCGAGTCACGAGGCAGCCGGTGCGGGTTCACGATCCGCAGCCACTGGTCAACCTCCGGCAGACCGGTCATGCCGTCCCTCAACAGCTGCGACGGGTCTACGAACGTGGCCTGTACGCCTTGCCGCACCACCGACTGCACCCGCCTCGGCAGCCGGCAGGTGCTGTCGTTCGTCAACGCCTTCGCCACCTCGCAGGCGTACTGTCCGGCGGCGATCCGGCCGCCCGGCGGCACCGGAACACCACGGCGGTACGTGACCGCCCACGCGCCGGGCTCGTCGTGGCCGAGCCTCAAGTCCTGCGTCCACGGCCAACCCTCACCGTCGACGCGTACCAGCCACCGCCGGTCCTGCACCACGTACGCCTCGGCAGGCACCACCTCGCCGTCCACGACCACCCGGGTGACGTCGTTGACCGGGCCGGGCAGCGAAAGCTCAGCCGCCGACGGCACACACTCGCAGCTGCCGGCCCCGACGCAGCCGCACCAGGTCACCGCCAGGCTGCCGTACGGCATCGTCAGCCACGGCTCCCGCCGCAGCCACGCGTCGTAGGTACCGCGCCGGCACGGCCGCACCGTCGATGGGCACAGCCCGTACCGGCGGCCGGACAGCGACCACAGCACCTCCGTGGCGAGGTCCGCAGCTGCCGTCCGGGCCGCCTCGTCGATCGTGTCCCAGCCCTTGCAGTACGCCGTGTTCAGCGTCCACTCGCACGGGCCGGTCCGCGCCGGCTGCGTCACCGCAGCCTCAGGTGGCCGGAGCGACGAACGACAGGAACCGCTGCGCTCCCGACGCCGTATGCGTCACCGTCACCAGGTACGTTCCCGGGCTCGCGTACTGATGGCTCACCGACGCCGCCTCAGCTGGCCCCGCCGCCGAGGTGCCGTCACCCCAATCCACCGTGTACTCGGCGCCGGGTGGGCCCGGCACCCACGTCGCGGTGAACTCGGCGGTCATGTTCGTCTCGTCGCTGTCGTCGGCGGCCACGGTGCCGTCCGGTGGCCGCGGCGTCAGCCCGCACGTCGGTGCCGGCGGCGGCAGCAGCGTCCAGTCGAGGTGCAGCAGGTCGTCGTCGCCCATCGGGTCGGTCAGCGGCGCGACACCCGTCGTCCGCAGGTACACGTCGTACGGGCCGACACCCCACTCCGGGTTCTCGATCGCCTTGCCGGTCAGCGTGAAGTTCGCCGCCCCGTTCTCAATCGTGAAGTCCCCGATCATCCCGTCGATGATCTGCGGCAGCAGGAAGTACCCGAACCGTGGCCGGGCCATCGTGCCGCACCGCTTGAGCTGGGTACCCGACCACACCTCCAACGCCACCGCCGAGTCGAGGTTCAACCGGCTGGTGATCCGCAGGCCGGTGGCGGTGCCGTCCTCGTCGAGCAGCACCGGCTGCCCCGTGAACAGCGTGTACAGCTCCGGGTCGACCCGACCGCACGTGACGGTCACGTTGTACAGCTTGATCCGCCGCCGAGCCGGCTCGTACACCAGCCGGTCGCCGTTGGCGTCTTTCTGGTCGATCTCCTCGCCGTCGTCGACCTCGGCGGCGTACTCGACCGAGATGAAGCCCTTCGACGTGACGTGGACCGGCCAGCCTCCGGCGCCCAGGATCGGGTCGCCGCACACCCCGAGCTTGGTGGCCCGGAGCATCTTTCCCTTCACGGGGGTGTCGCACACCGCGGACATCGGCACATCCTCAGCAGGAGAGTCCCATGCCCGGCCCGCAGCCAGCGGCGTATACCCCGCCAGCGTAGCCGAGAGGGCGCCGGCCCTGGGTGGGACACAGCGCCCTCGTCAACGAGCTGTCAGCCGCACTACCGGGGTGCCGCCGGGTGAGTGCCGAGCACCAGGTCCCGCACCAGGGCCTCGATCTGCTCTGCCTGCCCGTGCGGCACCCGGAACGAGATCGTCGTCGCGCCGGCCACCACCGCGACCGCAGTGTGCAGTCCGTCGCGCTGCGCGGCCACCGACTGCACCGCCCGCATGGCGAGCATCTGCCGGCCCTGCTCCTTGAACCGGGGCCGGCACGCTCGGAACAGCAGCGTGATCCCGACCGTGTAGACCGCGAGGATCACCAGCAGTACGTTCGCCACCTTCGTGCGGCCGGGCTGGCTCCACTCGATCCGGTCGGGCCATACCACGACCCGCGCGTTCCGTCCGGCTACGTGGCTCTCGAACCGCGCCAACGGCTCCATCATGGTCGCTCCACAGTGAACGGGGCCACACCCTGGCTGGGTGCGGCCCCGATCCTAGACCGACTGGCACAGTGCCAGCCGTCCCATCAGGTCAGCTGACGGCCGTCGATCACCTTCACCGTCGCGCCGATCTCCGCGAGTTTCGCCCGCACGTGCTCGGCCACCTCGTCCCACGCTTCGCCCGTCAACACCGTGGCGGTACGCCGCCCGTCCTTGATCGCGGTCACCATCACCGCCGAGTCGACGTCGAGTGCCCGGCCCGTCCGCTCGCACGTGATCCGCCGCTGCACCGCGTACAGCAGCGTCTCCCGGTCCAGGTGCCGGTTCCGCTCTTCCTCGTTATCCGCCATCAAGGCCCTGAGCACGTTGTTCATCAGTGCCTCACCGGGGTCAACCACGGGCCGAGCGGCTTGTTCGACCGCGCCCGGCAGCCCACGCACAGCGGCTGCACGTCCACACCCGCCGCCACGTCGACGCGCACCGGCGTCGTCGAGGGGCACCCGGCGCAGCGCAGCTGGAGAGTCCGCTCCACACGCAGGCCCATCAGCAGCATCCCGCGCGGCACGAGGGTTTCCCTCGGCTGCCCGCCGCCAACCGGCATGATCACCAGGTTGACCGTCGTCGGGAAGTCCCCCACGGACTGCACGTCGGCGATCTCAACCAGCCTCCCGAACAGCAGCACCTGGTCGCGGCGGACCAACTCCTCGGTCCGGATCGGCTGGCCCTGCCTCGGCCTCGGCCTCGGCATCGGCTTCTCGTTCGACTCGCTCATGCTGCCTTGTCCTCTCCTTGGTCCAGCCAGCACCAGCGGGCCTCCACGTCGACCACCAACTGCTCCGTCATCCCGGCCCACACGTCGGCCGGCAGCGTCGCCAGGTGGTGCCACCGGCCGCCCCGGGCCGCGTAGACGTGCAGTGCCCCCATCTCGTGCTCCCACAGGTAGGCCCACCCGTCGTCGGTGGGCGTGCCGCCGCCCAGGTCCCCCGCCAAGGCCGGGCCGGGCTCGCTCGTGTTCGCCGCGAGCCCCAGGCCGCGCACGTACGCCCACTCGGGGCGACGCTCGGCGACGGCCTGCTCCGGCCACGGCTTGTACGCCAGCACCGACCAGTCGCGGCCCAACAGCGCCTCGACCATCGCGGCCGTGTCCCGCCGGAACTTCGCTGCCCAGATCACCCGCATCTGGGCGAGGGTTCCGCTGGGCTGGCCCTCCAGGGCGACCCGCCGGGCCTGGAACCGTCGGGCTCCGGGCTCGAACTTCCCGACCAGCGCGTTCACTGCGCGGTCACCTCCTTCATGCGTTCCCGCACGGCGTCCATGTACATCCGGAAGTCGGCCGCTCTCCACTGCGCCGAGTAGCCGGCCTTCTGGACCGACAGCACCTCGTCGAGGGGCAGCGTCGGCAGCTCGTGCACCGACCAGCACGCCCACGACCGCCACCGCTTCGGCCCGCGCTCGGGGAGCACCCCGAGGTAGACGTGCAGCCGGTGACCGCCGAACAGGTACGCCCACTCCCGGTCGTACGCGTTTTCGGTCGCGATGTGGCCGCGCAGCGGCTCTTCGTCGTTGGGGCTCGGCACACCGACCAGAGGCCCGGCGTCGCCGGTTCCCGGCAGGGTGTAGAGCCGCGACCAGTCGGTGCGCATCAGCTCGTCGACGGCCGCCTGCACGTCGTGCGCCATCAGGTCGTGCACCAGCACGGACAGGGCGGGCACGATCATCGTCGGGCACGCGTCGTGCTGGACATGCCGCGCCTGGTAGAAGCCGTCGGCACCTTCGGTGCCGACCAGCGCGCGTAGACCCACGTCAACCTCCACGTGAACTGGGTCTTGCTCGGACAGATACCTTGCCGCTGTCCGGCCGCAATCGTCAATAGCGGCCGGACAGCTAGAGCCCGGCTAGGGACTCCGCACCGGGGCCGGGCGACCAGCCCGACCCCGTCTACGCAGCCACTAGGCGCGCTGCGGGACCGTCACCACACCGATCCACTCACCCCACCCCTGCGCCGGGTCCGCGTCCGACTTCCGGTGCACCGCCACGGCTGGGCCACGCACGTCGAAGCCCTCGCGCAGCAGCACCTCGACCGCCCGGCGCATTTCCTCCACGCCGTTGTCCTCGCTGCGCAGCTCGATCACCGCCTGCGACACCACCATCGGTCGCGCGTCGCACTCGTCGGCCGGCTCGCCAGCGTGCACGCAGCGCGGGGCGTGCGGGTCCGCAATGTGCTCGCGGCAGTGCACGCACCGGTCCTCGCCGTCGTAGCAGGCACCGTTCGGCCCGCACTCCGCGACCCGCAGGCCGCGCTTGATGCTGTGCTTGCCCATGTTGACCTCCACGTGAACTGGGCAGTTCTCCTCACTCGTACGGCCACCTTTGTAGTTGGCGGCCGTACAGGTCGAAGCCCGGCTAAGGGCTCCACACCGGGGCCAGGCACCGCCCGGCCCCGCCTACGCAGCCACCAGACGGCCGCTACGCCGCCCTGGCCACGCCCTCGAACTCGGCCGGGCCGTGCTCCTTCTTCCGCCACACGCCGGCCCTGTCGCGGTGCAGCTCGAAGCCGGCCTGCTCCAGGACTGCGAGGATCTGGCTGGCGGTGGCCATGCCGTCGACCGCGCGCACCTCGACGTGCACCTCGAACGCCTCGGCGGGCCTTGCGTCGCTCATCTCGACCTCCACGTTGGGGACTGCATTGCGTACATATACATTGTATGCGATCGAACCTCACGCGCACATAGAATATGTACACACGAGGCTGTGTAGCGGGTCACACAAGCGCAGGTCAGAACAGGCGCCCCTGCCGGTACGCCGCCTCAGCGTCGAACGTGGACGAGGCCGGCGGCGACGGCGGGGGCGAGGGCTGCCGAGGTGCCGACTTCGGCACCGCCTTCCGCATGTGCCGATCCAGCGCACTTTCCGGCGTCGGCAGCTCCAGCAAATCCCGCACCGCACGGATCTGCTGGGCCAGCTGCCAGGCCCGCCGCATCTCATCGATGGCGATCTGCCGGGTCCGCAGGGCCTCGTGCATCCACGCTTCCAGCAGCCCGTCACCGCAGCCGACGACCACCCGCCAGCCCAACCCCCACAGGTGCATGTTCACCGCGCACAGCGCCGCCGCGAGGGGATCCAGGTCGTTCGCCCACCACTCGCACGTCGCCGGGTCGAAGCCCTTCTCCCGCATGGCCCGGGCCGCGCCGAGGAACATCGTGCCCGTGCCGGCGCACGGCTCCAGGACCCGCTGGCCCTCCTCCGGCCCCGCCATCTGGCCGATCAACTCTGTCACGTCGACCGGCGTCAGGAACTGGCCGATGCCCTTCCGCCCGCCGTGGCTCTTCATCTGCTGGAGTAGCGTCCCCAGCAGGTCGTAGTCACCCCACCCGTCCGGCCCGAACCGGCCGAGCACTCCGCGCCGCAGCGCCGCCTGGCCAACGGCGTGCACGGCGCGCTTCGTCGTCTCATCCGGCTCATCCTCGGTCCACTTCCACAGGTGCATGGTCCGCGGGTTCAGGTCGGGCCTCAGCGCCGCGAACTCACACCACAACCGCTGCATCAGCAGCCAGAAGCCCTCGTGGTCCAGGCGCTCCGCCATCTCGCCCACTCGGGCGAGATGGTCGGGGTCCGGCGCCTCTCGCGCCAGGATCGCCAGAACAGCCACCACCGACATCGGCACCTCGACACGGGAGCCGCCATACCGGCTGTGCCATGCCTGGTCGACCGCCTCCGCGATACCCCGCGCGTGCTCTCGCGGGTCTGACGGCACGGCGTTCGCGCGCCACGCCACCGTTGTTGACGTCATCTCTCCTCCACGTGAACGCCGCCGGCTCTTCCGCCGGCGGGAACGGCAGCGCCCCCGCAGCCAGGGCGGCTGCGGGGGCGCTCGGTGCGGCTCAGCGCAGCCGCAGCACCTGCATCTCGGGCACGCCCACCACCGTGGGGTGCGACAGGTCGTAGAAGTTCAGCCGAACGTTGCCGCCCAGGTCCTGGACCACCGCCACGGCGTGCGCGTCGGCGTACACCTCGGTCCAGTCGACGCGCGGCACGCTGTCGCGGCGGCGTTCGCCCAGGGCCGCCAGGTCGAACGACACGACGTCGCCGTCCTCCACCTCGGACAGCGCGACCGGCTTCCACTGGTCGGCGGTCGGAATCTGCTCGAACAGCTCAGCTCGCATGGTCGCGGCCATCTCGTTTCCCTCTCGTCTCTCTCGCTCGGTCAGCAGCAGGTGCCGCACGTGCCCGACGTCGGCAGCTAGCAAGAGCGCGCCGGCCGGGAAGCCCCGGCCGGCGCGCGCCGGTTTACTCAGCTCGCCCGGTGGGCCTTCACGGCCTGCGCGACGAGCGCGAGGGCCGTCCGCCGCTCGGCCACCTTCATCAGCGCCGCGTCCACCACCGCCGCCTTGTCGGTCACGGCGGCCAGCAGGTCGCCGCGCACCGACGTCCGCAGGTCACCCGCCGTCGCGACCGCCACGGCGCTCGCGGTCGCCTCGGTCAGCCCGGCGGCCTGCCGCTCCAGCTCCCGCTCGGCCTCGACCAGCCGCACGGTCAGCTGGAGGATCATGCCGCACCGCTCGGCGCCCTCAGCCTCGACACCGAACTCCTTGAGCAGCTCGTTGATCCGGTTCTCCATCTCGGTCCCTCCTAGCGGGATGGCGCGTTTCGTACATATTCATTGTATGCTTCAAGCACTCTCCACGTACATATTTTTTGTACGAAGGGGGTGTGGAGCGAGTCACACAACAACGCCGCCCCGCCCGGTCCACGGGGAAGGGACCAGACGGGGCGGCGCAGCCCGAGGCGTTGGGGTCAGCCGGTCAGCGGCTCCGCGATGACCGCGACCGGACCGCCTTGCTCGGCGGCTGGGACGCACCGCTGGCCGGCTCGGCGTCCATCTCGGATCCATCGGCCCGGGCGACGACCGACGCGCTCTCCTCACCGACCTCAAGCGGCGCACTCTCTCCGCCGACCTCAGCCGACGTGTTTTCCTCGCCTCCCTCGGCCGCCACGTTCAGACTCGGCTGCACCACCCGGCTATCGCCGGTGCCGAGAACCGCGTCCGCGATGTCGTCCGGCACCTCGAACGCCAGGCTCAACGCCCCGTCCGTGTTCGTCCGTACCTCGTGGTGCCGCTCCGGGCCGGCCAGGTCGAGCAGCTGCCGCGCCAGCCGCCCAGCGTCCTTTCGGTCCGTCGGGTAGATCAGCGTCATCTCTCCTCCTACGCCGGCACACCCGGCAGCTTGACCTTCACCGCCGCCACCGTGCAGCCCCACCCCACCGTGTAGAACCGCTCAGCAACCGCGAACACCTCGTTGCTTGTACGGTCCAGGGCCTCCGGAAGCCTCGGCAGGAACACCGCCGACCTGCGCACCATCACCGGCCCCGTCGCGTACAACCACGCTTCGTCCGCGTCCGGCACGTCGCCGTCCGGCCCGATGCCGGTCGTCTGCACGAAGGCCACCGGGTTACCCAACGGCGCGACGAGCCGCGGCCCCTCCAGGCGGGTCAACTGCTTCGACACACACCATCCGGCCGTCCACCGCGGAGCCCACAGCACGCCGAGCACCCCCGCCGCCTGGGCCAGGTGCGACTCCAGCAGGCCGACGCCCGTCTCCAGAGCGACCGGCGCCGCGTCGGAGCCAGCGAGCACCGGCGTGCTGGCCGCCGCCAGGTGCGGCGTTGTGCCTTCATCGCCGCTCCACACGTAGTGCTCCAGCGACTGCTGCTCGACCAGGCCCATCGCGCGCCGGGCCCGGTCCAGCAGGTCCGGCCTGCCCGGCAACACTCCGGTCAGACCCGTGTACAGACGGATCACCTGGGACTGCGCCAGCGGTACCCCGTCGGGTAGTTCCATCGCCGCCCGGTTCGGCTCGGACGCCGCCGCCGTGTTCGTCGGCGCAGGCGCATCGACGCACTGCGGTTCCCACTCCACCCCGGCATGGAACTCGCGTTGGTCCGCTGGGTCGACCACGGCCGCCGCCGAGAACAGGCCGTACCGGTACGGCATCGCCGTAGGGGCATCGACGTATACAAAGGGCTGAGTCACCCGCCACCTCCCTGTGAAACTGGCGGCCGCACCGGTAGGGCGCGGTCCCCGTCTACGGGTTGCTCAGTCCTCGGACGCCGCGCAGGAGAACGCGACGGTCTGCCCGGTGACACCGGCCGGGCACAGCGGCACGGTGAGCTTGTACGACACGTAGCACCGCTTCACCAGCAGCGTCGCCTGCTCCGTGAACAGCGCGATGTACTCGTTGTCCTTCAGCTTCATGCTGTCGTAGACGGCCGACAGGTCGATGATCGGTTTCGTGCCCTTCACCCAGGTACCGGGCGCGTAGATCAGGAAGTCGACCGCGCCCGGCCACTGGCCCGGCGCGGTGGCCCCGCCGAATCCGGCACCGCCCGCGTTGACGTAGCCGTCCTGCCAGTCGTAGATGAACTGCGGACGCAGGTGCCTCCGCGTGAACCATGCGGTGATCTGCTCGTCGGTCACGTCGAAGTAGTTCACCCCCGCCCGGCGCGCCATGTCGGCCCGGATCCAGTCGAGCAACCACAGCGGCGCGACGCACTCCAGCAGGGCCCGCCGGCTCATCCGGTACCGGTACCGGTAGTCGGTCGCCGCGAGCGACAGCGCACCAAGCACCGCGGTGGTCGTCTCGTCGCCGCCGATGTCGCCGCCCAGGGTGAGCGTGAACTGCGTCGACTGGGATGGCGCGGTGGCCATCCGCTGCACCATCCGCGCGTTGATCTTGTGCTCGTGGGCGGTCATGGCCCGCCGCACCACATCACGGGTCAGCTCCGGCCACACCGCGTTCTGCACGATGTCCTGCTCGATCTGCACCCCGTCGACTTCAAGACGCGTCTCCATGAACTCGACCGTCGGCACCCGGTAGCTCAGCTTCTCCGTACCGGCAATCGAGTCGGCTTCCGTCTGCACGAACCCGGTCGCCGAGTACAGGGTGGCGAAGTCAAGGTTCGCCGGCACCTTGATGCCGCCGCCGCGCGGGATCGAGATACCCGGCAGGTCGAGGATCCCCTCGGTCGTTTCCAGCCCCTCGCACAGCTCCCACAACGTCTCCGATGGCGCACCCCAACCACCTGCCGCAACGAGGTTCCCGCCGGTCAGGCGCGACTCGCTGCCGGCCAGGTCGATCAGTCCCAGGTCGACCAGGCCGCTGCCCCCAGCCACTAGGGCCTGGTCGACCGGCAGCTCCACCCGAGCCACGTTCTGCTTGATGCGCGTCTGCACCTGCGACCCCACGCCACGTGGGAACCCCGCGAACTTGTCATCGAATGCCGCCGCGACCTCGGTCACCGACGAGAACACGTGCCCGTGCGGCACGTTCGGCACATCCGCCGCCGCCTTGATGATCGCCGATCGGCCGCCCTGCGTCACCCTCGGCTTCGGCTGCCGGCGGGCCGCCCGCCGCGCCAGCGACGCCACGACCGGCGTCGGCTCCGGTACAGGTTGCTCCTCGACGGGCGTCTCCCCGACCGGGCTGCCCTCGGCCTCGTCTTCGCCTTCACTCGATTCCCCGTCGCTGTCGTCGCCCTCGGGCTCATCCGCGTTGCCGTGCACGGCGGCGTCCAGGTCGTCCAGCTCCGACGCGACGGCCGCCGCGTCCTGCTCGATCTGCTCCTGCCGGGCGCGTACCGACGTGACGAACGTGGCCAGCTCCCTCAACTGGGCTAATCCGGCGGCGTCAAGGTCCGGGGCGTCGCGGAGAGCGTCGAACGCGGCTACCGCTTCAGTCTCCAAGCGGTCCAGCGCATCGAGGTCGAACCCGTCCAGGCTCGAAGGGATCTCAAACTCCACCGTCGGCTCCTCAGCACGGTAGGGATCTCATCCCGACCGGCCCGCAGCCAGCATCGGCGGTACAGCACCCAGACTAACGCAGCGTGGAGTGCGCAGGCTCAAGGCGGGCTTACGGAAGGAGTTCCCCGACGCCGTAGTTGTCCCACCACGAGAGCTGGTGCGTGGTCAACGTTCCGGCTACGCGGGTGAGCAGAAGCCAGTTGCCGTTCAGGACCAGCGCGGCGTCTTCGGACCGACCAGCGAGCACCCGGGCCACCGCCGCGACCATGTCAGGCGTCGCCCTGCCTGCGGTGTCGTCCTTGGGCATGTGGAAGACGATGTTGACGTACGTGTCGGGTTCCCATTCCCATTGGGAGCCGTCGTCGTCTTCGGCGTCGAAGTAGCCGTTGCTGCCGCCATAGACGCTCACCGAGTACCCGGAGGTGTGCATGAGGTCCGCGCTGAGCAGCCGCGGGTAGCCCGGCACGGTCGACTCCTCGACGCCTTCCGGGGCGGCGAGTGCGGCCACCTGCTCCAGCGGGATGTCCCCTGCCAGGGTCAATCGGTACTCGATAGCCACGCGTTGCCTGCCTTCTCAGTCTCGCCGGACGATTTGAATGATCTCACCGTGGCGGGTCACGGCCGTGAGTTCCTTGAGGTGGTGGACGGGCCAGTCGTTGAACTGCTTCTGCAGGGCGCCGAGGTCACCGCGCCAGTCGTGCAGGTTCAGCACCACCCGTTGGGTCTGCTGGCTGGTCACCTTCTCCGACACTTCCGTCCACACGCCTCGCACACCCTTTGTGGGCGTCGGTGAGTAGCAGTCGAAAACGTGACCCTCGATCAGATAGTCCGGTGCCTTGTCCGGCTTCCCGATGTCGCCGGTGTTCTGGCGCGCTGCGGCGATCTCCGGTCTGGACGGGTTCTGATGGACCCAGTAACCCTTGCCGGCGACGGTGTCAGCGCAGGCGTTCTCCAACTCCAGTGCACGCCGCACCCGGGCGTCTTCCCGCGGTGGGATCCGAGTCCGCGGGCCGCTCGGCGATCCGCCAAGGACACCGGTGGGCTGCCGGCTCCACGGGACCAGGCCGTGTTCATCGGAAGCGCCACCAGCGTGCGGGGAGCCAGGGTTAGTCGACTCTGCGGCGGTAGACGGGTTCGGGCTGGCCGGTCCGTGACCGCCAGCCCCACTCAGTTTCCCGAGGAACCGAGCTGCCGCGCCTCGGCGACCGCCGACTCGACGTACTGCCGGGCGGTGCCGGTGCGTTGGACCACCATCACCAGGACCTGCTTGATGCCTTCCAACGCCTGCAACAGCGGACCAGGCTGTCCACCCTGCAACACCATGGTGACGAGTTGCTGGGCCTCACCGACCTGCTTGATGGTCCCGGCCGCCGCATCGCGGGCACTGTCCACCGCAGCCTGAACGGGTGTCAGCCCGGAGACTGTCTCCTGCGGAGTCGCTTCGCGCGGAACCGCCGCGGTCGCCTTCGTCGCCTCACCAATCGCACCGGAAAGGCTGCCCAGGCCGCCCTGGATAGCGGTGACGGCGCTACGCACCCGGGTCAACCCCGCCGCCACAGCGGCAAAGCCAGCCCCTGCAGCCCGTACGGCCACTTCCTGCGCCTGCCGGTCAGCAGCGGCCGCCAGTCCCTGCGCGCGCTCGACGCCCGTCAGCAGTGCACGCAACTCACCAGTGATCTTGTCAACGTGAGACATCCGACCGCCTATCGACCGAAGCTAGCAAAGGTGCTCGACCGCGAAGGTACGCCGCTCATCCCCGGCGCTCGCGGCGTGACTCGACAAGGCTACGCAAGAGCCGTTATCACCGACCCACGCGGTACGGTCCTGAGGTCTAGCGTGAGGTCGGACGTCCGGATCGGCCGATGAAAGGGGTTGCTCCATGCGGGTGATCTGGCTGAATGGCGCTTTTGGCGCGGGAAAGACGACTGTTGCCGAGCGGCTGATCAAGGACGATCCGCAGCTGTTGCTGTTTGACGCTGAGCTGCCGGGTTTCATGTTCCGCGAGATTGTGCCGCTCCCATCTAGCGGAGACTTTCAGGATCTTCGGGTATGGCGCCGCGGGGTGGTGGATACGGCAGTATCACTGCTGGAAGAGTACGGCCGTACGCTGGTGATCCCGATGACGGTCGTGGTGCCTGAGTACCTCGACGAGATTTTCAGCGGCCTGCGGGCGCGCGATGTTCACGTCGACCATTATTTCCTTGATGTCCCAGCGAGTGTTCTTCGGAAGCGCTGCGAGGCGCAGTCGATTTGGCCGAATGACCCCGAGCGTGACGCCGAGGTTCGTGCATGGCGGTTGGAACAGGTTGATCGCTGTGTCGCTGCGGCAGGCGCGGTGCCGGCTGGAACGACCGTCCTCGATGGCGACTTGCCGGTGGGTGAGCTGGCGGCACTGGTCGCTCGGTCAGCAAGCTGAGTCAGGCATCTGGCTTCTGTCCAAGATCGCCGTTCCCCCGCGATCTACACATGATTCGGCCCAGCTTCCTACTCGCAGCGCTTCGGAACCGGCAGGGCCTCCGTCCTTCATGGCAGCAGTGATTTACAGGCTGTAGTGGATCAGTGGTGGACTATCCGTGGCGGTGCTGCTGACAGCAACGGCTTCGGTCGCCTTCCGGTGCAGGTCATCGACGTCGGCAGAGGCCGCGGGAAGGTGAAGGTCGATGAGCGGTGCACCCGCAGTGACGTGCTGGCCGATGTGGACGTGTAGCCAGAGTCCGACGGCGGAGTCGATAGGTTGGTGGAGTCGGGTGCGGCCGGCGCCGAGGTACTGGCTGAGGTAGCCGAGGGCTTTGGTGTCGATGTTGCTGACCCATCCGGCCACCGGCGCGGTGACGGTGGTGACCTCGGCGGCACGCGGTAGCCGGTCTGGGCGATCGATGACGACGGGGTCGCCGCCGTGGTGGTCAACCCATCGGCGCAGCGCAGTGTGGGCTCGTCCGTCGCTCAGGGCGGCGGTCAGCTCCTCACGGATTTCGTCGGGGGTGCGATGCGGCCAAGCCTCAATGGCGATAAGGGTGGCCAGATGCAGCACGAGGGGTACCAGGCCGGGAATGTGCTGACCGCGTAGGGCAGCGATGGCTTCGGCGACTTCGAGGGCGTTGCCGATGGCATGACCGAGGGGTTGGTTCATGTCGCTGACGACGGCGCGGGTGGTCAAGCCAACGCGGGCACCGATGTCGACCATGAGCTGCGCCAGGGTAAGGGCATCCGCTTGGTCGTGGAGGAGCGCGCCGCTGCCAGTCTTGACGTCGAGGACGACGAGGGAGGCTCCGGCGGCGATCTTCTTACTCATGATCGATGCGGCGATAAGGGGGATGGATTCGACGGTGCCGGTGACGTCGCGGAGCTGGTAGAGGGCATGGTCGCCGGGAGCGAGGTCGGGGGTCTGGCCGGCGATGGCGAAGCCGACGGTCCGCAGGGCGTCCTGTATACCGATGGGTGTGTCGGGGAGCCGGAGCTCGGGGATAGCGGCGAGCTTGTCGATGGTGCCGCCGGCGTGGCCGAGGCCTCGGCCGCTCATCTTCGCCAAGGGTATGCCGACGGCAGCCAATAGCGGGGCGAGGACGAGAGTGGTCTTGTCGCCGACTCCGCCGGTGGAATGTTTGTCTGCAACGAACGCGCCGGCCCGGACATGAAGGCGGGTGGGGCCGATCATGGCCTGGGTGAGCGCGACCGCTTCTTCAGCGTCCATGCCTTGGCAGGCGATGGCCATGAGCCAGGCGGCGGCCTGGTAGTCGGGGATCTGCCCGGTCATGTAGCCGGTGACCATGCCGGTGATGTCAGCGTCGGTGAGACGTCCTCCGGCGCGTTTGCGGTTGATCACGGCGAGCGGATCGACGGCAGGCCGGGCGGTCATCGGGTGCCCGCCGATGCCGCCAGGGGCGTACCGAGGATCGTCGCGAGGGCCGGGTCGGCGGACAGCCGATAGCGGCTGGTGCGAGCGGCGCGCAGCGCGGCGACGTCGGCGGCGATGGCGGTGGTGGGGCGAGTGGCGCGGATCGCGGCGGTCATGAGTGCGGCGAGGTAGGGCATGTCGTCGGGGTCGAGTCCGCAGGTGACGGCTTCGGCAGTGCCGAGGCGCAGGGTGGGAGTTCCGGCAAGGCCAGGTAGGTCATCGAGAACGTTGACGTGGATGCCTGCGGCGTCGAGGCGCACGGCGGCGGTACGGGCATCAATCCCGGCCGGGGTGGTGTCGAGCCAGAGTTGGTGGCAGCCGGTGTAGCCGAGGTCGGCGGCATGTGGCGGGAGGCCGGCTGCGGCGAGGGCCGCGGCGAGCACCTTCGCGGTGGCGACAACGGTGCGGGCGTAGCGGGGGCCGTCGGTGAGGGTGAACTCGGCCAGCGCTAGGCCGAGGCTGCATACCCCGGCAAGGTGGTGGGAGGAAATCATCTCGTACTGGGCGTCGCTGATGGCTGCGGCGATGTGGGGGATGTTGGTGGCGAGGAACGCCTTCGGTGGGCCGGGAAAGGTCTTGTGGGTGGAGCCGCCGAAGCTGTCCGCTCCAGCGGCCAGCGGGTTGGGCAGATACGAGCCGAGGACCAGGCCCATGGTGTGAGAGACATCGGCGTGCACGCGGGTGGCGGTGCCGGCCGCCCGGACGGCGGCGACGACGGCGGCAATGTCGAGGGGGAACAGGCCGTGAGAGACGTCGAGGTAGACCAGCGCTGGCTGGTGCCGCGCGGTGAGAGCGGTCAGCGCATCCAGGTCGAGATGGTGCGGGGTGGGGCCGGCAGCGTGGAGGCAGCGCAGACCGAGGCGACGGGCAAGCGAAGCGGTGGCGTAATGACCGCCGCTGCGGGGGTCGATGGTGATGATGGTCTGTCCGGGTCGGGTGAGCGCGGACAGCAGCACGGTCATGGCGTGTAGTCCGGACAGGGGGCGGACGTTGACGTGGTCGGCGGCGGTGAGGTGGCGCAGCAGCGGCACGGTCAGCTGCGTTTCGATGCGGCCGGCGGTGCGGCCAGCGGGGAAGCGTCGGGCGTCGGGGTCTCCGTCGGCGAAGAAGTACCGGTTGAGCGCGTCGGTCAGGTACGGCAGCTGCGCCAGCGGGGAGCAGGCGTTCTCCGATGGGATCAGGGTGATGGTGCGCTGTGCGGTGGTGTGCTGGGTGGTGAGGTCGCGTAGGGCTTCGTCGAGTAGCCGGGTGGCGTCCATGCCGGGCTCCCTGGTCATCGGGGGGTGAGGTCGGTGGTGAACAGGGCGCGCAGTAGTTCGCGGGGCTGGTCGGGGTCGTCGGTGTAGGGGGCGCGGCCGTGGCAGACCCGCGAGTTGGCGAGGACGATGCCCTGCCCGGCGGTCATGGTGAACTCCAGCCGGTACGGCGAGCCCGGCTTCGCCAGGTCGTCGAGTGCGGTGAGTGCGCGGTCGACCGCGTCGGGATCGGTGCTGGCGGGTAGCCACCGGTCGGTATGGGTTCGGGAGTAGCGGGTCATTAGCCGCTGGTCGATGACGGCGAAACCGGGGCCGGCGGTGCTGTCGTCGCTGCCGTTGACGGTGGCGGTACGCACGAGGACGCCGGGTGTCATCAACGCGGCGGCGGCACCCGGGTCACGGTCGGCGAGGTCCAGGAACGCGGCGGCGGCGTTGAACAGCAGGGACTGTCCGCCGGACGCGGCGGGGCGTACGCACAGCAGCAGCGTGGTGCGGACTTCGCCGAGGTGTTGCAGGGTCCCGTCGACGTGCCAGTTCTGGCCGATCGCGGAGGTCGCGGGGTGCATCGGTGCCTGGGCATGGGTGCCGGCGGCGGTCAGGCGGGACACTCCGGCCGCGCCGACCTGCACGGTGCCGGGCCGCCGGTACAGCGGCGGCACGAACGGCTCGCCCAACCCCAGTGTGTCGGCTAGGGCTCGCAGGTCGTCCTGGCGCGGCGGCCGGTCGGCCTCGACCAACGCGAACCCTGCAGTGTCGACCCGGGCGCACAAGGTGTCGTAGGTGGCGGCTGGGATGCTCTGCCAGGTGGGCAGGCGGAGTGGGGTGCGGTCGCGGTCGGGGTCGAAGGCGGGCACTGTCGCGCGGGTCGTGGCGTCGGCGAGGAGCTGCCGCAGGACGCGAGGCGTGGTGGCGGGCATCAGGATCTCCTTCTAGATCGGGTTCGACGGGGCGGCGATCAGGCTCGGCCGGCGGCGCAGCAGCTGCGCCACCGCCGCCTGCTGTCGAGGGCTACCGGCGTCGGGAGCGCGCGTGCCGGTGCGCAGGAAGGCGAGCAGGTTGCCGATGTGGGCCTGGTAGCGGTGGGCGAGCCGGGCGCGGTCGATCGCGTCGAGGCACCGTTGATAGGTAGCCGTGTCGAAGACGAGCCGGGTCAGCGCGTCGGCCACGGCGTCCGGATCACGGGTGTCGACCGCGAGGCCGATGCCCCACTGGGTGACCCAATCGGCAGAAGCGCCGAAGGAGTCGATGACGACCGGCAGCCGGTACAGCAGCGCATCACGTAGCCGCAGCCGCAGGCAGGTGTGGTTCTCCGCGCCATCGCGGGCGAGGCAGACCAGCACCTTGCTCGCCTTGACCGCCGCGTCGCGGGCGGTGTGCGCAAGCGCCCCGTGTGGGTAGTCGATCAGCTCGTGCAGATCGAGCCGGTCCACCGCCGCCCGTAGCCGACGGGCCTCGGCGATGTCCTGCTCGGGCGGCGGCGCGTAGAGGAACCTCAGCCGGGCCGGGTGACCGGCGCCGCGCATCCGGTCGAGGGCTTCGGCGAGTACGACGGTGTCGTAGTAGTCCCAGATGCCACCCGACCACACCAACTCCGCCCCACCAGCGGTGACGGGGGCGGCGTCGGCGAGGGCGGCGGCCTGGTCGGTGAACCCGACCGGCAGCAGGGTCAACAGGTGATGCAGCGTGCGGGAACGGGTGTGGTGTGACGGGCCAAGCCGACCGATCGCGGCCAGCGTGCCGAGCACGCTGGCCCGCTCGACCGACGAGCGAACCAGAAAGTGATCACAGGTCCAGGTCTGGAGCAGGTATCGCTCCAACAGGTCGTCGTAGACGCCCTCCGGGTCGGTGGCCCCGGCGACCTGCCCGTAGTCCAGGTGCTCGATCGGCGTGGCGTTCTCGCAGACCAAGATCTTGCCGAGCTGGTGGGCATGGAGCAGCACCCGCTGGTCCGGCAGGTCGGTGGTCAACACCGCATCGGCGTCCTCCACCAACTGCGGCCAGGTGTCCTCCTCGAAGACCTCCACCCGGAGACCCGGCTGACTCCACGACACCGCCGAGCCGGGCGGTCCGGCGATGACGGTCTCGATGCCCTCGGCAGCCAGTGTCAGCGCCAGTTCCCACAGCCGCAGCCCGACTCCGCCCAGCCTTTCACCGACTGGGTAGGGGCCGGTGAACATGGTCAACCGCATCATCACTCCATCCCGCCGCGCCACAGCGCGGTCACCGACGGCCAGGTGCCGCAGTCGACGAACGGGGCAACGGGTACGACTGGCGCCCCGGACAGCGGCCCGGCCGCGAAGGCGTCTGCATCGAGCTGATGACGTTGTGCCGCATCGAGCTGATCGAGCACCTGATTCGCCGCCTCGCGGCGGAACCCGAAGCCGAACCAGACCGCGTTGAACGCGTTAGCCGCTGACAAGCCAGGCTTGTCCCCCAGCCCTCGCACCAGACCCAACCTGCCGCCGGTGTCCGCCGGATCATCCACCCGCAGCGCACCGTCGACAGCGATGCGCTGCGGGTCATTGCACGGTGCGGCCAGGAAGCACATCGCTGCTCCGTCGGCCAACACCTGAGCGGCATCGCGCACTGGGCTTGGGTCGGGCACCTGGCACAACCGCTGGTCGGGCAGCAGCACTACCGCCCGGTCGCCGATGAACGGCACCGTCGCGCGTATCGCCCCGAACAGCCCGACAGCATGTCCGGGCTGCCGGACCGACGCCACCGGCAGCTGCGGGTAGGTCCGGTGGATGTGGCTGATCGTCGGTCCCCGGTCAGGGCCGGTCACCAACACCAGCCGGGCATCGAGCCCGGCAACGAGGTCGAAGACCTGATCCAGCAGCACCCGACCGTCTGGCGTGGGCAGCAACTCCTTCGGAAAGGGCAACCCGAGCCGGCTGCCCGCCCCAGCGCAGGGCACCACCACCGACAACACGCCGCTCACGACATGGTTTCGGCGGTGTCGGTGGTGGCCTGCGTCAAGGTGTCCGCGATCCGGGCGGCCTGGGCTGACGTGACGATCAACGGCGGCGCGACGGCGACGACCTCTTTCTGCTGCCGCACCAACACCCCCGCCCGCTGACACGCGGCAGTCACCGCCGCCGCCCGTACGACCGAGTCGAGCTGCACCCCGATCAGCAGACCATGGCCACGTACCTCCCGTACTCCCGGCACCCGCCCCAGGTCGGCCCGCAGCCGACCCAACAACGTCGCGCCGACCTCAGCCGCGTGTGCCACCAGGTCGTTATCGGCGATGACCTGAAGCACCGCCAGCGCCGCTGCCGCCGCGACTGCATGCCCACTGGTTGTGTGACCGTGCCGCAGCCCGCCGACCACCGGATCGGCGGCGAACACGTCGAATACCCCCTGCCGCGCGGTCACCGCCGCCAACGGCACATATCCAGCAGCCAGGCCCTTCGCCGTCGTCACCAGATCCGGCAGCACCCCGGCCGCCTGGTGGGCGAACCACGCCCCGGTACGACCGAACCCGGTCAACACCTCATCGACGATCAATAGCACCCCGTGCTCGTCGCAGATCCGCCGAACCGCCATCAGGTAGCCGGCGGGCAGCGGCACGATGCCTCCGACGCCCAGGACCGGCTCCACCATGAATGCGGCCACCGCCCCTGGGCCGAGCCGGACGATCGTCTCCTCCACCGTCTGCGGTCCGGGCACCACGCAGTCCCCATGAAGGCTTCCTCGACCGCAGTCCACGCAGCGTGGTGTCGGCACCGTCACGAAGCCCTCTGGCAACGGAGCGACCCCGGACCGGGTCGCCTCCAGCCGAGTCATTGCGACCGCGGATGCCGTCGTCCCGTGATAGCCGTCCGCCAACGACAGAATCACCTGCCGCGACGGCTCACCTCGCAGGGCGTGATACCACCGGGCGATCTTCACCGCCGCTTCCGTCGCCTCCGACCCCGAGTTCACGAACAACGTCCGCGTTAGCGGCCGGCCGAACAGCTCAGCCAACTGGGCGGCGAGCCGCACCACAGGCGGCGTCGACGCCGCGCCGAGTCCATAAGTCATCAGGGCGGCGGTCTGCTCCCGGATGGCCTTCACCACCTCCGACCGCCCGTAGCCGACCGTCGCGTTGAACAACCCTCCACGCGCGTCCAGGAACCGCCGCCCACCGACGTCGACCACGTCGCAGCCGTCCCCTGCCACGAGCATCAGCCGCGGCTCTGCAGGCACTGAGGCACTCCACGGGTGCCACAGGAACCGTGCGTCCCACCTCCCCAGAGTTGACGGATCGTCGACACACCCCACTGTCGAAGGTGCTGAGCGGACACCTGGCATCGGATACCTCCATCGATCCCGGCATTGATGTCTGCCGAGGATGCGGGGCCGAGCGGGTGTCCGGCAGTGTCAGCGGCTCGCACTCACCCCAAGATGTGCCAGCTGTTCACGCTCTTCGGTGCGAGCGCCACCCACTTCATGTCGTGACGAAATGTGTTGGCATTGCTACCGTGGGCGCTCCTTGCCTGGAGGTGTCAATGCGACCGGAGGAGCACAGACCGGCGTGCGCCCACCACCGGCGCCGCGCGTTGCTCGACGACGGAATTGATCTCAGCCCGGACAGCCCGCGCCTGCACGATCTCGCTGCCACGATCGCCGCCTGCTGCCACATCCTGCCGCTCAAGGCATACCGACTGGCCCGGGGCCTGAAAGTCCAGGAAGCCGTAGACGCCCTGCACCAGGCTCGCCGCGACGACGGACTGCCATCGTGCAGGCTCAGCCGGGAACAGCTCACCCACTTCGAGAACGGCCCCGCCCGTCCCGGTGACCAGTACCGCGACACCCTCTGCCGCTTCTACCGCACCGGGCCGGTCCAGATGGGCTGGGCCACCGACTACACCGCCGAGCCCAACAATCCACCGTTCACGATCCGGTCCGCCCCTGGTCAAACACGGCCCGCCAGTGCTTGTCTGGACGAACCAGAAGGCACCGCGAAGGAGGCCGCCGTGCAACGCCGGGAAGCACTCCGCCTCATCCTCACCACCAGCGGCGCTGTCCTGCCCGCACCCCTGCTCGAACTCCTCGACCAGCTCCGCGCCGACATGGATACCATTATCGGCTCCTCCACCGTCAGCACCATCGCACTCGACCGGTGGGAATCCGCCGCCGAAGGATACGGCTACGCCTTCAAAACCCGACCACCTCGCGCGGTCCTCGAAGACGTTCTTCTCGACTTTGCCGACCTACAGGCCCACGCCGCCCGCCGGCAACCCATCGACAGTCAGACACGCATTTACCGCATCACCGCACAGCTCGCCGGCACTGCCGCGAACATACTCACCGATCTCGGCCACCACCGCCACGCCCGCGAATGGTTCGCCACCGCAGCCCTCGCCGCCGACGAAACCTCAGACCGCACCCTTGCAAGCTGGGTACGCGCCCGAGAAGCCACCGTCAGTCTTTACCACCAACGACCACCACAAATCGCGATCACCCTCGCCGCCGAAGCACAAGCCCGCGCCGGCAACACCCCCTGCGCGGGGGCCGCGCTGGCGGCCGCGACCGAAGCTCGCGCCTGGGCGAGGCTCGGTCACACTCAACAAGCCCTCACCGCGCTGCGACACGCTGAAGCCATCTCTTCACGCCTCAGCGAAACCCAACAGGCCAACAGCATCTACGGATATCCCAGCCAACAACTTGCCTTTCACCGCGAGGCGACTCTCACCATCGTCGGCAATCTCAAGGACGCCGAGGCCGCTCAGCGCGAAGCCCTCGCGCTCTACCCCGCAACTGAACACATCAACCCGACCCTCATCCGACTCGACCAGGCTGCCTGCACCATCCGAACCGGCGACATCGCCGGCGGTCAACAACTCGCGCTCCACCATCTGTCCGGTACGCCCCAGCAGTACCGCACCCCACTGGTTCTCTCCAGGGCCCGAGAACTCGCAGACCTCGGTGCCACAAGACACCACATCATCGACCTCCGCGTCCAATATTTACAAGCCGTGGACGCGCTCGCCGTGGCGCGATAATCCCGGAATCGTCCGGGTACGGGCGCGCCCCGTCTGACCTCCAACGCCGACGGTAGAGGCTGGTAGATGGCAGGCACTGCGACCGCCCCCTGGTAGCCCGCAAGTCCTACGCCGGCTACCAGGGGGCCGAGAGTGGCCGGCACCTTCAGGGTGCCTCTACGTCTTGGTTACAGGCTGAGAGTGCCGTCCCGCACGGCGGCCGTGAAGGCCGTCCAACTCCTAGCCGTGACGGCGAGGTTGCCGCCCTGAGGATCCTTGCTATCACGGACGAGGACCGCGTTCCCGCGGTCGAGCAGGTTCGTCGCCACCTCGACGCAGTTCCCCCCGTTGCCGCTGCGGGTGCTCTTGCGCCAGATCGCGCCAGCCGAGTCAGCCACTGGTGTATCCCTTCTGTGCTTCCAAGATCAGTCTCTTCGACGCCGCCTGGTTGAGGGCGCGTTTCTCCAGGTCAGCCCACGCCAGCCGGTAGGCGTTGACCTCGTCGGGCTTGTTCAGGTACATCGCACCAGTCAGCGTCTCCGCGTACGCGAGCGGGGGCTCCAGTGGATCTCCGAACTCGTTGGTCGGAAAGTCCAGGATGGTGAACGGGCCACAGGCAGCCATACCGCTGTGCACGCCTGCGGAGAACGGCACGATGCGGACGCTCACGTTCGCTTTGACGCCAACATCCAGCAGGTGGGCCATCTGCTGGGCCATCGCTTCCTTGCCGCCGACCGGACGGTGGAGCACCGCCTGGTTGAGGACGACCTGGAGGCGCGGGGCACGGGGGCGGGTGAGGAGCGACTGTCGCTCGACGCGTACCTGGACGCGGCGGGTGATCTCGTCCTCGGCGAGGTAGCCCGGTGGTACGCGAGCGACCTGTTCGGCGTAGGTGGGGGTCTGGAGAAGGCCGGGGATCAGTTCCGACTCGTACTGGAGGATCGTCTCGGCGCTGTCCTCCAGCGTGACGTACAGGCCGAACCAGGCCGGCAGCGCGGTCTCCGTGTAGTCATGCCACCAGCTCTTACGTCGGCCGTTGCGGGTTTCAGCTGTCAGGGCAAGCAGGACCTTGGTGTCGTGCTCTCCCGCCCCGTAGATGTCGAGCAACGCCTTGACATCTACGTCGCGGAAACGGACGTTCTCGTGGCCTTCCTCCCACCGGGCGATGGTCGTACGACCCTTCTGGAGCTGCTCGGCCGCCTGCTCCTGCGACAGCCCTGCGTGCTTTCGTAGCGCCTCCAGACGACGCCCGATGTGGCGGCGCAGTAACGCCGAGCCCACTGCCTCAGACACCTAGCCCACCCTTTCGCTCACTTTGGGCGCGTGCTGCGCCCAATTAAAACACGCATTCGGAGTGTAGCCCTGGAGGGCGAACCCCTTATGACCTGCCCAAACACAGTGCACCACAAAAGTTTCTCTCAAAACTGATAGACCTTTTTGGGTGGTTGATTTCTGGGCACGCCCAAAGTGTAATGAGTGACAGAAGGGCCTGATAGCCGCTGAACGGGTCATCACATCGACGCCGATCGCGTCGGTCGGTTCAAGCGGTGCACCACGAGCTGCGGGCTTCTTCAACCAGCTCAACACCGAGTACATGCGGGAAGCAGTCCCGTCCGTGAGCCAGGTGCAGGACTAGCCGTGCTTCGTTCAGGACGGTGCCTGCACCCGATCGGGTGTGCGGTCGGTGCCAGGGAGGGCACGGCCGCGCATCTCACACAGGAAGAGGTAATGGCAGTGCGCGTCAAGTGGTTCGTCCCCGCCGACCGTGAGCATCCGTTCAGGCCCTTCGGCATCGACAGCGCCGGCCCCGCCATGCTCTTCGCCCACGGAAGTGGGGCCACGCGCCCCATCAGCAACAGCGACGGCAGTTCCCAGCGCGCCAATCCCACCCGCCGGCACGACCACAGACTATGGCCGAGCCCCGACCGGCCGGCCACGGGTAGCGGCCATGGTCCGAGTTCGGCCGGGCGAGGGGCACGGCCGTGAACCGAAGCCGGCAGCCTCTCCCCGACATCCCTCCGGGCACCCTGCTCCAACTGGAAGCGAACGACTGGTCCTACGGCCGCGACCTCACCCCCGGTACATCCGTGGCCGTCACCGTTGCAGGTGTCCGCGACCTGCCGTACCGCAGCGACGAGTGGGTCTGGATCCTCGGTCACCGTCCCGAATGCGACTACCCGCACGTGGATCTGCACCCGCCGTGCATGGAGGTGCGGGTCAAGGTCACCGCACTGCACCGCCAGCTCGCCGCCTCGTGACCGGCACCGACGACAGCGATCGTGGCGTCGATCGCTTCGAGTCGGCGCGCCTCACAGCGCTTCAGCACCGCAACGGTGGCACCTGCTTCCAGTGCAAGGACGGCCGATGCGGACAACACGCCTGGGCGATCGAGGAACTCGGCCGCCATCCGGGCGGCCGAAAGCTCCTTCGACAGCTCGGGCTTCCCGCGCCTTCTAACCCATCGACCGAGGAAGGCCAGCCCGCGGTGAACACCACACCTCCCGGTGGGGAGTACGCCCCGCACCTGCACGAGCACCGGGCACCAGGAGAACCGGCTCGGCCGGTGCGCGCCGCCGCGAGCGCCGCCGCACCCACGCGTCTTGCTGACGAGTTCTTCTATCTGGCGCACGACGACCAGACGGGGCGTTCGCGTCTGTTCGAGTCCGCGACGGCGCACGGCCTAGCCGCAGCGCTGTTGCTGGAGTTGTACGGCGAGGGCCGGATCACGTTCGAGGGTCGGCATATTCGCGTGATCGACACGTTGCCGCCGAGGGACTGGCTGCGGCACCTCGTGCTCGACCGGCTGGTGGCCGAGCCGCGTCACACCGCGACGCGGACGTGGTTGGCGTTCCTCGGCACCACCGCCTACGAGCAGGTGGCGACCCGGATGTGGCAGCGCGGGTTCCTGCGCCAGCAGCAGGTCGGCCGGCTGTGGCGCCAACGCATCATCTACATCCCCACGGATGTGAACACCGCCGCCTGGTCGTGGGCCCGCCTGTCCTATCAACTGCGCAGGTACCAACGGCTGAACGCCTTCGACGCGGCCCTCGCCGGGCTGGCGTTGCACACCGCGCTCGATCCGATCCTGCTCGACGGCGCACCTCAGGCCACCCGGGCGTTCCTACGTGAGCAGGTCAATCAAACACCCCTGCCGCTGCGTGACCTCCTTGCTGATCTTGGCGCCGTCGTTGGCGGTGCCGTGCTGAGCCACCGCACCACCTGAGTGCGGCCAAACCCCCAACCATCCCTCCTGGCTGAGAGAACTGATGTCTCATTCGAAACCTGACACCGTGTCCGCCGTGCTGGCCCGTGGACGGCTCGGTATTCCCTCGGTGGTGTTCTTCGTCATCGCCGCCGCCGCGCCATTGACCGTCGTCGCCGGAGGCGCGACCACCGGGTACGCGGTCACCGGCGTCACCGGCATCCCCGTGTCCTATCTGGTCGTCGCGGCCGTGCTCGCGTTGTTCGCGGTCGGCTACGTGGCCATGTCCCGGCGGATCGTCAACGCCGGCGCGTTCTACACCTACGTCACACGAGGGTTGGGCCGCCCGGCCGGTGTCGGCGCCGCGATGATCGCCCTGGTCGCCTACAACGCGATGCAGATCGGCCTGTACGGCGGGGCGGGGGCGGTCACCGCCCAGTTCCTCAACCGCTACGGCTGGCACCTCACCTGGTGGATCTGCGCCCTCGCCGTCTGGGCCATCGTCGCGGGACTCGGGGTCGCGCGGATCGACCTCAACGGCCGAGTTCTGGCCGTTGTCCTCGTCGCCGAGTGCGTCGTCGCGCTGACCTTCGACGCCATCATGATCAACCACCCCGCCGACGGGACTATCAGCTTCGACACCCTCGCTCCCTCGCACGTGTTCGCCGCCGGCATCGGCGCCGCACTGGTCACCGCGATCACCGGGTTCGTCGGTTTCGAGGGCACCGTTGTCTTCTCCGAGGAGACCAAGGATCCCCGCCGCACGATCGCCCGCGCCACCTACATCGCGGTGGCCGTCACCGGCCTGCTGTACGGACTCTCCGCGTGGGCCATGTCCGTGGCCACCGGCCCCGACCACATCGTCGAGGCGGCCCGCGCCGACGGCACCGACCTCATCTTCAACCTGGTATCCCCGTACCTAAGTCAGAGCGTCATCACCGTCGCCCGGGTCCTTTTCATCACCTCGCTGTTCGCGGCCCTGCTCTCGTTTCACCACACCGTCGCCCGGTACCTGTTCGCACTCGGCCGCGAACGAGTCCTGCCCGCCGTGTTCGGGCAGACCAGCCGGCGTACCGGCGCCCCGAAGGTCGGCTCGCTGGTACAGAGTGGCCTCGCCTTCGCGGTGCTGGTCGGCTACGCGCTCGCGGGGGCGGACCCGATCGTGCACCTGTTCTTTTGGATCGCCGTCAGCGGCGGCCTCGGCGTACTGATCCTGATGACGATCACCTCCGCCGCCGTCATCGGCTTCTTCGCCCGGATCACCCACACCGAAGGACCATGGCGCTCGCGGATCGCGCCAGGGATCGCGACGCTCGCGCTCGGCGGGATCCTCACCGTGACCCTGCGAGAGTTCGCCACGCTCCTCGGCGTAGAGCCGGACTCCCCGCTGCGGTGGGCGTTCCCTGCCGCCTACGCCGCCGCCGCGCTCCTGGGCATCGTGTGGGCGCTGGTCCTGCGCTCCACCAACCCCGACGTGTACGCCGCCATCGGCCTCGGCGCGGACAGCGACACCGGACCGCTGCGCGCCCCCGATCTCATTCGCCAACCCAGCTGACCAGGGAAGATCTCATGGCTATCACCAACAACGACCTCATCGTTCGCCCTGCGACCGAGGCCGATGCCGGCCGACTGATCGCCGTACTCGCCGAAGCGTTCCACGACGGACCCGTCGCGGACTGGCTCATCCCTCACCCCGAGCCGCGGCGCGCCGTCTACTACCGGTACTTCCGGGACGCGTTCCACCACGGCCTAGCCCACGGCGAGGTCTACACCACCGACGACCAGTCCGCAGTCGCGATCTGGTACCCGCACCTCGAACCCGCACCCACCGACCCGCACCACCGCCTGCAAACACTCGAAACGATCGCCGGTGCCCACGCTCCGAAGTTCGTGCTGCTGGAAGAGATGTTCGAGGCTTTCCACCCCGACGAACCTCACCATCACCTCGCCTACGTCGCGGTCGCCCCGCAACGGCAGAACCACGGCATCGGCGCAGCCCTGCTCGACCGCTACCACCGTCGCCTCGACCGACTCGGCCTGCCTGCGTACCTGGAAGCCACCAACATGCGTAACCGGCAGCTCTACCTTCGCCTCGGCTACACCGTCGGCCCCACCATGGCGCTGCCGACACACGGGCCGACGATCTGGCGCATGTGGCGTGGAGCGCTGAACGCCACCAGGCGTTCTCCGTTCCCGCCCACCAGGCCACGCCGGAGGTCGCTGTGACCACCCCAGCCGCCGCCAGGCACAGGTCGGGATTTCTGTCGCTTCGACCACGTCGGCGGATAGACCCCTCCTACCGGCAGCGTCATCACAGAGGAGAGTCGGATTAGACGCTGCGAAGGATGCGGATGGCCGAAGGGTGGCGGATCGGCTGAACCGCCATGGGTCATACCTGCTCTACGGTGGACGGATGCCTGAGACGTTCGAGGTCGACCGAGTCGACCGTATCGCGGACATTCTTTTCGGCGTCGCTACAGCGAAGGGGCTGATCGGCTATGGCCCCCTCGCGAAGCGGGTGGACACCAGGCCAGATTTCCTGAGCCAGCCGCTCGATAAGGTCTCCCGTCAAGCGTTCGACAAGGGTGAGCCGCTGTGGAGCGCGTTGGTCGTCTCCCGTAGCACCGACCGACCAAGTTCGGGCTTCTACGGCTTAGCCCGGAAGATGCGCCCCGAGTATGCCTTGCTGAGCGACGACGAGTTGTGGGAGCAGGAACGCGAGCGCTGCTACGAAGCGGCCTCCTAAGATCAAAGACTGACGGCCTAACCGGCAGGACCAGATTGGCGTGTCGGACCTGCTCGGACCATCGCGCCTTCTCGGCGGCGGATCCACGCACGCTCGAAGCGAGTCCCACCGGAGGCTGTTCTGCAACGAGGGATTGAATGACGTCTCGATGAGGTCGGGATGGATAGGACCGCCCGCCCAGAAGTGCGAGGCGTCCTTCCGGACCTTCGCCGCATCAGCCGCCGGCGAGTGACCAGTCCGCGTCTCCGTCTGTGACGGTCGCGTCGTTGAACGTCGATGTGTTGGAGGTAGGCCACTTGCCGGCGGGGAAGGCGGTGGCGTCGACTGCCTCACCATGCAGCACGATCATGGTTCCGGCCTGCGCGGCGAGAAAGGTGCCGAGAGTGGTGAGGGCGGCCCCGATGATGGCGGTGTTGACGCCGGCCTCCTCCAACATGAGAGCTACGCCTGCCGGCGAGAAGATGCCGGAGCCGAAAGCAGCTACCGCAGCGATCGTCGCGGCGATGAGCTTGGCCAGGACAATGCCAAGGGTGATGTAGAAGGCAGACCCTGCCACGGCGCAGCCAATCAAGCAGTTGGACGTGCTGGAGGCGACGGCACCGATGCGGGCCGCAGCATTGGAATGATTGGAAACGCTCCCGACGTAGGCGTCACGTGCCTTGCCGGACCAGTCAGAGTTGTCGACGACCAAGTGTTGTTCGGTCAGTGCACTCGCGATCCCAGTCGCTGATCCGCGGATGTCCATCCACTGCCAGGCATCGTGGAACATGAAAATCGGGGCGGTCGCGCCCTTCAGGACGTCGATGAAGAGCTGAAGCAGTTCCTTGCCCACCTCGATGACCTTGTTGGCCATCGCAATGATGCCTGCACCCACATCAGAGGGGACGTACCAGCGGTTGGCCGCCGCCGTGGCGGCCGGGCCGACCCTATCGAGATGATGGGAGAGGTCACCCAGCCCCGACGTGATGTCCTCTATCAGTGCCTGGAACTGGGCCTTGCTGAAGTCCACGACTGGTCCCCGATCAGTAGAGGTTCCGCAGCTTATGCGCGTTGTTGAGGTCTTCTGCCTCGTAGGTTTCAGCGACCTCGCGCAGGGTCTGAGCGACCTCGACCATCGCTGCCTGACCCTCACGGCAGCGATCCGCGACCGCCTGCACAACAGCGTTGTACGGCGACACGATGATCTGGAACAACCCGGCCTCGACCCGGCCGAGCTCCAGGCCGCTGCTCTTCGCCATGACTCCACCGACGGCGACGGCCTGCCGATCCCACTCGCCGGCTTCGCGACGCAGCACGTCGGTCGCTACGGTGACCTGATCGCGGCTGGGGGGTGGCATCTCAGGCTTCCTTCCGTCGGTCAGTTGTCTCGGTGATGGATGCGAGGGTCGCCAATGCCTCACCGGCGAGGGTGTCCAGCATCTGCGTCTCGGTGCGGCGCCGAGAGGTGGCATCGCTCAGCGTCCTTCGGGCGGACCTGAGCGCCTGGCCCAGAGCATCGTTGATGGACGCTGCGCTGTGCCGGGCCGCCCACGCCGGGGTGATGGAGCAACTCTGCAAACCGGAAGTCGACAGCGTGACGGACACGTTCTGTCCACCAGCCTGCCCCACGTGATCTGTCGCAACAGCAGCCGGTCCGGCTCGCACCTTCCCAAGGGCCTTCATGACTTCCTCGGCAAGCGCTAACGGATCACGGGGCTGTCCGTACACCGACGGCGGCGGCAGAACGGCGGCAAAATGCTGCCTCCTGGCCTCCGCCTGCTCCGTTGCAGCACGCCAGCCGTCGGCGGTCAAGCCAGCGGCCAGCGCCTGCATGACCTGGCGGGCTGCCTCCTGGTAGGCCAGGAGAACACATTCGCTCAACTGCTGAGGTTGGACACGCCGCTGCCAGCCCGGCTCGACCTGGATCGACTCCGGCAGGCCGTTTGCGTCCACGCTGATGCGCACCACACCGGATGGATCGGTGGCAGTCGTCGACGTACGCGTGGACCGTGCCTGCACCTGGTCGACCAGCGACCGCAGGTCTGCCGTGTACTGACTCAACTGCCGCAGCTTCTGGACGATTTCATCGCTCATCGGCTCGCCACCGCCGTCGGGTGCTGGTCGGCCCAGGCTCGTGTCACCTGCTGGGCGATCATGAACATCGACACGGCGGAGTGCGCCAGCAGGATGCCGTACACGAACCACCGGCCACTGATGAAGAACCAGATCATCATGACGGCGACGACACCAGCCAGGATCCACAGCGCGGCGGCAACACCCCACCGGGAAGTGGACGACGGGCGGGCCGGCCGCCAGGCCGTCACGACTCCGGCCAGGGTCGTGCACAGCGCCACGACGAGGATGACTTCGGTCCATGGAGATCCGAAGACAGCTGCCTCAGCCACCTCGGGGAACGCCGAGGTGGCCGCGGCGACCGCCGGTAGTTCGAGGATCGGACCGATAGCCCAGAGCAGGAGGTGCGTTCGATTCGGTCGAGGGGCGTCGTCAGTCATTGCCGCCGAGGTCTTCCTTGGCGAAGCGCCGGTGACCTGGAAACCACGTCCGTCTCCCCCCGCTCTTCATCTCCGGAGGCCGCTAGCTTTCGGCAACCGCGATGTCTCTCCACGTGACGGTCCAGCTTGTCTCATCCCGTCGAAGCGACGCAACCCACCCCCTG
>NZ_POTX01000249.1 GCF_003236305.1 Micromonospora endophytica | reverse complement strand
CGCCCACCCCGTCCCGGCGGGTGGACGCCGCCTTCGGCTGGCCACCACACCGGCGTACCCGCGCCGGGCCGCGCGTTCGGCGTAAGCGCACCCGGCGCCGCGCGGGGCGTACCCGCGTCGGGTTCTGCGCGCCGGAGGCGCGGTGTCGCGCCCGCGCCCGCGCGCCGGACCGGCCGATCGGAGCGGGGGCCCTGGTCCGTGCCGCTCGCCGTGGTGCTGGTGATCGCCGGGGTCTTCGCCACCGGGGCCGGGCTCGGTCGTACCGTCGGCGGGCCGCTGGACTGGGCCGCCGCCGGCAGCGAGCGGTCGCCAGCCGGCGCGGCGGCGGCGCGGACGGCGGTGCGGCCGGTCAGCCTCGCCGTGCCCTCGATCGACGTTTCCGCTCCGGTACGGCCGGTCGGCGAGGCACCGGACGGTTCGATCGCGGTACCACCCTTGAGCCGGCACCAGGAGACCGGCTGGTACGACCGGGGACCGGCCCCGGGTGAGCCCGGTCCCGCGGTCATCGTCGGGCACGTGGACACGAAGAGCGGCCCGTCGGTCTTCTACAACCTGGGCAAGCTGCGTGCCGGCGACACGATCGAAGTGACCCGGGACGACGGCGCGGTGGTGGTCTTCGGGGTGGACTCGGTGGAGCGCTTCCCCAAGGACCGGTTTCCGGCGGACCGCATCTACGGCCACGACGGTCCCGCCGGCCTGCGCCTGATCACCTGTGGTGGCCAGTTCGTCGGCGGCCGGACCGGCTACGAGGACAACGTGATCGCCTTTGCCTCCCTGCGCACCACCCGTACGCCCTGAACCGGCCGTCGTCCACCTCGGCCGGGATCAGGGAACCTGCTGGACCACCTCGAACTCCAGCAGGGTGGCACCGGAGGCCACCGGTGGGCGCTGCTCGGCGCCGGGTGGGGCGGCGTGGGCGGCCCGTGCCGGACCCGCGGCCCACGCCTGATACGCCTCCTCGGACTCCCAGCGGGTGTAAACGAAGTAACGGCTCTCCCCGGCGACCGGACGCAGCAACTCGAAACCCAGGAACCCCGGCGAGTTCTCCACCGCGCGGGCCCGGGCCGCGAACCGCTTCTCCAACTCCTCGCCAGCACCGGCCGGTACGTCGATCGCGTTGATCTTCACGACTGCCATGTCCCCCACCCTAGGTCAACGATGATCGGCGTCCCTGCGGCTGGCCCGGGACCAGGTCGGTGTCGACGACGATCGGGGCGTGGTCGGAGGGGCCCTTGCCCTTGCGGGCCTCCCGGTCGACGTACGCCGAGCGGACCGCCCCGGCCACCGCAGCGGAGGCGTACACCAGGTCGATCCGCATGCCCTTGTTCTGGTGGAACATCCCGGCCCGGTAGTCCCAGTAGGTGAAGGGGTGCGGGCCCTTCATCGGGGTCGGCACCACGTCGGTGAGGCCGAGGTCGCGCAGCGCGGCGAGGGCCGCCCGCTCGGCCGGGGTGACGTGGGTGGAGGTGGCGAACACCGCCGGATTCCACACGTCGTCGTCGGTCGGCGCCACGTTGAAGTCACCACAGACGGCCAGCGCCGTGGTGCTGCTCAGTTCGGTGGCCAGCGCGTCGCGCAGCGACGCCAGCCAGGCCAGCTTGTACGCGTAGTGCGGGTCGTCCCGGGTACGTCCGTTCGGCACGTACACCGACCAGACCCGTAGCCCGCCGCAGGTGGCCGAGATGGCGCGGGCCTCCGGCTCGGGGAAACCGGGCTCGTCGGGGAACCCGACGGTGACATCGGCCAGACCGACCCGGGACAGGATGGCCACCCCGTTCCATCTGCCGTCGCTGTGGCTGGCGACGGTGTAGCCCAGCTCGCCGACCTCAGCGACCGGGAAGGCCCCGTCCGGGCACTTGGTCTCCTGGAGGCAGACCACGTCCGGCCCGGTGCCGGCCAACCAGTCGAGCAGCCGGGGCAGGCGGGCCTTCACCGAGTTGACGTTCCAGGTGGCCAGGCGCATGGTGCCAGCCTGCCTTATCCCCGGTCGGTCCACCGAGCCGACCGGCAGGGCGTGGTCGCCCCGCCGGTGCTCACCGTTGCCGTTAACAGGGGGCCCCTCCTATACACGAGGCGTTAACAGGGGGCCCTTCCTTGCACGCTAGGTGTCGTTGTTGGGGCGGGTCTGCTCGGCGAGGAAACGTTCCAGTTCGGCACCGAGTTCCTCGGCGGTGGGCAGCGGGCCGTTCTCCTCGGCGAGCAGGTTCTTGCCGCCGCGACCGCGGGCGTACGCGTCGTACTGCTCCTCCAGGGCCTGGACCAACGCCGACGCCTCGTCGCTCTGGGCGACCTGGCGGTCGATCTCCACCCGGACCGACTCGGCGGCGGTGCCCAGCGCATCGCGGGGCAGCAGCAGCCCGGTGCTGCGGGACACCGAGGCCAGCAGCACCTCGGCGGCGGCAGGGTATTCGGCCTGCGCCACATAGTGCGGCACGTGCGCGGCGAAGCCCAACGCGTCCCGGCCGGCCTCGCCGAGGCGGAACTCCAGCAGGTGACCGACGCTGCCGGGGACCTGGACCCGTTGCAGCCACGGCTCGTACCCGCTGATCAGCTCAGGTCGGGTGGCGTGCGCGGTGACGCCGGTCGGGCGGGTGTGCGGCACCGCCATCGGGATGGCGTTGAGCCCGACGGTGAGGCGGACGTCCAGCCGCGCCGCGAGCCCGGCGACGGCGGCGGTGAACCGTTCCCACTGCAGGTCCGGCTCGGGGCCGGTGAGCAGCAGGAAGGGCGTCTCGTCATCGTCGTGGAGCAGGTGCAGCTCCAGCTCCGGCGCGTCGTAGCTCTCCCAGTGGTCCTCCACGAAGGTCATCACCGGGCGGCGGGAGCGGTAGTCGAAGATCTGGTCCAGGTCGAAACGGGCGATCGAACGCGACTCCAGCGAGCTGAACAACTGTTCGCGGGCCAGCCGGACGGCGTTGCCGGCGTCGACGAAACCGGTGAGAGCCTGGATCAGGACCGGTTGACCGAGGTCGGGCAGATCGTCGGTGAGTTCGTAGAGCTCGTGTGGGTCGAGCACCGGTGCGGCCTCCCTCGATGCGGGTGACGGGTCGCCGGTGGGCGGCGTCCCCGATCGTCAGAACGTACCCGTCATCCTGGCGCATTCCTGTTTCGCCCATCCGCGCGGCCCGGCTTCCCCACGGCGGCGACCGCACCGACAACGGATCGCGCCGACTGTCGGATCGACACCGGTTCGCGCGGGCACGGGTACGGCGTTGCCGCGTCGGGGTACACATGGTGCAGCGCGACCGAAGGGAGAGAGGCGAATGAATGAGCCCGCCCCCGCCGAGGGCCAGCCTGCGCCGCCCGCCGTACCCTCGCCCGTCCCGGCCGCCAGCGGCGCCGCCGGGGCCACCGAGGCCACCGAGGGTCCGCCGGCCACCCTCTGGGACCGGATGCGTCAGGATCCGCAGTACGCCCCCGAACACCTCGCCCTCGAAGCGGTCCGCCGGCTCGGGCCGGAGGCGGCGGCGTGGCGCCAGCAGGCTCGCGCCGAGCAGCCGGACGCCACCGCCGAGACCCTCGCGGAGCAGGCGGTGCGCCGGTTCGTCAACCGGGCCCGGCTCTCCGGCGCGGTCTCCGGTGCCGCCGGGTTACCGGGCGCGGTGATCGACGTGGGTGTCCTCGCCTGGACCCAGGCCCGGATGGTGCTGCACATCGCCGCCGCGTACGGGGTCGACCCCACCCACCCGGACCGGGCCGCCGACCTGCTGGTTCTCCAGAAGGTGCACAAGGTCGCCTCGGCTGCCCGGTTGGCGCTGGGGGTGGCGGCCGGACGGGAACGGGCCGGGGCGTTGTTCGGCGGCGGCGAGCGGGCCCCGCTCGGTCGGGTGATGCTGCGGCTCGGTGTTCGGCTGGCGCAGATGGCCGGCGTACGCGCGGCGAAACGCGCCTTCGCCAAGGTGATCCCCGGTGCGGCGATCGTCCTCGGCACCTGGGCGAACTCCTCGGCCACCAAGAACCTCGCCGACCGGTCCCGGGAGCTGTACCGGCAACACACCGGACCCCAGGTGCCGCCACCGCGCCGAGGCTGAGGCTCAGTCGCGGTAACCGGCGGAGCGCCAGGTCACCTCCGCGAGCCGGGACTGGCCGGCGGTGTTGGGGTGGAAGTAGTCAAGCGCGTTGACCAGGTCCAGGTCGAACCGGATCCGGTGCACGGCGCCGCCGTCGTACCGGCAGCGGGAACCGTACGCCCGGCAGGCCGCCGCCAGCTGGTCGTTGTAGGCGGCGACGCGGGCCCGGAACGTGGCTCGCCGTTCGCGGTCGGCGGCGTCGGTCGAGGTCGGCTCGGCCAGCAGCGACGGGCAGATACCGTGTCGCCAGGCCCGCACGGCACGCCTGTCGTCGTGGCCGACCTCCCAGAGCCGGTACAGGTTCGGGATGCTGACGACCAGGACCCGCGCTTTCGGCCGCCCCTCCCGCAGCACCCGTAGTCCACGATCGACCTCGGCTCGGAACTCCGCCACCGGCGTCATCGCGTCGATGCTGCCCCGGCAGGCGTCGTTGGCGCCGATCAGGACGGTCACGTAGTCGGCGCGGTCACGTACCGCCGCCTGCGCCTGCCCGGCCAGCGCCGCGGCCCGGGCCCCCGGCCGCGCGTGGTTGTACGCCTTGCCGCGTAGCCCCGGATTGCGGTCGAGCAGCCGGCGGTAGTGGCTGTCGACCCGCAGGCCGTCCCCAGTGGACCAGGAGTTGCGCTCGCACGAGGTCAGCACCAGGCAGGAGCCGAACCCGGTGGTGATGGAGTCGCCGAGCGCCGCGATCGCCTTGGGGGAGCCGGCCGGAGGCGTCCCGCTCGGCCGGGGCGACGCCTCTCCGCCTCCCTCGCAGGCCAGCGCGATCAACGCGAGCAGGCAGACGGCGGCGGTGGTCCAGCGTCCAGACATGACGTCCCCAGCCTTACAGCACACAGCGATGGCATGGTGACTCTACGCGAGGATGGGTCGCTGGTCACGCGTCGATGTCGAGCAGGTGGCAGTGGACTGCCGGTGCCTGTCAGCGCGGTTCGCGCCAGGGCGGCTGTTGCCCGTGCAGCCACCAGTGCAGCGCCCGGGTGATCCTGGGCAGCACCAGGTACGTCATCAGTGGGGTCAGCGAGAGCGTCATGATCAGCACCCGGGCCGCGGTGGGCAGGTGGGGCAGCAGGTGCCCGGTCAGCAGGGTGGCGGTCAGGCTGAGCGGGAAGAACGCCAGCCAGATGGTGACCGCCTGCTTCCAGCGCGGCGGTGACGGCGCCACCAGCGGCGCCACCACCGGCGGCGCGGCCAGTGGCGCGGCGGCCGGTTCCCGGGGCGGATCGAACCACCCTTCGATGCCGGTGCGCCGCTCGACCCGGGTGTGCTCGACGATGCCCTGGGCCGAGGTCAGCCACCAGTGCCGCTGCGGAGAATTCTCCCAGCGGCGCAGGGTGTCCTCGTCGGCGAAACGGTAGAGCATGTGCCAGTCCCCGGAGCCGGGAGCGCTGCGTACCCAGCCGGCACCGAGAAAGCCCGGGAACGCCTCGGCCAGCGCCGTGCCGGCCCGCATCCACGCCACCATCTCGTCGGTACGGGCAGGATCGGCGCGTCGGGCGACCGCGACGGTCACCGGCGCGGCGTGGCTCACGGTCATCCGTCCATGTTCCCCGCAGGTGGGCGCAGAAGTCGGGTCATGGCGGCCCGGTGTAACGCAACCCACGGCCGAAAGCCTGGGTGGGGTGACGGTTAGCTCCGACGGGGCGGGGTAGGTGGGGGTGATGACGAGATCACAGCCACGGCGCGCCCGGGGCACGGTCGGCCACGCGAACAGCGCGTTGAATCTGCGCCTCGCGCTGGCCAGCTTCGGGCTCGTCAGCATGACCGTCTTCGCGGTGCTGGCCTTTCGCGCGGACGTGATCTGGCTGGGCGTCGCCTGTGTCGTCCTCGCGGTGGTCGCCGTGGTCGACCTGGCCGTCATCCAACGCCGCCGCGCCGCTCGCCGCCGCGAGGAGCCCGGGGTGCGGCACTCGCTGTTCGAGTGACTGGAGTAGCCACTGATGACCATCGCCACCACGAACCCCGCCACCGGTCAGGTGCTCAAGACGTACGGTGCGATGTCCGACGAGCAGATCGACGACGCGATCGAGCGGACCGACCTGGCCTACCGGCAGTTGCTCGGCACCACTGTCGCGCAGCGGGGTGGGTGGTTGACCGCGACGGCGGACCTGCTCGAGGCGGAGCGGGACGACATCGCCCGGCTGATGACCACCGAGATGGGCAAGACCCTCGCCGCCTCGAAGGCCGAGGTCACCAAGTGCGCCGCCGCCTGCCGTTTCTACGCCCGCCGCGCGGCGGAGTTCCTCGCCGACGTGCCGGCGGACGCCGAGGCGGTCTCCGCGACCCGGGCGTTCGTCAGGTACCAGCCGATCGGGCCGGTGCTCGCGGTGATGCCGTGGAACTTCCCGCTCTGGCAGGTCATGCGGTTCGCCGCGCCGGCGTTGATGGCCGGCAACACCGGCCTGCTCAAGCACGCCTCCAACGTGCCGCAGACCGCGCTGCTGCTGGAGGACCTGTTCCGTCGCGCCGGCTTCCCCGAGGGCGCGTTCACCACCCTGCTGGTCGACTCCGACGCGGTGGACCGGATCCTGAGCGACGCCCGGGTACGCGCCGCCACGCTCACCGGCAGCGAGATCGCCGGTCGGTCGATCGCCCAGATCGCCGGCCGGGAGTTGAAGAAGACCGTGCTGGAGTTGGGCGGCAGCGACCCCTTCGTGGTGATGCCCTCGGCGGATGTGGAACTGGCCGCTGAGGTGGCGACCACCGCCCGCTGCCAGAACAACGGCCAGTCCTGCATCGCGGCCAAGCGCTTCATCGTGCACGCCGACGTCTACGAGACCTTCGCCGAGGCGTTCGCCCGGCGGATGGCGGCGCTGCGGGTGGGCGACCCGATGGACGAGGCCACCGACGTGGGTCCGCTGGCCAGCGAGCGGGGCCGCGACGAGATCGACGCCCAGGTCCGCGACGCGGTCGACAAGGGCGCCACCGTGCTCTGCGGCGGGCACAAGCCCGGCGGCGAGGGCTGGTTCTATCCGCCGACCGTGGTGGCGGACCTGAACCCGCAGATGCGCATGTGGGCCGAGGAGGTGTTCGGGCCGGTCGCCGGACTGTACCGGGTGTCGTCGTACGCGGAGGCTGTCGAGTTGGCCAACGGCACCTCCTTCGGCCTCGGTGCGAACGCCTGGACGCGGGATCCGCAGGAGCAGGAGCGCTTCGCCACCGACCTGGAGGCGGGTGCCGTCTTCATCAACGGCATGACCACGTCCTATCCGGAGCTGCCCTTCGGCGGGGTGAAGAACTCCGGCTACGGCCGCGAGTTGTCGGCCCAGGGGATGCACGAGTTCTGCAACGTCAAGACCGTCTGGGTCGGCGAGGGCATGGCCGGCGCCGGCCCCGGCGCCCACGCCGAATAGCCGCGCGCTTACGTCCACGCCGGGGTGGGTAGGGAACGGCGGCATGACGGCGATCGGTTTCCACGCTTCCCACGAGCAGATCCACCCGCGCGCCCTGCTGGAGGCGGTCACCCACGCGGAGAGCGTCGGTTTCGACGCGGCCATGTGCTCCGACCACTTCGCTCCCTGGAGCGAGCGCCAGGGCCACTCCGGGTTCGCCTGGTCCTGGCTCGGTTCGGCGCTGCAGGCCACCGGGCTGTCGTTCGGCGTGGTCAACGCGCCCGGGCAGCGCTACCACCCGGCGATCATCGCGCAGGCGATCGGCACCCTCGGCGCGATGTACCCGGGCCGGTTCTGGGCCGCGTTGGGTTCCGGTGAGGCCGCCAACGAGCACATCACCGGGGACGCCTGGCCCCGTAAGGATGTGCGTAACGCGCGGCTGCGCGAGTGCGTCGAGGTCATCCGCGCCCTGCTGGCCGGCGAGGAGGTGAGCCACGACGGCCTGGTCCGGGTCGACCGGGCCCGGTTGTGGAGCCGGCCCGAGCAGCCACCGGCCCTGGTCGGTGCCGCGGTCAGTGTCGAGACCGCCCGGTGGTGCGCCGAATGGGCGGACGGTCTGATCACCGTCAACGCGTCACGCGAGCACCTGCGCCGGATGATCGACGCCTACCGGTCCGCGGGGGGCCGCGGGCCGCTGCACCTCCAGGTGCACCTGAGCTGGGCGCCCGCCCAGGCCGAGGCCGAGGCGATCGCGTACGACCAGTGGCGCAGCAACGTCTTCGCCCCGCCGGTCTGCTGGGATCTGACCACGCCCGAGCACTTCGACGTGGTTTCCGCCGAGGTGCCGAGGGAGCGCCTCGCCGAGGTGGTGAACATCTCCGCCGACCTGGGCCGGCACGTGGGCTGGCTGGAGGAGTACATCGACCTCGGTTTCGACCAGATCGCGCTGCACCACGTCGGGCAGGAGCAGCGGCCGTTCCTCGACGCCTTCGGCGACCAGGTGCTCCCCAAACTCCTGTCTCTATAAACATCTCC
>NZ_POTX01000248.1 GCF_003236305.1 Micromonospora endophytica | reverse complement strand
CCGCTGACCCTGCCCGCCGCTGACCCTGCCCGCCGCTGACCCTGCCCGCCGCTGACCCTGCCCGCCGCTGACCCTGCCCGGCTCGGCCGGTCAGGGCAGGTCGGGCAGCTGGCCGGTCTTCTCGTACTCGGCCACCTGCACGATCCGGCGGGCATGGCGGTCGCTGCCGGAGAAGGCGGTGGTCAGGAACGCCTCGACGATGGCGGTGGCCTCGTCGAGGGTGTGCTGGCGGGCACCGACGGCGACCACGTTCGCGTCGTTGTGCTGCCGGCCGAGCTGGGCGGTCTCCACGCTCCAGGCCAGCGCCGCCCGGACTCCGGCGACCTTGTTGGCGGCGATCTGCTCGCCGTTGCCCGAACCGCCGATGACCACACCGAGGCTGCCCGCGTCGGCCACCACCCGGCTGCCGGTGTGCAGGCAGAAGGCCGGGTAGTCGTCGTCGGGGTCGAAGGCGTGCGGCCCCACGTCGACCACCTCGTACCCCTGCTTGGCCAGGTGGTTGGCCAGGTGCACCTTCAACTCGAAACCGGCGTGATCGGATCCCAGGTAGACGCGCATACCGGGCAGTCTGTCAGGCCCGCCGAGCCGGGCAGCGCCGGGGCGGTGCCGACGTGACGACCGCCGGACGCCACCGGCGCCGGGTCAGGCCCGATCCGGCAGCTCCGCGACCACCAGGCCACCGCGCGCCTTCGGGGTGAACCAGGTGCTCTTGCGCGGCATCTTCTCCCGCTCCAGGTTCACCTCGACGAAGTCGTCGACGGTCACCGGCGCGATCAGGATGGCCAGCTCCGCCCGGCCGGCCTCGACCTCACCGGCCAGCCAGCTCGCCGGGTAGTCACCGCCGACGTAGGTGATCCGCTTGTCACCCGGGTCCAGCCCGAGGGCGTCCCGCAGCAGCAGCCGCTCGACCAGGGCATGGTCGAGGTTCTCCAGCCGGCTCGCGCCGGTGTGCGGCAGCGTCACCGCGTACGCCTGACCGGGAAGCTGGAGCACGACGGTGCCGCCGGTCGCCGGCACCTCGACCGGCCCCGGCACCGGGGTGACCTGCGCGCCGGCGGCGCGCAGCCGGTCGAGCAGCTCCTGCGGACTCGTGGTCAGCTCGCTGACCAGGCGGTTGTACGGCTGGATGGCGACCGAGGCGGGCGTGGTCACCACTGCCAGGAAGCGGGGCAGTCCGCCGGTCTGCGCGGCCAGGCTGCGGTGGTTGCCGTCGGCGACGACCAGCTCACCGCCGCCGGCCAGGGCGGTCAACTCGTCCTGCACCGGACCGGGGCCGATGGGCCAGATGGCGTGGGTACGCCCGGCCTGGTCGGTGTCGGTGGCGGCGGGCGCGCCGGCCGCGCCGGCCGCGTCGGCGGCGGCCGCGAGCGCGGCGTGCAGGTCGTCACCCCGCCCGGTCTGGAGCAGGAGTACGGGCGAGAGCAGGTGACCCAACGCCTCGGCCAGGGCTACCCGCTCCCGCACCTTGGCGATGAAGACGTCCTCGTTGCGGATGACCAGGCCCGGCTCGTCGGCCCGGGTGGAGATCTGGTCGGTGTCGACCATGGCGAACAGGCCGTACGCCGACTCCTCGCCCGGTGCGCTGATCCGGTAGAGCACCACCACCCGCTCCGCCGGGGTGTAGCTGCCGTCGGCCTTGGCCTCGGCGAGCCGGCTCACCGCGTCCGGCAGGGCGTCGGCGAAGGACTTGCCGAGGCTCTCCGGCGCCCGGTGCGGCATCTCGATGCCGAGGGCACTGTGCGGGTTCGCCTCGATGATCGCGGTGATCTCCGCGTCGTCGGCGAACTCGTCGTAGTTCTGCGCCCCAGTGCCGCCAGTGGTGATCCAGGCCCGGGTGATCGGGTGCACGACCGTCATGACCATGACGCTACCGCCGCCGGTTACTCCCCCGCCGCCGGACCCGCGCCGCGTCCATCTGCTGAACCGCTCGGCTGTGCCGTGGCGGCGCAGCCGGAGGCGGTTGTTGAGTGCCGTGGCGGCGCAGCGGGCGGTTTGTTAACAGGGGGCCCCTCCTATACCTGAGGCGTTAACAGGGGCCCCCTGCTTGCACCTCAGTCGAAGATGGGGTCGATGTCTCGGCTGCGCTTGAGTTCGAAGAAGCCGGGGGTGCCGGCGACCAGCAGGACGCCGTCCCAGAGCCGACCGGCGGCCTCGGCCTTGGGCGCCGGGGTCACCACCGGGCCGAAGAAGGCCACCTGCCGGCCGTCCGGGCCGGGCGCGTGGATGACCGGGGTGCCGACCTCGGTGCCGACCGGGCGCATCCCCGCCTCGTGGCTCTCCCGCAGTGCCGCGTCGAGCCCGGTGTCCTCGGCCGAGGCGGCCAGCTCCGGGTCCAGCCCGGCGTCGGTCAGGGCCGCGGCGTACAGCTCCGGCCCGAGCGGCTCCTTGCCGAGGTGGATCCGGGTGCCCAGGGCGGTGTAGAGCCTGCGCACGGCCTCGGCGCCGTGCCGCTGCTGCACCGCGACGCAGACGCGTACCGGGCCCCAGCCCTTCTGCATGATCTCCTGGTACTGCTCGGGCAGCTCCCGACCCTCGTTGAGCACCGACAGGCTCATCACGTGGAAGCGGACGTCGACCTCGCGGACCCGCTCCACCTCCAACAGCCAACGCGACGTGATCCAGGCCCACGGGCAGATCGGATCGAACCACATGTCGACAGCGACTCGCTCGCTCACGATGCTTCCTCTCCCGACAACTTCCGGCGCTTCCGGTGCTTCCGGCGCTTTCCGGTGACTACAGCCGCGCCGACACCTGCCGGCGTACCTTCGATCTTTGCTCCATCGCGGGCGGTGACGGTGGGAAACGGAGGCGTGACCTCGCCCACCGTCGCCTGCTCGCGCATGGAAGACTCAGGTTCGGGACCGGCCGTCACGAGCGGTCGACGGACGCGACCGTGCCGTACGGCGAGAGTGGGATGGAGACGAACAGTGCCGGGAGTGCGCAACCTGACACAGGTCGAGGCGACCGAGCGGGCCCGCCTGCTCGACGTGACCGGGTACGACATCAGGCTGGACCTGTCCAGCGCGGTCCAGGCGGCCGACGGTCGGACCTTCCGATCGACCACGGAGGTGCGCTTCCGCTGCACCGAGCCGGGCGCCAGCACCTTCATCGAGGTGGCGGCGGATTCGGTGCGCTCGGCGACGCTCAACGGCTCCCCCGTCGACCTGTCCGACTGGTCGGCCGAGAAGGGACTGACGCTGGCCGGGCTGGCCGACGAGAACACCCTCGTGGTCGACGCGGACTTCGCGTACTCCAACTCGGGGCAGGGCCTGCACCGCTCGGTGGACCCGGTCGACGGTGAGACCTACCTCTACAGCCAGTTCGAGACGGCCGACGCGCAGCGGGTCTTCGCCTGTTTCGACCAGCCGGACCTGAAGAGCGTCTACACCTGGCACGCCACCGTTCCGGAGCACTGGAAGGTGGTCTCCAACATGCCGGTGGAGCGGGAGGAGCCGGCCGGCGAGGCGACCAGGACCGTCCACTTCGTCGAGTCGGCCCGGATGAGCACCTACATCACCGCGCTCTGCGCCGGGCCGTACCACGAGGTCCGGTACACCCACGACGGCATCGACCTGGGTTACTTCTGCCGGGCGAGCATGGCGCAGTACCTCGACGCCGACGACCTGAACCTGGTCACCACGCAGGGCTTCGACTTCTTCCACGAGCAGTTCGGGGTGCGCTACCCGCTGCCCAAGTACGACCAGCTCTGGGTGCCGGACTTCAACGCCGGCGCGATGGAGAACTTCGGCTGCGTCACGCACGCCGAGTCGCACTACCTGTTCCGCTCGCAGGTCACCGACTTCGAGTACGAGCAGCGGGCCAACACGATCCTGCACGAGCTGGCGCACATGTGGTTCGGTGACCTGGTCACCATGCGCTGGTGGAACGACCTGTGGCTGAACGAGTCGTTCGCCGAGTGGGCCAGCCACTGGTGCAACACGCACGCCACCCGCTTCACCGAGGCGTGGACGACGTTCCTGTCCATCCGGAAGAACTGGGGCTACCGGCAGGACCAGCTCTCCTCCACCCACCCGGTCTACTGCGAGATGCCCGACCTGGAGGCGGTCGAGGTCAACTTCGACGGCATCACGTACGCCAAGGGCGCCAGCGTGCTCAAGCAGCTCGTCGCGTACGTGGGTGAGGAGCCGTTCCTCGCCGGTCTGCGGGCGTACTTCGGCAAGCACGCCTGGGGCAACGCCACCTTCGACGACCTGCTGTCCGAGTTGGAGACCGCCTCCGGCCGCAAGCTGCGCCAGTTCGCCGCCCAGTGGCTGGAGACCGCGCAGGTCAACACGCTGCGACCGGAGCTGAGCATCGGCCCGGACGGCACGTACCAGCGGGTGACGGTCCGCCAGGAGGCCCCGGAGCAGCATCCGACGCTGCGGACCCACCGGATCGGGGTGGGTCTCTACGACCTCACCGACGGCCGGCTGGTGCGGCGGGAACGGCACGAGGTCGACATCGACGGTGAGCTGACCGAGTTGACCGTACTCGCCGGGGTGCCCGCCGCCGACGTGTTGCTGCTCAACGACGACGACCTCACGTACACGAAGCTTCGCCTGGACGAGCGGTCGATGGCCACTGTGGTGCAGCACATCGCCGGCTTCGAGTCGTCGCTGGCACGGGCGCTGTGCTGGACGGCCGCCTGGGACATGCTCCGCGACGCCGAGCTGGCCGCGCGGGACTACGTGGCGCTGGCGTTGGCCGGGCTGCCCGCCGAGACCGACATCAACCTGGTCACCGCGACGCTGCGCCAGGCCAGCAGCGCGCTCACCTTCTACGCCGACCCGGCCTGGGCGCCGACCGGCTGGGCCGAGTTGGCCCGCACCGCGAAGACCGCCCTCGCTGCCGCCGAGCCGGGCAGTGGCTTCCAGCTGGCCTGGGCCCGCGCTTTCGTCTCGGCGGCCCGGTCAGCGGAAGACCTGGCGATCCTGCGCGGCTGGCTGGAGGGCACGCAGGTGACGGCCGGGCTGACCATCGACACCGAGCTGCGCTGGAGCGTGGTGCAGGCGCTGGTGGCCAACGGCGCGGCCGGTACGGCGGAGATCGAGGCCGAGCTGGCCAACGACAAGACCTCCAGCGGCGAGCGGGAGGCCGCGTACGCGCACGCGCTGGTGCCGACGGAGGCGAACAAGGCGGCGGTGTGGGCTCAGCTCACCGCTGCCGAGGCGTTGCCGAACTGGCGGAACCGGGCGTTGCTCCAGGGCTTCAGCCACCCGGCGCAGGTCGAGCTGACCGCGCCGTACCGGGACCGGTACTTCACCGCCGTGGCGCAGGTCTGGGCCACCCGGGACAGCGAGCCGGCGCAGGAGTTCGCCATGCTGGCGTACCCGGCGTACCTGGTCGAGCAGGACACGGTCGAGGCCACCGACGCCTGGCTGGCGCAGGAGGCGCACCCGGCCCCGCTGCGCCGGTTGGTGGCCGAGGGCCGCGACAGCGTGGTCCGCGCGCTGAAGGCCCGCGCCCGGGACGCCCGCAGCGCCTGACCGACACGGAAGAGGCCGGCTCCGCGCTGCGGAGCCGGCCTCTTTGTCGTACGGGAGGTGTGTCGTCAGCCCTTGCCGGCGTAGCGGGAGAGCTGGTCGAGCCCCTGAATGATGCCGCCGGCCAGGTCGCCGCCGCCGAAGGCGGCCACCATCGACAGTGCGGCGATCTTGGCGTACGTGTCGGGGATCCGCTTGCGGGCGTACCGCCCGGTGACGATCTCCAGCTGCCGCTGGTTGGGCGAGAGCGCGATCAGCACGGACCGGTCGGGCTCGGCGAGCTGCCGGTGCAGCCGCTCGGCGTGCTCCCGGACCGGCTCGTCAAGGCCGCCCACGAAGACCGAGAAGACCAGACTCGTCGTCTTGTCGGCCAGGCGGAGCGCCTCGTCGATGCGCAGCAGCTGGCGGGTCGAGAACGGGCCGTCCAGCACGTCGGGCGGGGTGTCCGTGCCCGCCTCGGCCTGCTTCTCACCAACTGTCACTTGCGCCTCCGGTTCCACCGGCCGGCGCCTCGACGCCGGCCTGCTCCTGCTTGCGGCTGGTCAACGCCGGTGCCTGCGCCCCCGCTGCCAGCGCGGTGCCGGCCGGGTCGGCCAGCTCCTCGGGCCGGCCGAGGAACCAGACCGGCGTGAAGGTGAACGGCCGGCCCGGACGGTAGCGCTTCGTGCCGCCGCCACCACCGCCACGGCTACCCGCGTAGACGAGGCCGGCGATCACCAGCACGACGGCTGCCGGGATGCCGACGAAGACCAGCAACGTGTCGGTTACAGACAATCCCAACGCCCCCAGGCGGAAAGAGAGACTTCGACCGGATCGGGTGTGCGGTCACCGCGATGACCTCCCGACTCCGCTACCACTCACGTTAGCGGAGCCGACGCCCTGGCAGACTGCGGGGTGGCGATCCCACCAGTGCAGTCAGGAGAGGCTGCCGGGTGCCGACACCCACTCTGAGCGTGGGCCGCCCACCTCCGCCAGCAGGTCGAAGTCCCGATCGTAGTGGAGGACCGTCGCCGCGTACTCGCTATATATCGATTGTCCCGAGGAACCGCCGGGCGTTGTGGGAGAGGAGGTTGTCGCGTTGGGCGGGGGTGAGGAAGTCGGCCTGGTGGATCACCTGGCCGACGGGACGCTCGCCCAGGGGGTACGGGTAGTCGCTGCCGAGCAGCACCCGGTCGGCGCCCATGGTGTCGACAAGCAGCCGCAGCGCGGGTGGTGCGAAGACCACCGAGTCGACGTAGAACCGGTCGACGTAGGCGCTGGGCGGGGCGGCGGAGGCGCCGCGTACCAGGTCGCCTCGGCGGTGCCAGGCGTTGTCGGCGCGCCCCAGCCAGAAGGGGAAGCTGCCGCCGCCGTGGGCGAAGCAGATCCGCAGCGTCTCCGGCACCTTGTCGAAGACCCCGCCGAGGATCATCGACAGCACCGACAGGTGCGTCTCGGCAGGCATGCCGGTGAGCCAGCGGGCCATCCAGCGGTCGAGCCGGGGGCCACCGGGCATGTCCCACGGGTGGACGAAGACCGGCGCGCCCACCTCGGCGCAATGGGTCAGGAACGTCACGATGCCGGCGTCGTCCAGGTCCCGGTCACCGACGTGGTTGCCGATCTCCACGCCGACGTGTCCCGCCGCCAGGCAGCGGTCCAGTTCGGCGCAGGCCGCGTCGGGGTCCTGCAACGGCACCTGGCAGAAGGGCAGCAGCCGGTCACCGCCGGCCGTGGCGATCTCCAGGGTCAGGTCGTTGAAGATCCGGGCCACCTTGACCGCCTGGGCCGCCGGCCGGTCGTAGCTGAAGAAGACCGGGGTGGGCGAGATCACCTGCACGTCCACACCGTCGCCGGCCATGTCGGCCAGCCGGGTCGGCGCGTCCCAGCACTGCGCGCCGATCGGCCGGAACTCGGTCTCGCCCACCATGATCATGGCGGCCCGCTCCGAGTCGACCCGCAGCCACGGCCAGCCAGACCCGCCGCAGGCTGCGGCCAGATCCGGCCAACCCTGCGGTACGACGTGCGTGTGCACGTCCACCACCGGCAGCGCCATCAGCCCTTACCCGGATGCAGGGTGCCGCAGTTGTCACAGGTGCGGGCCGCCTCGTCGGCGTAGAACGCGCCGAAGACCGGGGGCAGGTCGGCGGCGATGTCCCGCACCTGCAACTCCACCTCGTGCACCTGGTGCCCGCACTCGGGGCAGTACCACTGGAACTTCTCCAGCGTCCCCTCCTCGCGTACCCGCTCGATCACCATGCCGATGGAGCCGGCCTCCGGCCGCTGCGGCGAGTGCGGGGTGTTGCGCGGCAGCATCCACATCTGCCCCTCGCGCACGTGCACCGTACGCGGCCCCTCCGGCAGCATCAGGTTGATGTGCATGTTGCCCTTGACCTGGTAGAAGAACTCTTCGTACGGGTCGACGTGAAAGTCGGTGCGCTGGTTCGGCCCACCGACCACCATCACGATGAAGTCGTCGGAGCCGGGCAGCATCTCCTTGTTGCCCACCGGCGGCTTGAGCAGGTGCTGGTTGTCGGCGATCCAGCCGGGGAAGCTGAACGGCTCGGCGATCTCACTCACGACTGCCTCCTGACGGAAGAAGGGCCACGGCCTGCATCTCGATCAACAGGTGCGGATGCGGCAACTGGTGCACCGCCACCGTCGTCCGGGTCGGCCCGGTGGCGTCGAAGAACTCCGCCCACACCTCGTTGTACCCACCAAAGTCGTTCATGTTGACCAGGTACGACGTCACCTGCACCAGGTCGGACAGGTCAGCGCCGACCGAGCGCAGCAGGTCGCCGAGGTTCTCGATGACGGCCCGGGTCTGCGCCCGGATGTCCAGGTCCGTCGTACCGAACTCGTCCACCGACACGCCAGCGAAGCTGTTGTCCGGCCGCCGGGACGACGTACCGGAGACGAAGACGAACCCACCCGCGATCTTGACGTGCGGAAACGCCCCCCGGGGAACCGCCTTCCCCGCCACCACC
>NZ_POTX01000247.1 GCF_003236305.1 Micromonospora endophytica | reverse complement strand
GTATAAGAGACAGCGGTTCGGCTGGTCGCGCCGGCCAGTGCCGGGCCGGACGGGGAGCCTCCCGGCGTACGCCGGCAGTTGACGTTTTTGCGGGCGGCGCTGGACGACGGGGCCGGCGAGCGGGCGCAGGGCCTTTTTCCGGAGGGCTACTTTTTCAGCCACGCCCTCTACGGGCTGGCCTGGGTCGAGCTTGGGTTACGCGCTCCGGCGGGCGAGCGGGAGCAGGCCGTGGCGCAGGCCCGCTGGGCGTTGGGACGGTTGGAGTCGCCGGCCGGGCGGGCGCCGTTCTCCGAGACGCTGACTCCCGAGTACGGCGTTTTCTACCAAGGCTGGACCAATTGGCTGCGGGGCGGCGTACTCAGTTTGCAGCCGGCGCAGGATCGCGATGCTGGGGAACTGGCCCGGTTCGTCGATAGTGCGGTCGGGCTCGGCGCGGCCTTCGATGCGGCGGGGTCGCCGTATCTGGAGGCGTATCCAGGGCAGGCGTGGCCGGTCGACTCGACGGTGGCGGTGGCGTCGCTGCGGCTGCACGATCGGCTGCTGGCGCCTCGGTTCGAAGGTACGATCGCGCGTTGGCTGGAGGGCGTACGGCAGCGGCTCGACCCGGCCACCGGGCTGCTGCCGCATCGGGTGGACCCGGTGACCGGCGCACCGGACGAGGTGGCTCGGGGCACCTCGCAGAGCATCATCAACCGATTCTTGCCGGAGATCGATCCGGTCTTCGCCGGGGAGCAGTACCGGATTTTCCGGGACCGGTTCGTGGTGTCACCGTTGTGGCTCGGGCCGGCGGTGTTGGAGTACCGGTCCGGCACCCAAGGCTCGGCCGATGTGGACTCCGGGCCGCTGCCGCTCGGGGTGAGCCTGTCAGCCACCGTGGTCACCCTCGGCGCCGCCCAGGTGCACGGCGACGCGCCGCTGGCCGGGGCGCTGGCCAACTACGGCGACTTTGCCGGCCTGCCCGTGGACACCCCATGGACCCGCCGGTACGCCCTGGGCCTGCTGCCGATCGGGGATGCGTTCCTGGCCTGGTCGAAGACCGCCCGCCCGTGGATCACCGAGGTGGCCGACCCACCACCGTCAAGCGTCTCCTGGGCCTGGCGACTGCCGCTGCTGACCATTTTGCTGCTGATCGCCCTGCTCCCCTGGCTGCCCGCCCTGATCCGACACCGCCGCAACGCTGGATCTTGGAAATCCACCGTTCCGAGTAGCTGACGCCGGTTTTCCAAGATCTCGAAGAGGGCGGGTGACAGCGAAGCGGCCTGGGCCGGGCGGGTGTCGTCAGCGGCGCGATGAAGCGTCGGCGCGGTGGGGGAATCCGGCGCTGAGCCAGGCCAGCACGAGCAGAGCTGCGGCGATCGGCGGTATCCACATCGCGCCGACGGTGTCGACGAGGAGGCCGCCGAGTGCGCCGGCGACGGCGGCCCCCAGATAGAGGCCGGAGATGTTGAGCGAGACGGCAGCCATCGCCGAGTCGGGTGCGGCCTCGATGATGCTGGCCTGCAAGGGAGGGTTGAGCGCCCAGGCGAAGACCGACCACAAAGCGACGCCGACCAGGAACACCGGCAACGGCACCTCGATGATCACCAGCATCGCCACCAGCGCCAACGCGAGGGCGTGCCCGCCGGTGACGGCCAGCCTCGACGGTCGGCCACCGACCCGGTCGGCGAGCCAGCCGCCGAGGAACGTCGAGGGTACGCCGACGACACCGACAAGCAGCAGGACGGCGGGAAGCGGCGTGGTGTCGCCGTGGACATGGCCGAGGATCGGCGCGAGGTAGCTGTAGAACATCAACCCGCCGCTGCCGGAGAGGAACACCGCGACCACCAGGCGCAGCACTTTCGGGTTCCGCAGCGGACGCAGTCGCGCGCCGAGGGTGCCGCCGGGGTTGCCGGGCAGCCGGGGCAGTGCCACCGCGAGTGTCGCGTACGCCAGAGTTGCCACGATGGTGATCAGCACGAAGGTGGACCGCCATCCGAACAGCCCACCCACCCAGGCACCGAGCGGCACCCCGGTGAACAGCGCGACCGTCAGGCCCGCGGTGACCGTCGCCAGGTAGCCGCCCTGCTTTCCGGCCGGAGCGCCCTGGCCCGCGGTGGCGAACGCCGTCGCCGACACGGCGGCCGCGGCGAGGCCGGCGGCGATCCGCAGCCCGAGCAGGACCCCGAACGAGGGGGCGAAGGCCGCGGCCAGGTTTGCCGCCGCGAACACCACAAGCCCGGCCAGGAGTACGCGGCGGCGCGGCAAGGGGTCGAGCAGGACCGCCATGACCGGTGCACCGAAGGCGAAGGTGAACGCGAAGGCGGTGATCAGTTGCCCGGCTGTGCCGGCGGACACGTCGAGGTCGGTGGCGATCTCCGGGAGCAGGCCCGCGATCGACATGTCCAAGCACGCCCATCCGGACCTCGCCGACGTGCCGGTCACCACGGTGCTGTCGTCGCTCTCCGACCCGCTGCGGCTCGGCGTGGTACGGCTGCTCTCCGATGGGCAGGAGCGGCAGTGGGGCGAACTGGACGCGCCGGTCGCAGCCTCGACCCTGAGTCACCACATGAAGGTGCTGCGGTCGGCAGGCATCACCCGCACCCGCGACGAAGGCACCCGCTGCTACGTCCACCTGCGCCGCGACGAACTCGACGCGCACTTCCCCGGCCTGCTCGACAGCATCCTGAACGCCCCCGAACTCGGCGTCACCACGGTGGGGATCAAGCGGACCCGGTAATCCCGCAGGGCCGACCATCCGGACACTGTGGACAACGCTGCTTAACCGCGCCGCCGACCGGGAAAGACACTGCCCACGAGCATCCGTTCCTGGTGACTACGGGGGTCACAGATGTCAGTTTTTGATGATCCGGGACATTTCGGCAGCTACTGGGCCGACAGCTACGACTCTCCCGGCGGGCTGCCAGACCCGGTGCCGGCGGTGGAGTTCCTGGCCGGTCTAGCCGGTGAGGGCCCGGTGCTGGAGTTGGCGAGTGGCACCGGCCGGGTCACCGTTCCGCTCGCCGCCCGGGGGATCCCCGTGGAAGGGGTCGAGGGCTCGGCGGCCATGGCCGCGAAGATGCGGGAGAAGCCGGGTGGCGACGCCATCCCGGTTGCCGTGGGCGACATGGCCGACGTGCCGGCGCCCGGCGGGCCGTACACAGTGGTGTTCCTGGTTTTCAACACGCTGTTCAACCTGGTGCGGGCCGAGCGGCAGGCGGACTGTTTCCGCAACGTCGCCCGGGTGCTGAAGCCGGGCGGGACGTTCGTCATCGAGACGTTCGTGCCGAACGAGGCCGACATCGACCGGGACGAACAGGTCCAGATGCGGGACGTCACCGAGGATTCGGCGACCATCAGGGTGCACAAGTACGACCGCGAGGCGCAGACGTTCCTGCGGCAGACCATCACCTTCGACGGTGCCGGGGTGCACCTGCACCCGTTCGCCATGCGGTACCTGTGGCCCGAGCAGATCGACGAGATGGCGGCTGCCGCCGGTTTCCACCTGGCCGAACGCCACGCCGACTGGCACCGGACCCCGTTCGGTCCAGACAGCACCTCCCACATCTCCGTCTACCGGCTGAGCTGATTCAGATACGGAAGCGCCCCTCTGGGGGCGCTTCCGTACCGAGATCCTCAGAGCGGTCCGAGCACATTGTCCGGGTGGGCGTCCAGGGAGAGGGTTTCCAGCACGGTCAGGAGTTGGCGTTCCTCGTACCGGAAGTGCGACTCCATGATCGCCGCAAGCCCTTCGAGGTGCCGATCCAACTCCTCCGGCGGGGCCGCTCGCGCCACGGCGGCCTGGAGACCACCCAGTAGATGGGAGATCATCGAGTGGTCCTGCCGCAGATAACGCAGCGTCTCCCGCAGCTCGGGATACTGCGCCGCGATCGCGGGGAACAGGTCACGGTCCTCGCCCTCATGGTGGGCGGTCAACGCGGTGCAGAACCCGTGACAGAACAGCAGCAGATCTCTGGTCGCTGGCTCCGCCTGCGCGCCGTCAGCGAGAGCCTGCCGGGTCACGGAAAGCGCTTCGCGGAGTCGGCCGTGCACGCGGCGCAGCTCATTGCTCCAGGCCACCAGCCTGGTCTGTTCGCCCTCACCCATAGGTGACGGGCGAAGGTACGGCGATCATCATCGTCGATTCCCTTCGGTCCGGCGCCTCCATGCCTGACACGGCCTGCCACCGACACGCGACGCTGCGGCCGAACGTAACACGAGATCGTGCGGCCCACCGGCCCGCTTGGCGCTGCCTGGAATACTGATCCACATGGCGATTCGTACCGCATTGGTAGCCAGACTGCGTCAGATCGCCGAGCGCGGTCGCGGTCGATGGCTGCGTCGGGCGGTGATCGCCGGCGCGGTCGGCGCGGTGCTGGTGGCTGGCGCGAGTGGGGCCAGCGTGAGTTGGATCCGGTCCGGCGCCGAGGGCCGGATGTACACGGTGGAGACAGCTCCCGAGGCGCCGGTCGCGCTGGTGTTGGGCACCCGGGTCCAGGCCGACGGTACGCCCGCGCCGTTCCTCGCCGCCCGCCTGGAGGTCGCCCGCGAGTTGTACGCCACCGGCAAGGTCCAGGCGATCCTGGTCTCCGGCGACAACATGCGCGACGAGTACAACGAACCCGAGGCGATGCAGCGTTGGCTCGTCGAGCGGGGAGTGCCCGCCGACAAGGTGGTGCTCGACTACGCGGGCTTCGACACGTACGACTCGTGTGCCCGCGCCAAGCGGATCTTCGGCGTGGAGCGGGCGACGGTGGTGACCCAGCAGTTCCACCTGGCCCGCGCGGTCACGGTCTGTCGGAACCTCGGCGTGGACGCCATCGGCGTGGGCGACGAGACGGCCCGGGAGTACGGCCGCACCTGGCAGTTCGCCGCCGCCCGAGAGTACGGTGCCGGCATCAAGGCCGCCGTCGACGTGCTCTCCGGCCGCGACCCGGTGCATTTGGGCCCCCGCGAAACCGACCTCGACGACGCCCTGCGCACCGGCTGACCCCATGCGGTACGACCCGCAGCGGCATGTCTGGGCACCGCTCTCCGTCACCGAAGTGGGCACCCTCCTGACCGGTTGCCCGGTGACCTGGTGGCTTTCCGGCGGCTGGGCCATCGACCACTGGTGCGGCACAGTGAGCCGGCCGCACGGCGACATCGATGTCAGCACCCTCCGGCCATCGCTGCCGACGCTGCTCGACCGCTTGCCGGACCGGTTGCGGCCGGTTGCGGCCGGTTGCGGCCATCGCCGGAGAGTTGCACCCGCTGGCCGATCACCGGGACAACCCCAGACTGCGCAACATCTGGACCCCGGCCCGGACCGCTTCGTCCTCCAGGTCAACCTGGAGGACGGCGACGACGAGGTCTGGCGCTACCGCCGCGATGCCCGGATCGATCTGCCCTGGGATCGTGCGGTCACGCTCGTCCGCTCCGTGCCGACCGGCACCCCGGCCACCCAACTGCTGTGGAAGTCCCAGGACCCGCGCCCGGTGGACGACCACGACCTGAACCTCGCGTACGACATGCTGCACCCCACCGACCGACGCTGGTTAGGCGAGGCCATCCGCGTCGCTCACCCGTCGTCACCCTGGCTCACCGTGGCCTGACGCCCGCACTGTGGGTGCGTTTGTGGCTGCCCTGGTAGCAACAGATGCACCCACAGCCGTGATTCCGCTACCGGGCCACGGCGCAGGCGGCGAGGGCGAGCAGGACGAAGGCGGGTACGGCGGCGATGAACCCGACCCGCCCTGCCGACGTCTCCGGACTACGAGCGCTGGCCAACCCGAGCATCACCAAGCTGATCAGCAACGCCACGAACAGCGCCGGAGCGCCGAAGAAGATGCCGGCAATCAAGAAGCCGTCCCGCGGCGACCCGCAGAAGGACTCCTGGCAGTCCGGGTCCACGGTGTCGGGCAACGTGTGTGCCAGCGCGAAGAAGGCCCCCACCACGGCCGCGTACCACCCGAACAGGCACAGCAGAGCCAGGGCGGGATTTGTCTTCCAGGTCCCCTTCGGAGCAACGTTGGACACCGTACGAGTCTGCCGGAATCCCGCCCTCTCCGTTGCCCCTGATTTGATCAGCGTCGGAGCTGGGACGAGCGTAGGTCCAGGAACATCACGTGCAATCCGACCAGACCGTGTTCGGGATGGTCGAACGCCTCCGGAACGGTGGCGAGCACCCATGAAACTGGCCGTCGCCACGTGCGATCCGCGACCAGGCCGGTTGGGACCCATCTTGGCGCTGCCGAGGACCGTCGATCCGTCCACCGCCACGACGGTACGACCAGGCGGAGACTCCATCCACCACCCGCGAGCCTGCCCAGGCTGAGGTTTTCCGGAAACGCGTAGGTGCGCCCCGACGCGACGATCTGATTGAAGAAGGGGTAGATCGTCGGCCAGTCGTCGTCCCGCACGTCTCGGATCATCACCCGGTCACCGTAGCGAAGAGTGCACGGTGCTGAGCCGGGCGCCGAGTTCCGTCAGCCGTCGAACTGGACCTACACGTTGAAGCGGAACTCCACGACGTCGCCGTCCTGCATCACGTACTCCTTGCCCTCGATGCGGACCTTGCCCGCCGCCTTGGCCGCCGCCATCGAACCGGCCCCGACCAGGTCGGTGTAGGAGACCACCTCGGCCTTGATGAAACCGCGCTGGAAATCGGAGTGGATCACCCCGGCGGCCTCCGGCGCGGTCGCGCCGATCGGCACGGTCCAGGCCCGCGCCTCCTTGGGCCCGGCAGTGAGGTACGTCTGGAGTCCGAGCGTACGGAAACCGACCCGGACCAGCTGGTTCAGCCCCGGCTCGGACTGCCCGATCGACTCCAGCAGCTCGCGGGCCTCCTCCTCGGGCAGGTCCACCAACTCGGACTCGATCTTGGCGTCCATGAAGACCGCTTCGGCCGGCGCGACCAGTGCCCGCAGCTCGTCGAGGAACTCGGCGTTGTTCAGCTCGGCCTCGTCGACGTTGAAGACGTACAGGAACGGCTTGGTGGTGAGCAGGTGCAGCTCGCGCAGATGCTCCAGCTCGATCTTGGCGGCGGCCGCGCCCGCGTACAGGGTGGTGCCGTTGTCCAGGACCTCGACGGCGGCCTTCGCGGCGGTCACGGCGGCGGCCCGGTCCTTGCGGAGCTTGGCCTCCTTCTCCAGCCGGGGCAGCGCCTTCTCCAGCGTCTGGAGGTCGGCCAGGATCAGCTCGGTGTTGATCGTCTCGATGTCGTCGGCCGGCGAGACCTTGCCGTCGACGTGCACCACGTTCGGGTCGGAGAAGGCGCGTACGACCTGGCAGATCGCCGAGGCGTCCCGGATGTTGGCGAGGAAGGCGTTGCCCCGCCCCTGCCCCTTGGACGCCCCGCGCACCAGCCCGGCGATGTCGACGAACGACACCGGCGCGGGGATCACCTTCTGCGAACTGAAGATCTCGGCGAGCTTCTCCAGCCGCTCGTCCGGCAGCCCGACCACGCCGACGTTGGGCTCGATCGTCGCGAACGGGTAGTTCGCGGCGAGCACGTCGTTCTTGGTCAGCGCGTTGAACAGGGTGCTCTTGCCGACGTTGGGCAGGCCGACGATGCCGATGGTGAGACTCACGACGAGCCAGCTTACGCCGCTACCCGACGGTCAGGGGCAGCGGTGGGTCAGGTCCGGTGGGTCGGGTCGAGCTGTCGGGGCACCAGGGTGTCACTACGCCGCTCTCCGGCAGCCAGCCGGCTGTCGTCCGATCGAACCGCGCCGGGACGCCGCTCGACAGCGACAGCCGACGGGAGTACGCCAGGCGGCAGCTCGGCGGCAGCCGCAGGCAGCGCACCGGGCGGCAACTCGGCGACGGCCCCAGGCAGCGCACCGGGCGGCAACTCGGCGGCAGCGGCCAGGGGCAGCGTGAAACGGTCGTCGGCAGCCGGACCGGCCGCGTGTGACTCGCGCAGCATCCAGCGGACCTCGTCCGGCGTCCAGCCCAGCGCCGGCCGGCTGGCGATCTCCCGGAGCAGTCGCAGGCCGGGCCGGGTGTCGTCGTCGTAGAAGCGCATGCACCAGTGATGGACCCACATGCCCAGCGCCCGTACGCCGTCCGGGTCGAGGGAGCCCAGCAGGCGGCCGCAGGAGGTGTCGTCGAAGGGCCGGCCCGGGTCGTCGGCGCGGTCCCGCTCGATGGCCCCGAGCGCGGCGGGCGCCACCGCCCGCATCCGGTCGTAGAAGCGTTGGACCACGGCTGTGTCCAGCGGTGGGTGCCCGTCCGTCGACGCCGCCGCCCGACCCGCAACGCTTCCCATCCCCGTACCCCTTCTTGAGTTGGTGGCCGCACGCTACCGACCACAACCGACACTTTCTCGCGCACCACCCGCCGCGCGCTGCCCGGCACACCACCCCCCGCACCTGCCCGGCACACCAACCGCCGCGCGCCTTCGCGGCACGTGCACGTATGCCGGCCTGTTAATAGGGGGCCCCTGCTATACACCAGGCGTTAATAGGGGGCCCTTCCTTGCACCTTCCCCC
>NZ_POTX01000246.1 GCF_003236305.1 Micromonospora endophytica | reverse complement strand
GCTTTTATCGGGCACCACAACTGCATGATCGCCCTCTGGCGGGGTGGGTGGGATTAGGTTGGGGTGATGGGGCGGCGGTATGGCGACGACGTGTTGGCGGGCGACTGGCGGCGGCGGAAGGTGACGCCGGAGGTGGACGCCGAACCGGACCTGGTGGTGGAGGACGCCGACTCGGGCTTCTGCGGCGCGGTGGTCGGCTTTGACTCCGGTGCGGTGGTGCTGGAGGACCGACACGGTAAGCGGCGCAACTTCCCGCTGCTGCCGGCCGCCTTCCTGCTCGACGGCCGCCCGGTGACCCTGCGCCGACCGGCCCGGGGGCCGGTGCCGGCGGCGCGGCGGCGTACCGCGTCCGGTTCGATCGCGGTGGACGGGGTACGCGCCCGGGTGGCCCGGGCCAGCCGGATCTGGGTGGAGGGCGTGCACGACGCGGCGCTTGTCGAGCGGATCTGGGGCGACGACCTGCGGATCGAAGGCGTCGTGGTGGAGCCGCTGGAGGGCATCGACGAACTCGACGCCCGGGTCCGCGAGTTCGGTCCGGGCTCCGGGCGGCGGCTCGGCGTCCTTGTCGACCATCTCGTGCCGGGTTCCAAGGAGAGCCGGATCGTGGCCCGGGTGAACTCGCCGCACGTCCTCGTCACCGGGCATCCGTACGTCGACGTGTGGCAGGCGGTGAAGCCGGCGGCGCTGGGCATCCGGGCGTGGCCGGTGGTGCCGCCGGGACGGCCCTGGAAGGAGGGGGTCTGTGCGGCGCTCGGTGTCGCCGAGCCGGCCGACATGTGGCGGCACATCCTGTCCCGGGTGAACAGCTACGCGGAGGTGGAGACCCCGCTGATCAACGCGATGGAGCGTCTGATCGACTTCGTCACCGAGCCGGGGTGAGCCGAGCCGGGGTGAGCCGAACAGAGGTGAGCTGAGCCGGGGTGATCAGGCCGGGGCCAGGGGCGCTAGCGTGGGCGGCCTGATCCCTACCACCCCGGGGGTGCCGCTTGAACCGGTTCCAGCGGTCGCGGCAGCGGCTGCGTCAGGCGTACCAGTCGGGGCGCGCGACTGCCCGCGCGGCCCGTGAGCGACACCGGGCGCGGGCGGTGAGTCGCGCGGAGGAGGCGGATTCCCCGTTCCCCGCACCCGCGTACCGGTTCGCTCCGCCGGTCCACGGCGGCGGCTCGACGGTGAGTCGGGACGACTCGGACGTGCCGAGGGCACTGCGGATCGCCGCCGCCTGGTCCTGGCGACTCATCGTCATCGGGGTCGTCGGCTGGGCGTTGCTGCGCCTGCTCGGCACCATCCGCGTCGTGGTGGTGCCGTTGCTGGTGGCGCTGCTGCTGGCCGCCCTGTTGGCACCGGCGGTCAGCTGGCTGTTGCGCGTCGGAATCCCCCGTACGCTTGCCACCGCCGCGGTGCTGAGCACCGGGTTCGCCGCGGTGGTGGGCACGTTGACCATGGTGGTGAACGAGTTCATCGCCGGTCTGCCGGATCTGAGCACCCGGGCCGCGGCCGGCATCGGTCAGATCCAGGACTGGCTGCGTGACGGGCCGGTCGGCCTCTCGGACGGCCAACTCAACGGGTACGTCGAGGCCGGGCAGAACTGGATCAATGAGAACAGTCAGGCGTTGACAAGCGGCGCGATCAGCACCGCCGGCACGGTGGTCGAGGTGCTCACCGGGACCCTGCTGGTGCTGTTCGCCACGTTCTTCTTCCTGCGCGACGGTGACCGGATCTGGCGGTTCCTGGTCGGGATGTTCCCGTCCGCCGCCCGCTGGCGGGCCGACGACGCCGGCCGTGCCTCGTGGCTGACCCTGGTGGCCTATGTGCGGGCCACCGTGCTGGTGGCGTTCATCGACGCGGTGGGCATCGGGGTCGCCTTGGTGTTGCTCGAGGTGCCGTTCGCCTTCCCGCTGGCCGCGCTGGTGTTCCTCGGTGCGTTCATTCCGATCGTCGGTGCGACGCTCTCCGGAGCGGTGGCGGTCCTGGTCGCCCTGGTGGACAGCGGCGGGGTCACCGCGCTGGCCGTGCTCGGGGCGGTGATCGTGGTCCAGCAGGTGGAGGGCAACGTGCTCCAGCCGTGGATCATGGGCCGGGCGGTGGCCCTGCATCCGCTGCCCGTGGTGCTGGCGGTGACCGCCGGCGTGGTGCTCGACGGCATCTTCGGCGCGCTCATCGCGGTACCGGTGATCGCCGTGCTCAACACCGCGGTCCGCCGGCTGGCCCGGGAGCGACCCGGGCCGCCGGCACCGGTTCCCGAAGCGGTGGTGGTCCGCTCCACCGCCCCGTGAGGGTCACGCCGCCCGGTGCGGTGTGAGACCGCGTCAGGCAGCTTGGTGCTGTCAGGGGGCCTGGTCGGGGCTGCGGGTGAAGACGAAGGTGGCGATGTCCAGGGCGACCGGGGTGCCGGTGTCGTCGCGGCGCACCGCCAGCACCTCGCCGTTCTCCTCGCCACCGACCCCCCGCCAGCGGTCCGGGCCTGCTGGGGCGTACCGGCTGACCTTGCCGCTGGAGGTCACTGCGACCAGTTCGCCGGTTGCGGCGTCGGAGCCGATGTCGAGCGCGATGCCCATCCACCACCAGCGGCCGGTGAGCGCCGCGACGTCGGCCGGGGGCGCGGCGTCGGCCGGTCGCCACGGCCGGGCCGGCGTGGGTTCGGCCTCCAGCACCTGGGTGAGGATCTGCCGGCTGAGTGGGCGCAGGCCACCCGAGCGGAAGGTGTACGCGTTGGCGAAGCCGACCACGCCGGTACGACTGGGCCGGTGCACCATCAGCATGGCGCCGTAGCCGGGCATCGAGCCGCCGTGCCCGGCGTACACCCGGTCGCCGTCGCGGATCAACTCGATGCCGAGGCCGTACGCCCCGCGCCAGCTGTCGAGGTCGGTGAGGATCACCGGGGCGCACATCTCGTCGAGGGTGCTCGGCGCGAGCACCGCCGGGTCGGGGTCGGCGAGGAAGGCGGCCCAGCGGGCCAGGTCGGCGACGGTGGACCAGAGCTGCCCGGCGGCTGCCATCGCCCGGGTGTCGGTACGCGGTTCCTCCCGGGCCGTGTCGTGCCACGGGTGCAGCACGTAGCCGGGGGCGTACGGTTCGGTGGCCGCGTACGTGGTGCGGTCCAGGCCGAGCGGGTCGAGGATCCGTTCGCGCAGCAGTTGCGGCCACGGTGTCTTGGTGATGTGCTCCAGCGCCCCGCCGAGCAGCCCGTACGCCAGGTTCGAGTAGTGGAACGCGCGGTACGGCGGGTACGCGATCTTGGCGGTGGAGAAGCCCTGCAACAGGGTGGTCAGGTCGACGCCCTCGTTGCGTTCCCACCACGGCCCGTCGGGCTCGCGTTGCAGGCCGCCGGCGTGTCCGAGGAGCTGCCGCAGGGTGACCGGACCGGCCGCGGCGGCCTCGGGCAGGTGCCGCCGCAGCGGGTCGTCGAGTGCCAGCCGGCCGGCGTCGCGTTCCTGCATCACCAGCACGGCGGTCATCGTCTTGGTGATGGAACCGATCCGGTACTGCAGGTCGGCGTCGGGCTGTGGACGGGTGCCGGCGGCGGCCAGGTGGGTCAGCCGGCCGTCGCGGACGACGCCCACGGCCAGGGACGGGACATGGCCGTGGGACTGCGCGTCGGCGACAAGCGTGTCGATCTGCCGGGCGGTATCGGGACGCAGAGGCACGAACCCTCCCTCGGTGGTGGTGGTCACCAGGATCTGATCATGACAGTTCGATGACACGTGCACTGCCGTGTCACGATCGTTACATGGAAGCCGTGTTGTGGATCGTGCTGGGCGTGGTGCTGGCGGTCGCCGAGATCTTCACGGCGACCCTGTTTCTGATCATGTTTTCGGTTGGTGCGTTCGCCGCCGCCGGTGCCGCCGCGCTCGGTGCCTCTGTGCCGGTGCAGGCGGTGGTCTTCGCCATCGTGTCGGCGCTCACCGTGCTCGCCGCGCGGCCGGTCATCCAGCGGCACAGGCAGACTTCCTCGGAGGACCGGGGCACCGTCTTCGGCATCGAGGCGATCGAGGGTGCCACCGCGCTGGTCCTGGAGCAGGTCGACGCCGACCAGGGCGTGGTCAAGATCGACGGCGAGACGTGGAGCGCCCGCGCCTACGACGCCACCCAGGTTTTGGCACCCGGCGAACGGGTGCAGGTCATCCAGGTCAAGGGAGCGGTAGCCCTGGTCTGGCGGGACGTTGCGACGCCCGGTGAGCTACCCGAAGCGGAGAGGTGAACGGATGGAGTTCGTAGTCCCCGTCCTATTGATAGGTATTGCCCTGCTCGCAGTGATCACCCTGGCCAAGTCGGTGCGGATCGTGCCGCAGCAGCGCCAGGACGTGGTCGAGCGGCTCGGTCGGTACAAGCGCACCCTGAACCCGGGGCTGAACGTCCTGGTGCCCTTCGTCGACGCGGTGCGTACCAAGGTCGACATGCGCGAGCAGGTGGTGAGCTTCCCGCCGCAGCCGGTGATCACCTCGGACAACCTGGTCGTGTCCATCGACACTGTCCTCTATTTCAAGGTGGTGGACTCGGTCCGGGCCACCTACGAGATCTCCAACTTCCTCCAGGCCATCGAGCAGCTCACCGTCACCACGCTGCGTAACGTGATCGGCTCGCTGGACCTGGAGCGCGCGCTGACCAGCCGCGAGGAGATCAACAGGCACCTCTCCGGCGTGCTCGACGAGACCACCGGCCGCTGGGGCATCAAGGTGACCCGGGTGGAGATCAAGGCGATCGAGCCGCCGCCGAGCATCCGCGACTCGATGGAGAAGCAGATGCGCGCCGAGCGGGACCGCCGGGCGGCGATCCTGAACGCCGAGGGGCACAAGCAGTCGCAGATCCTCTCCGCCGAGGGTGAGAAGCAGGCCGCGGTGCTGCGCGCCGACGGTGACCGGCAGGCCCGGATCCTCCAGGCCGAGGGTCAGGCGAAGGCGATCCGGACCGTGTTCGACGCGATCCACACCGCCAACCCGAGCCAGAAGGTGCTCGCCTACCAGTACCTCCAAGCGCTGCCGCAGATCGCCAACGGCACCGCCAACAAGGTGTGGATCGTGCCGGCCGAGCTGACCAAGGCCCTGGAGGGCATGGGTGGCGCGCTCGGTGGGCTGAGCCAGATGGTCGGCGACGCGCCGAGCCCGCAGGCTTCCGACGACGCCAGCGCCGTCGAGCGGGAGGCCGCGGAGGCGGCGGAGGCCGCCGCCGCGGCGGCGCAGGAGATCCACAACGAGGTACGCGTGGCGGAGGCGCAGGCCAGCGGCGGCAAGCCGCAGGGGCTGCCCGCACCCGAGCCGGTCTCTCCGGCGAGTCTGCTGAACGACCCGACCGACCAGCGCGAACGCGGCTGAGTCGGCCCCGCCCCGGGCCGGGTGACCGGCCCGGGGCGATAAATGCGAGAAACGCTCATGAGGCGCTCCGGTGCCTGCCACCATCGGTTCTAGTGCGGGTGGTGACCAGGCATCGGGGCGCCTCGGCGCGTCCCGAGCACCGCTCGTGGAGGAGCGAGGTGACGCATGGAACCGCTGAAGCGCCTGTGGTCCCCGCCCGAGGTGCCGGGCGAACACGACCCGGCCGGACCACTGGGCACCCGGCGTACCGGCGGTGGGTTCGGCGTGCTGCCCTTCATCGACGAACCGACGCCGTCGGCACCAGCCACCAACGCGAGCTGGGCGTGGTCGCTGCGCCGGCTGGCCCGCGCCGCGATCTGGCTGCTGCCGGCGTACGCGATCCTCTACGGCGCGGTGGCGATGGCCAGCGACGGCGGGGTCGGCAACGACCCGTATCCGGCCGACGGCCGGCCGCTGTACCTGGTCGGTTGGGTGCTCGCGGTCTGGCTCGGCCTGCTGGCCCTGCTCGGCCTGACCGGCCTGCTCGCCGCCACCCGCAGCCGCCACCCGGCCGTCGCCGGGCTGCTGGTCAGCATCGCCGGTACGGTGCTGATGCTGCCCTTCGCGGGGCTGGCCGAGCAGACCCCGGTCTTCGGCACCACGGCCCGCATGCTGGTGCTCGTCGGCGCGACCTGCTACAGCGTGGGTTGGCTGCTCACCGGGTGGGCGGTGGCCCGCTCGGGCATGTTCAGCATCGGCGACGGCGCGATGTTGATGATCGCGAGCCCGTTGCTCGGCATCGGTGGGGCGCTGATCGGCTCGTTGCAGACCTTCGGGGCCATCTTCGTGCTGATCGCCGGCATCGGCATCGGCTACCGCTCCGGTCGCCTGCTGCCCCGCGAGATCGCCCGGGACGCGGGCAGCGCCAGCGTCGCCACGGCCGGACCGCTCGGCCCGGCCGCCCCAGGCGGTGCCGGGCAGATCGGACCGGCCTGACGCGAACCCTGGGCGGTTGCCGCCCGCATGCCGGTTTACCAGCGCAAAGACGGCTGCCAGTTGGCCGTGAATTGGCTGACAACCGGCCGCAGAAGGTGGCAGAAAGATGGTATTCGCGGCAATCCTGAAGACCATGGCCACCCCCACGCCGTTGTCGCGGCTGTTCACCGTCCTGCTGACCGGCGTCCTCGCCGGGCTCGTGCTGGCGGTAGCCGCGCTGCCGGGCAACCTGTTGCTCGGCTTCGCCGCCCAGGCGGCACTGCGCGAGTACGCGGCACTGCCGGACGCGCTGCGTACCCCGGCCACCCCGCAGCGCTCCTACCTCTACGCCAACGACGGCAAGACGTTGATCACCACGTTCTACGACGTCAACCGCACCGACGTGGCGCTGGCGGAGATCGCGCCGGTGATGCAGCAGGCGATCGTGGCCGCCGAGGACCGTCGCTTCTACGACCACGGCGGGGTCGACCTGCGCGGCATGCTGCGGGCCCTGGTCAGCAACGTCAGCTCCGGCACCGAGCAGGGTGGGTCGACGCTGACCATGCAGTACGTCCGCAACGTGCTCAAGAGCGACCCGAACCGCACCGCCGAGGAGCGGGCCGCCGCCACCGAGCAGACCGTCGGGCGCAAACTCCAGGAGATCAGGTACGCCAAGGCGCTGGAACAGCAGCTCAGCAAGGACGAGATCCTCAACCGCTACCTCAACATCGCGTACTTCGGCTCCGGGGCGTACGGGATCGCCGCCGCCAGCCAGCGCTACTTCTCCAAGCCGCCGGCGGAGCTGACGCTCGCCGAGTCGGCGCTGCTCGCCGGCCTGGTGCAGTCGCCGGAGGCGTACAACCCGATCGACGGCGACGCCGACGCGGCGCTGAACCGGCGGGCGTACGTGCTGGATTCCATGTTCGCCACCGGGGCGATCACCGCCGAGCAGGCGGCCCAGGCCAAGGCCGAGGAGTTGGCGCTGGACCCCAGCGACCAGGCCAACGGCTGCACCGCCACCGCCAGCGCGGCGGACGGCTGGGGCTTCTTCTGCGACTACCTGCGCCGCTGGTGGATCGCCCAGCCGGAGTTCGGCGACACCGTGGAGGAACGCGAGCAGGCGCTGCGCCGGGGCGGCTACACCGTGGTCACCACCCTCGACCCGCAGATCCAGGCCACCGCGCAGCAGCAGGCCACCGACATCTACGGGTACGACAACAAGCGCGCGGTGCCGATCGCCGCGGTCGAGCCCGGCACCGGTCGGGTGCTCGCGATGGCGGTCAATCGGCACTACAGCGTCGATGCCAACCCCGACGGGCAGCTCAACTACCCGAACACCGTCAACCCGTTGATCTCCGGCGGCGGCAGTGTCGTCGGCTACCAGGCCGGTTCCACGTTCAAACTGTTCACCATGCTCGCCGCGCTGGAGTCCGGTCGTACCCTGTCGACAGGTTTCGACGCGCCCAGCCGGCTGCCCACCCGGTACGCCGCCGGCAGCGACGACAGTGCCTGCAACGGCCAGTGGTGCCCGGCGAACGCCAACCCGCAGTGGATGGACGGCTACCGGATGATGTGGGACGGCTTCGGCCGCTCCGTCAACACCTACTTCGTCTGGCTGGCCGAGCAGGTGGGCCAGGACAAGGTGGTCGAGATGGCGCAGCGACTCGGCATCACCTTCCGCGCCGAGGCCGACGCGAACTTCGCCGAGAACAACGCCGCCAACTGGGGCGCGTTCACCCTCGGCGTGGCCGCCACCACCCCGCTCGACCTGGCCAACGCGTACGCGACAGTGGCCGCGGAGGGGACGTACTGCGCGCCGGTGCCGGTGGTGTCGGTGACCGCGCCGGACGGCGAACGGCTGCCGGTCGGCGACCCGTCCTGCCGGCAGGTGCTCGACCCCGACGTGGCCCGCGCCGCCACCGACGCGGCGCGCTGCCCGGTGGGCCAGCAGTCCGCGTTCGGGCAGTGCAACGGCGGCACCGCCACCAGCGTGAACCGGATCCTCGACGGCCGGCCGGTGGCCGGCAAGACCGGCAGCTCCGAGAACGCCGCCACCGAGACCTTCGTCGGTTTCACCCCGCAGGTCGCGGTGGCCGGCATCGCCGCCAACCCGGACGACCCGACCGACCTGGTCGGCAGCGCCGTGCAGGCCCAGGTCATCGACGCGGTGGCCCGCATCATCGCCACCGCCGTCGACGGCGAGCCGGTCGAGTCGTTCACCGCCCCCAGCCAGGATCTGGTCGGCACGCCCCGCCGCCCGGTCGAGCGC
>NZ_POTX01000245.1 GCF_003236305.1 Micromonospora endophytica | reverse complement strand
GACCTACCCTCCCGCCCGGGTCGGCGGGGGGCTGGGGAGTCGATCTGTTCGGGGTCGGTTCCCGGATCGTCGTCACTGAGGTCGGCGGTGGACACCTCATGGGTCGCGGCGCGGCGCACGATCTGCCGGTCCTCGATGTCGTCGGGCACCTCGTCGTCGCCGCTCAGATACCAGCTGCGGTAACTGATGGCCAGGAGAAAGGCGGTGAACCCGAAGGTGATCACGATGGCGGTGAGCACCATCGCCTGCGGAAGCGCGTCGCTCATCGCCTCCGTCTCGGTGACACCGACCACTGGGGCCCGACCGGACCGGCCACCGAAGATGATCAACAAGTTGATCCCGTTGCTGGTCAGGATGATGCCGAGCAGGACGCGGGTCAGGCTGCGCTCCAGCAGCAGGGCCACCCCGCAGCCGACGAGCACGCCGATCGCGATGAAGGACACCAGGTGGGCACCGCCGGCCCTCATCCGCGCTCCCCCGGGGGCTCGTCGGCCAGCCCGTCACCGGCTCGGCCACCGGCCTCGATGTGCCGGTCCACCTCGGCGCCGAGGCTGCGCAGCACGTCCAGCGCCAGCCCGATCACCACCAGGTAGACGCCGATGTCGAAGAAGAGCGAGGTGATCAGGTAGAAGTCACCGATCAGGGGCAGCCAGAGGTCGATCCGGGTGCTGCTCAACGGCGCCGCGCCGGTCAGCACGGCGAGCAGCCCGCCGCCGGCCGCGATCGCCAACCCGGTGCCGAGCACGGTGCCGGCGCCGACCGGCGCGGCCTCGGCCAGTTCCTGACGGCCACCGGCGAGATAGCGCATGGTCAGCGCCAGGCTCGCCACCAGGCCACCGGCGAAGCCGCCGCCGGGCGCGTTGTGTCCGGAGAAGACGAGGAAGAAGGAGAAGAGCACGGCCGTGTGGAAGACCAGTCGGGTGATCACCTCCAGCACGATCGAGCGGTGCCGCTCGTGCAGGGTGGTGCCGCCGCGCAGCCAGACCGGCCGGCCGGTGAAGGTGTCCCGGTCGTACGTCTCCAGCCGGCGCGGGCGGGGCCCGGTCCGGGACCGCACGAAGACCAGGCTGGCCACGCCGGTGGCAGCCGCGACCAGCACGGTCAACTCGCCCAGGGTGTCCCAGGCCCGGATGTCGACGAGTGTCACGTTCACCACGTTGCGGCCGTGTCCCTGCTCGGCGGCCAGCGCGGGAAACTGTTCGGCGATGGAGGGTTCCTGCCGGGCACCGGCGGTGGTCACCGCGAGTCCGGCGACTGTCGCACCGACCGCCAGTCCGATCCCCCGGCGCAGCCATCGGCTCAGGCGCAGCGGACGCACCGAGAACCGTTCCGGCAGCCGCCGCAGCACCAGCACGAAGACCGCGATGGTCACGGTCTCCACCAGGAACTGGGTGAGCGCCAGGTCGGGGGCGCCGTGCAGGACGAAGAGCATCGCGGTGCCGTAGCCGGTCATCCCGACCAGCAGCATCGCGGTCAGCCGTCGGGTGGCGCCCACGGCCAGCAGCGCGGCGACACTGATCACCAGCAGCACCACCGGCTGCGCCGGGCTCCCCCAGAGCGCGAACGACTGCTCCCAGGGCCGCACCGCCAGCAACGTGCCGCCCGGCGCGGCGGCCAGCACGATCAGGATGACGCCGAGGTACTGCGGCAGCGAGCCGCGCTGGGTGACGCTTGTGATGTCCACCGCGGCCTGGTCGAAACGATGGGTGATCCACTCATAGCCCTGAAGGCCGGTGACGGGTGAGCGCAGCCGGGACAGCACCGGGGCCAGCGGACCGCGCAGCGCGAAGAGCACCGCACCGCCGGCCAGGGTGAGCGCGGACAGGCCCAGCGGCAGGTGCAGGCCGGGCCAGAAAGCCAGCTGGGAGTGGGTGGGGCCGAGCAGTTCGGCGTACGGGCGCAGCAGCCGGTCGAGTTCGTCCGCCGCCGGGCCAGCGACCATTCCGGCCACCGCCAGCAGTGCCGGCGGCACCAGCATCGGCACGGCGACCCGCCCCAATTCGGTCGGGGCCCTTCCCGGGCGGGTGCCGAACGCACCCCAGAGGAACCGGATGCTGTAGGCGACGGTGAGGACGGTGCCGACGACGAGCACGGCCAGCAGCAGCGGTTGACCGGTGAAGGCGGCGAAGATGGCCTCCTTGGCGACGAACCCGAGCAGGGGTGGCAGGCCCGCCATCGACGCGGCGGCGAGCAGCGCCACCACGGCCAGCACCGGGGTGGTGCGCCACAGCCCGGACAACTCGCGCAGGTCCCGGGTGCCGGTACCGTGGTCGATCACGCCGACGACGAGGAAGAGCGCCGCCTTGAACAGGGCGTGGGCCAGCAGCATCGCGACGCCGGCCAGGGCGGCGTCACCGGTGCCGGTACCGACGACCGCCGCCAACAGACCCAACTGGCTCACGGTGCCGTACGCCAGCAGCAGTTTCAGGTCGGTCTGCCGCAGCGCGGCCCAGCCGCCCGCCACCATGGTGGCCAGCCCGGCGGCCAGGACCACCGGACGCCACGGGCCGACCAGGGCGAGCACCGGCGCGAGCAGGCCGAGCAGGTAGATGCCGGCCTTCACCATGGCCGCCGCGTGCAGGTACGCGCTCACCGGCGTCGGTGCCGCCATGGCCACCGGCAGCCAGGAGGTGAACGGCAGAACCGCCGACTTGGACAGCGCGCCGAGCAGGATCAGCAGCACGGCGGTGATCAGGTACGCCCCACCGGGTAGTGGCCGCCCGGCCAGTTCCGACAAGCGGTAGGTGCCGGCGTGGTGGCCGAGCATGATGAAGCCGACGAGCATGGCCAGGCCGCCGAACGTGGTCACGGTCAACGCCTGAGCGGCCGCCCAACGGCTGGACCGCCGCTCGGTGCTGTGCCCGATCAGCAGGTACGAGAAGACAGTGGTGAGTTCCCAGCAGGTGTAGAGCAGCAGCAGGTCGTCGGCGAAGACGAGCCCGAGCATCGCGCCGGCGAAGGCCACCATCACCGCGGCGTAGCGGGCGTTGCCGGCCGCGCCGGCCGGGAAGTACCGCCCGCTGTAGAGCAGCACCAGCGCGCCGACGCCGCCGATCAGCAGCGTCATCAGCCAGGACAGGGTGGTCATCCGCAGGTCCAGGTTCAGACCCAGCCGGGGAATCCACGGGTACGTCTCGACGAGCGCACCGCCGTCGGCGACGGCGGGGGTGCGGACGAGCGCCCAGCCGAACGCCGCCGCCGGCACCAGCGCCAGCGGGTAGCAGGCACGCGGCCCCCACCGACGCACCAGCAGCGGCGCCGCGAGGGCCGCCACGAGGTGCAGGATCAGCAGTACGAGCACGCGACGCTCCCGGTCGAGCTGGGCAGGGGGCGCCCCTCCCGGGTGTACGGCGCCTAGGAGCGATCAGACGACAGGTCGCGTACGCTATGGGCTGTTTTCCGGAAATCGCCCTATTTTGACGCCTCGACTGTCAGGTCCGGCCGGCCCACCCGCAGCGCCGCGCGGTCGACCATCCGCTGGGCGGCGGCCAGCGAGCGCACCGCCAACAGCTTGCCGCGGCTCTCCCGGCGCAGGACGAAGTAGTGCACGGCGATCCGCACCTGGGCGCGATCGGCCGCGCTGGCCTGGGCGGTGGAATGGACCAGCTCACGCAGGCAGCCGGCGACCCGCTCGGCCAACTCGAGATCGGCACCGTGCAGTCCGGCGCGGAGCGCGACGAGGCGGCTGTCGACCTTGCGAATCAGGACGTCGGTGCCGGGCCCAGAGCTCCGCTCCTCGACGACCATCCGACCTACCTCCACCGCTCACCGCATCGGGTGCGAAGTTACTTTATGTTGTCGCTTGCTAGCAAGCAGTTAAGTAAGACTTAACGGGAGCAACGGGAAACTCAGCGGTAATGCCTTAAGAGCACCCTTCCCGGGGCCGGAGCCGCGGGAATGTCGGCGGTCAGGGGCAGGATGGGATGGTGGATTCCCTCGGAGCCTCGCCACCGGGCCGCCCCGCCGCCAGGGCGGAGGCGGTGCTCTCCCGGTTCGGCCCGGCGACCCGGGAATGGTTCGGCGCGGCCTTCGCCGCACCGACGTCGGCGCAGGTGGGCGCCTGGTCGGCGGTCGCCGCCGGCCGGCACGCGCTCGTGGTGGCACCGACCGGCTCCGGCAAGACCCTCGCCGCCTTCCTCTGGTCACTCGACCGGCTGGCCCGCGAGCCCGCGCCGAGCGATCCCCGGCACCGGTGCCGGGTGCTCTACGTCAGCCCGCTCAAGGCACTCGCGGTCGACGTCGAGCGGAATCTCCGCACACCGCTCGCCGGCATCCGGCAGGCCGCCACCCGGCTCGCGCTTCCCCCGCCGGAGATCACCGTCGGGATGCGTACCGGCGACACCCCCGCCGACGAGCGGCGGGCCTTCGCCCGGACGCCGCCGGACATCCTGATCACCACGCCGGAGTCACTGTTCCTGCTGCTCACCTCCGCCGCACGGGATGCACTGCGCGGCGTCGAGACGGTGATCCTCGACGAGGTGCACGCGGTGGCCGGCACCAAACGCGGTGCTCATCTCGCGCTCTCCCTGGAGCGGCTGGACGAGCTGCTGCCCGCACCGGCGCAGCGGATCGGGCTCTCCGCGACGGTCCGGCCGGTCGACGAGTGCGCCCGGTTCCTCGCCGGCGCCCGGCCGGTCGAGGTGGTCGCGCCGGTGACCGCCAAGACGATCGAGATCAGCGTCCAGGTGCCGGTGGAGGACATGACCCGGCTCGACGAGCAGGAGCCGCCCGAGGACGATCTCGGTGGCCCCCGCACCGCGTCGATCTGGCCCGCCGTGGAGGAACGGGTCCACGCGCTGATCCGGGCGCACCGCTCCACAATCGTCTTCACCAACTCGCGGCGCAGCGCCGAGCGGCTCTGTGCCCGGCTCAACGAACTCGCCGCGGCGGAGACCGTCGGCTCCAGCCCGGCCGGGGCCGGTCGGCCGACCCGGACGCCTGCCGAGATGATGGCCCAGGCGGGCGCGGTGGCGGGCGCGCCGCCGGTGCTCGCCCGGGCCCATCACGGCAGCGTCTCCCGGGAGGAGCGGCGGCACATCGAGGAGTCGCTCAAGGCCGGGCAGCTGCCTGCGGTGGTCGCCACCTCCAGCCTCGAACTCGGCATCGACATGGGCGCGGTCGACCTCGTGGTGCAGATCGAGGCACCGCCCAGCGTCGCCGCCGGCCTGCAACGGGTCGGGCGGGCCGGGCACCAGGTCGGCGCGGTCTCGCGCGGGGTGGTGCTGCCCAAGCACCGCGGCGACCTGCTCTCCTGCGCGGTGGTCGCCGAGCGGATGAGCGAGGCCGCGATCGAGGAACTGCACCACCCCCGCAATCCGTTGGACGTGCTCGCCCAGCAGATCGTCGCGATGGTCGCCCTGGACCAGTGGCGGGTCGGCGACCTGGCCGCCGTGGTGCGCCGGGCCGCGCCCTTCACCGAGCTGCCCGACTCGGCCCTGCACGCCGTGCTGGACATGCTCTCCGGGCGCTATCCGTCGACCGCCTTCGCCGAGCTGCGCCCCCGGCTGGTCTGGGATCGCGCCACCGACGTGCTGACCGGACGACCGGGAGCGCAGCGGCTCGCGGTCACCAGCGGCGGCACCATTCCCGACCGGGGCCTGTTCGGCGTGTTCCTGGCCGGCGCGGAGCGCGCCGCCCGGGTCGGTGAGCTGGACGAGGAGATGGTCTACGAGTCCCGGGTCGGCGACGTGTTCCTGCTCGGCTCCTCCTCCTGGCGGATCGAGGAGATCACCCCGGACCGGGTGCTGGTCTCCCCCGCCCCCGGCCAGGCGGCCAAGATGCCGTTCTGGAAGGGCGACCAACCCGGTCGGCCGGTGGAGCTGGGCCGGGCGATCGGGGCCCGGATCCGCAGCCTGCTGCGGCAGGGCGACGACGAGGCGGTCACCGCGTTGCGTGCCTCCGGTCTGGACGACTGGGCCGCCGGCAACCTGCTGGCATACCTGCGTGAGCAGCAGGCCGCGACCCGGGCGTTACCGGACGATCGGACGGTGGTGGTCGAGCGGTTCCGCGACGAGCTGGGTGACTGGCGACTCGCCGTGCACAGCGTCCTCGGCGCGCGGGTCAACGCGCCCTGGGCACTGGCCATCGGCCGGCGACTCGCCGAACGCCACGGCGTGGACGCCCAGGTGATGCCCGCCGACGACGGCATCGTCGTACGCCTGCCGGACACCGCCGACAGCCCACCCGGCGCCGACGTGGTGGCCTTCGACCCGGAGGAGATCGCCCAGCTGGTGGAGGAGTCGGTAGGCACCTCGGCGTTGTTCGCGTCCCGGTTCCGGGAGTGTGCCGCGCGGTCGCTGTTGCTGCCGCGCCGCGACCCCCGCCGCCGCCAGCCGCTGTGGCAGCAGCGGCAGCGCGCCGCCCAACTGCTCGACGTCGCCCGCGAGTACGCCGACTTCCCGGTCACCCTGGAGGCGGCCCGGGAGTGTCTCCAGGACGTCTTCGACCTGCCCGCCCTGACCCAGGTGATGCGCGATCTCGCCGGCCGCCGGGTGCGGCTGGTCGAGGTGGAGACGCCCCGACCGTCGCCGTTCGCCCGGTCGCTGCTCTTCGGTTACGTCGGTGCCTTCCTCTACGAGGGCGACGCCCCGCTCGCGGAGCGCCGGGCCGCCGCCCTCGCCCTGGATTCGGCTCTGCTGGGTGAGCTGCTCGGTCGGGTCGACCTGCGCGAGCTGCTCGACCCGGCGGTGCTCGCCGAGACCGAGCGGCAACTGCGCTGGCTGACCCCGCAGCGCCGCCCCCGCGACGCCGAGGACACCGTCGAGCTGCTGCGCCAGCTCGGTGACCTGAGCACCGACGAGTTGGCCGAGCGCGGTGTGCCTGTCGACTGGCTGACCGAGCTGGCCGCCGCCCGCCGGGTGGTGCGGGTACGCGTCGCCGGGCAGGAACGCTGGGTGGTGGTGGAGGACGCCGGCCGGCTGCGCGACGCCCTCGGCGTGGCCCTGCCGGTGGGGATCGCCGAGGCGTACCTCGAACCGGTCGCCGACCCGCTCGGTGATCTCGTCACCCGGTACGCCCGCACCCACGGCCCGTTCACCGCGGCCGGCTGCGCGGCGCGGTTCGGGTTGGGCGTCTTCGTGGTCGAGCAGGCGCTGCGCCGGCTGGCCGCCACCGGGCGCGTGGTCTCCGGCGAGTTCACCCCGGACACGGTCGGCACCCAGTGGTGTGACGCGGAGGTGCTGCGGCTGCTGCGTCGCCGGTCCCTCGCCGCGCTGCGTCGGGAGATCGAGCCGGTGCCGCCCCGGGCACTTGCCACCTTCCTGCCCCGCTGGCAGCAGGTCGGCTCGTCGGCCCGGGGAGTGGAGGCGGTGGCCGCGACGGTGGAGCAGTTGCAGGGTGCTGCGGTGCCCGCGTCGGCGCTGGAGCGGCTGGTGCTGCCCGCCCGGGTGGCCGACTACTCCCCCGCGCTGCTCGACGAGTTGTGTGCCAGTGGCGAGGTGGTGTGGGCCGGGGCCGGCGCGATCTCCGGCGGGGACGGCTGGGTCAGCCTGGCGTACGCCGACTCCGCGCCGCTGCTGCTCCCGCCGCCGGACGAGGCGCTCACCCGTACGCCGCTGCACGACGCGGTGCTGGACGCCCTCGGCGACGGGCAGGCGTTGTTCTTCCGGTCGCTTGCCGATCGGGTCGGCGCAGGCGACGACGCCGCGCTGGTCGGCGTGGTCTGGGATCTGGTCTGGGCCGGGCATCTCACCAACGACACCCTCGCGCCGCTGCGGGCGGTGCTCGGCGGCGGTGGGGCGCACCGCTCCCGACCGGGCCCCGCGCGGGGTCGCTACCGGCGTCCCGGCCGGGTGGCCCTGCCCAGCCGGGGCGGTCCGCCGACGGTGGCGGGCCGCTGGTCCCGGCTGCCGGAGCGGGACCTCGATCCGACCCGGCGCGCCGCAGCCCTGGCCGACGTGCTGCTGGAGCGGCACGGGGTGCTGACCCGGGGCGCGGTCATGGCCGAGCAGGTGACCGGCGGCTTCGCCGCGGTCTATCCGGTGCTCTCCGCGCTTGAGGAGCGCGGCGCAGCCCGCCGGGGATACTTCGTCGACGGCCTGGGCGCGGCGCAGTTCGCGGTGCCTGGCGCGGTGGACCGGATCCGGGCGCTGGCCGAGCCGTTGGGCAGCGGGCGGATCCGTGGCGGCGCGACGGTGGCCGGGGGGCCGGCTGGCGGTGGCGTGGCTGTGGTGTTGGCCGCCACCGATCCGGCCAACCCGTACGGCGCGGCGCTGCCCTGGCCGGAACGGGTGGTCGACTCCGGTGACGCCACGGCACCGGCCGGCACCGGCCACCGGGCCGGTCGCAAGGCGGGCGCGCTCGTCGTGCTGGTCGCCGGCGATCTGGTGCTCTACGTGGAACGCGGCGGCCGGACGATCCTCTCCTTCACTGCCGACGTCGACGCGTTGACGGCGGCCGGAAAGGCGTTGGCCGACACCGTCCACTCCGGAGCCCTCGGCCCGATCTCGGTCGAGCGCGCCGACGGCGAGCCCGTCCGCTCCTCCGCCCTGCACGACGCCCTCACCGCCGCTGGCTTCCGCCCCACCTGTCTCCT
>NZ_POTX01000244.1 GCF_003236305.1 Micromonospora endophytica | reverse complement strand
GCCGCTCACCGGACGGGACACCGCGACATGCCGCAACCCGCGCCCACCCGATCGGCCCGAACACCGCGACATGCCGCAACCCGCCCTGCCGACCAACCCAGGCAACGCATCACCAGGCCCCAACCTGCGTCGCCACCACCTATAGCCGGTCTCTCTTAGGCACCCCCGCGCGCGACCCCGGCACCCCGCCCGCGCTGCGGCCTCGGACGCGGTCTCGGAGCCCTCGCGCGCCCACGCCGCCTCAGCGCGCCCACACGCCGCCTCGGCGGCCAACCACTCCCCGCCACCCGCTTTGCGCTGCTTCAACCCACGCAACGGTTCCGACCGGTTTTCGGTGCGTACGGTCAAGCAGGGCAAAGCGGGTGGCGGGTGATACCGGTTGAGCGGCCGGCTCTCCGAGCTTGCGCTGCTGCGGTACGGGTCAGGTCGGGGCGGTGCCGGGCGCGCCGGGCGCGCCGGGTGCGCCGGGTGCGCCGGGTGCGCCGGGTGCGCCGGGTGCGCCGGGTGCGCCGGGTGCGCCGGGTGCGCCGAGTGCGCCCACCACGTCGCCCACCACCACGACCGCCGGTGGGCGCAGGCCCGCTGCGGTCGCCTCCGTGGCCACCCGGCCCAGGGTCGAGTGGACGACCCGCTGCGCGCCGGTGGTCGCCTCCTGGACCACGGCCGCCGGGGTGTCCGCCGGCCGCCCGTGGGCCAGCAGGGTGGCGGTGATCGCCGGCAGGTTCTTCAGCCCCATCAGGATGACGAGCGTGCCGCGCAGCTGCGCCAGCGCGCCCCAGCGCACAAGCGAGGCCGGTGAATCGGGTGCGAGGTGCCCGGACACCACTGTGAACTCGTGCGCCACCCCCCGGTGGGTGACCGGGATGCCGGCCGCCGCCGGGGCGGCGATCGAACTGGTCACGCCGGGCACCACGGTCACCGGTATCCCCGCCTCGGCGCAGGCCAGCAGTTCCTCACCGCCACGTCCGAAGACGTACGGGTCACCGCCCTTGAGGCGGACCACGAAGGCACCTGTTCGCGCCCGGTCGACCAGAATCCGGTTGATCTCCTCCTGGGTACGGGACGGGCCGTACGGAATCTTGGAGGCGTCCACCAGCTCCACGCCCGACCGCAACTCGTCGAGCAGCAGGCCCGGCACCAGCCGGTCGGCGACCACGACATCGGCCTCGGTGAGTAACCGCCAGCCCCGGACGGTGATCAGCTCGGGATCACCGGGGCCGGAGCCGACCAGCGCGACCCGGCCGACTCCGCCGGCCGCAGCGCCGGCCGCAGCGCCGGCCGCAGCGCCGGCCGCAGCGCCGGCCGCAGCGCCGGCTGCGGTGCCGGCCGCGGTGCCGGCTGCGGTGCCGGCCGCGGTGCCGGCTGCGGTGCCGGCCGCGGTGCCGGCTGCGGTGCCGGCTGCGGTGTTAATAGGGGGCCCTTCCTCTACCGAATCCGTTAACAGGGGGCCCTTCCTTGCACTCAGGAGGGTGCGGATGGCGTCACGGACGGTCATTGCCCGGCGGGGGTCGCCGCCGCCGAGGACCGCCACGGTGACCGGGCCGTGCCGGGTCACCGCCGGGGTCCAGGCCGTCGCGACGGTGCGGTCGTCGGCGCGTACGCAGAAGATCCGGCGTTCGTCGGCGGCGGTGCTGACCGAGGCGGCGGCGGTCGGGTCGTCGACGGCGACGTGCACCAGCCAGGCCCCGTCCAGGTCGTCGGGGCTGAACGGGCGGGGTAGCCAGCGCAACCGCCCGGCGTCGACGTGTGCGCGCAGCGCCGGGGTGATCTCCGGTGCCACCAGCAGCACGTCCGCGCCCGCGTCGAGCAACGCCGGTACGCGCCGGGTGGCGACCGCGCCGCCGCCGACCACGACCACCCGCCGTCCGGCCAGCCGGAGCCCGAGAGGGTAGGGATTCGCTGTCACTTCTCGGCCACCCCGGCGGAGTCGAAGGTGGCGACCTCGTGCAGCACCCGGACCGCGCCGGTGACCACCGGCAGGGCCAGCAGCGCGCCGGTGCCCTCGCCGAGTCGCAGCCCGAGGTCGACCAGCGGGGTGAGGCCGAGGTGCCGCAGCGCGACTGTGGCACCGGGTTCGGCGGAGCGGTGACCGGCGATCATCGCGCCGACCGCGTCCGGGGCGAAGGCCACGGCGGCCAGCGCGGCGGCGACCGCGATCACCCCGTCCAGCAACACCGGTACGCGGCGCGCGGCGGCACCGAGCAGCAGCCCGGTCAGCGCGGCATGCTCCAGTCCGCCGACCGCCGCCAGCACGCCCAGCGGGTCCGCCGGGTCCGGGTGGTGCCGGCGCAGCGCGCGGCGCACCACCTCGATCTTGTGCTGGTACGTCTGGTCGTCCACCCCGGTGCCCCGGCCGGTCGCCTCGGCGGCGTCGACGCCGGTGAACGCGGCGATCAGGGCGGCGGCGGGGGTGGTGTTGGCGATGCCCATGTCGCCGGTGAGCAGGATGCCCGCCCCGGCGTCGATCAGGTCCTCGGCGGTCCGGATGCCGACCTCGACCGCCGCCCGCGCCTCGTCGCGGGTCAGCGCGGCGGTGACTGTCATGTCCCGGGTGCCCCGGCGGACGGCGGCGCTGACCAGCCGAGGCACGCCGGTGTCGGCCGCACCGCCGGGACCGGCGGCGGGATCGGCCGGGTCCGGTTCGGCGTGCGGTAACGGGGTGGCCACGCCGACGTCGACCACGGTGACCGTGGCCCCGGTCTGCCGGGCGAACGCGTTGACCACCGCGCCCCCGGCCAGGAAGTTCCCGACCATCTGCGCGGTGACCTCCTGCGGCCAGGGTGTCACCCGCTGGGCGTGCACGCCGTGGTCGCCGGCGAAGATCGCCACCGCGGCCGGGCTGGGCAGCGGCGGCGGGCAGGCGCCGGCCAGGCCGGCGAGGCGTACGGAGAGATCTTCCAGCGCACCGAGCGAGCCGGCCGGTTTGGTGAGCCGGTCCTGTAGGTGGCGGGCCGCCGTCATCGCCGACTCGTCGAGCGGGCCGGTCCCCGCGATCGTGCTCTCCAGCATCATGCCTCCAGGATCTCCGCCAACACGGTGACGAACGCGTCGGTGGTCGCCCGGTCCCGCACCGCGATCCGCAGCCAGTCTGGGCCCAGGCCGGGGAAGGTGTCACCCCGGCGTACCGCCCAGCCACGCCGACGCAGCTCGTCGCGGAGCCGGTCGGCGCCGGGTCGGTGGATCAGCACGAAAGCGCTGGCCGGGCGGCCTGCGACGCGTACGCCAGGCAGGGTGGACAACCGGGTGACCAGGTGATCGCGGTCGGCCGCGAGCCGCGCGGCGATGGCGCGCTCGGCCCGGACCGCTTCGGGGCCGGCGCAGGCGGTCGCGGCGGCCAGGGCCGGCGTGGAGACCGCCCAGAGCGGCTGTACGGTGGCCAGCCGGCGCAGCAGCGCCGCCTCGCCCAGCAGGTAGCCGATGCGGAGCCCGGCCAGCCCCCAGGTCTTGGTGAGGCTGCGCACGACGAGCAGTCCGGGCAGGTCCCGGCGTGCCGCGAGGGACTCCGGTTCGCCCGGTACGTCTGGTGCGACGGTGGTGTCGGCGAACGCCTCGTCGACCACCAGCACCCGCCCCGGCCGGGCCAGCGCCGCCAGGTCGGCGGCGGGGTGCAGCACGGCTGTGGGATTGGTCGGGTTGCCGATCATGACCAGGTCGGCGTCGGCGGGGATCCGGTCGGGGTGCAGCCGGAAGCCGTCCGCCGGGTCGAGCAGCACCCGTTGCACGGTGTGCCCGGCGGCCCGCAGCGCGGCCTCCGGCTCGGTGAACTGCGGGTGCACCACCACCGGCCGGCGGATGCCGCGCAACGCTTGGGCGAGCAGCACGAAGCCCTCGGCCGCGCCGGCGGTCAACAGCACCTCGGCGGGTGGTCGGCCGTGCCGGGCGGCGACTGCGGCGCGGGCCGGGCCGGGGTCCGGGTACGCGGCGAGGTCGGCCAGGGAGGCCGCGATCGGTTCGGCCAGCCAGCGCGGGGGCGGGTCCCGCCGCACGTTGACGGCGAGATCGACGAGCCCCTCCCCCACCTCCACGTCGCCGTGGTGGCCGAGATCGACCGAGTCGTCACCCGCGTCCGGGGCGTCGGCAGGGTCCGGTCCGGTGGCGGCGCCGGTCAGCTGAGCGTGCATGTCCGCGATCCTGCCGGGAAGGCGGCGTCGGGGACAGCCGCCCGGAGGGTGGGGCGTATCACCACTCATCACTTCATGAGTATTTCTCATAAACAAATCGGAAATGTCATAACTTGGCGGTGTGAGCAACCGACCCCTCGCTGCCGCTGGTCGTCTCGTTCCTCTCCTTCGCGCCGGACTGATCGCCGGCCTCGTGGTCGCCGCCGTGGCGTACCCCGTGGTCGCCGTCACCGGCCTCGGCGCCAAGGCCACCGCGCACGCCGTGGAGAGCAAGACCCGGCTGCTGACCACCGCCCTGCCCGCCGAGACCTCCTACCTGTACGCGCCGGACGGCAAGACCGTGCTGACCATGTTCTACGAGGAGTACCGGCAGTACACCAAGATCACGGACATCTCGCCGAACATGCAGCAGGCCATCGTCGCCGCCGAGGACAACCGGTTCTACCAGCACCACGGCGTCGACCCGAAGGGTGTCGCCCGCGCCTTCGTGGCCAACGCCCGCTCCAGCGGCGTCTCCCAGGGGGCCTCCACGCTGACCATGCAGTACGTCCGGATGGCCCTGCGGGACAGCGCCAACAGCCCGAAGGAGGTGCAGGAGGCCACCGCGCAGACCCCGGTCCGCAAGGTCAAGGAGATGCGGATGGCTGTCGACCTGGAGAAGGAGTTGAGCAAGGAGGAGATCCTGGAGCGTTACCTCAACTCGGCGTACTTCGGGCACCGGGCGTACGGCATCTACGCCGCCAGCGAGATCTTCTTCTCCAAGACTCCGAAGGATCTGACCCCGGTCGAGGCGGCCACCCTCGCCGGGCTGGTGAAGTCGCCGTCGCAGTTCGACCCGGCCAGCTCGGACCAGAAGGAAGCCACCGCCCGCCGCAACTACGTGCTGGACAACATGACCCGACTGGGTTATCTGTCGCCGGACTCGGCCGCGGCGGCGAAGACCGAGCCGATCCGGCTGAAGCTGAGCTACCCGCCCAACGACTGCGCCGGCGTGCCGGAGAAGTGGAACAGCTGGGGCTTCCTCTGCGACTACCTGAAGAACTGGTGGAGCGCGCAGCCCGCGTTCGGCGCGAACCGGCTGGAACGGATGGACAAGCTCCGCCGTGGCGGCTACCGCATCGTGCTCAGCATGGACCCGAAGATCCAGGCCGCGGCGGAGAAGAACGTCGGCACCGAGGGCAACACCGGCAGCCCCTTCGCCAACGGCATAGTGGTCGCCGAACCCGGCACCGGGCGGGTCAAGGCGATGGCGGTGAACCGCACCTACTCGCTGGACGTCAACGAGAACCCGCTCAGCTCCAACCCGGAGGCGGGCCCCAACGTACGGGCCAACTACCCGAACACGGTGGCACCCCTGATGGGCGGCGGTGACCTGCCCGGCTACCAGGCCGGATCGACGTTCAAGATGTTCCCCATGCTCGCCGCGCTGGACGCCGGGATGACCCTGAACACCACCTTCAACGCGCCGCACAGCTACCGGTCCGAGGTCTACGACGGCTGGCAACCCTCCAACGCCAGCGGCGCGATGAGCGGCACCCAGACCATGTGGTCCGGCTTCGGCAAGTCGGTGAACACCTACTTCGTCTGGCTGGAGGAGCAGGTGGGCGCGGAACGGGCGGTGCGGCTCGCCGAGCAGTTGGGGCTGCGCTGGCGTACCGACGTCGACCGCGAGCACGCCTCACCGTCGAAGGCGAACAAGTGGGGCGCGTTCACCCTGGGCGTCTCCGACGCCACCCCGCTGGAGATGGCGAACGCGTACGCCGCCGTCGCCGCCGACGGGCGGTACTGCGAGGCGATGCCGGTCTCCGCGATCTACAACCGGGACGGCACACCTGCCACCTACACCACGGCCGGCGGCATCGCCCGGGAGGTGGCCAAGCCCCGCTGCCGTCAGGTGGTGAGCGCTGACGCCGCCCGGGCCGCGACCGACGCCGCCCGCTGCCCCACCGGCGACACACCCGCCAAGGGCGGCTGCGGCGGCTGGTCGACGGCGGACAGCGTACGCGGCACGGTCGGCCGCCCAGTGGCGGGCAAGACGGGTACCACGGACAGCACCCGGTCGGCCTGGTTCGTCGGCTACACCCCGGAACTGGCGGCGGCGAGCTTCATCTCCGACCCGGACAACCCGTTCAACGCGGTGGGCGACGGCCAGTCGCAGATCCCGATCGCGGCGGTGGCGAACACGCTCCGCGACGCGCTCAAGGGGAAACCGGTTCGGGACTTTGCCCCACCGTCGGACCGGATAGTGGGCTGACCGGCGCGTCGGTCGCCGCGGCGGCCACCAGCCGCGCCGCGAACCTCGGCTGCGCCGCCCAGTGCGCGACGAGCTGCGAGGCGTGCACCCCACGCCAGACGAACCCCTCCGGCGTGCCACCCGGCCAGCTCCACGCCGGCCGCTGCCCGGCCCGGGGGCTGAGCACGGCCCGGTGCTCCTTGTGTCCGGCCACCACCTCGCCCCGGCTGACGATCACGCTGTCGCTCTGCGCGGTCGCCTCCCGGTAGCCGACGACCAGCCCGTCCCGGACGCTGCCGATCGCGTCCAGCACACCGCACATCGGCAGCCCGTCCACCTCCCGGGCCAGCCAGAGCAGGCCGGCGCCCTCGGCGACCACCGGCCGACCGGTCCGCGCCAGCTCGGCGACGGCGATGCAGAGGCGGCGGTTGGCGGAGAGCTGCTCGGTGTACGACTCGGGCAGGGCACCACCCACCACCAGCGCCCGGGTGCCGGCCGGCAGCACCTCGTCGACGAACGGGTCGAGGGTCACCACCTCCGCGCCGGCGGCCCGCAGCAACTCGGTCGCCTCGGCGTGACCGAAGCTGCCGCCCGGTCCACCGGCCACCGCGACGATCGGCCGGTCGGCGCCGGGCGGCAGGCCCGACGCCACCGGGTCGGTCTCCGCCGCCGGCTCCGGCGACCACGGCTGGCCGGTCAACGCCGGGGCGGACCGGGCCAGCCCGAGCAGCCGCTCCAGATCCACAGTCGCGGCCACCGCCTCGCCCAGGCGGCGTACCGCCTTGGTGGCCTCGCCGGACCGGGAGATCGCGGGCACCACCCCGTGCCGACGGGTCGGCAGCACCGAGGGCAGGTCCTGGCGGCGCAGCGCGCCGTAGACCGGTACGCCGATGTCGTCGAGCGCCTCGCGCAGCAGCGCCTCGTGGCGGCTGGAGGCGACCCGGTTGAGGATCACCCCGCCGATCCACAACTGCTCGTCGTACGCCCGGAAGCCGTGCACCAGGGCGGCCACCGACTGCCCCATCGCGGCGACGTCGACCACCAGCACGACCGGGCTGCGCAGCGCGGTGGCCACCGCCGCTGTCGACTCGGTCTCACAGCGGCCGGTGAGGCTGTCGTACAGGCCCATGCTGCCCTGCACCACGGCGATGCCGGCCCCGGAAGCGCCGTGCGACAGCAGCGGGGCGAGCCGGTCGGTGCCGACCAGGCGCGGATCCAGGGTGCGCCCCGGACGGCCGGCGGCCAGGCCGAGATAGGCCGAGTCCACCTGGTCCGGGCCGATCTTGAACCCGGCCACCTCCAGGCCCCGGTCGGCGAACGCGGCGAGCAGGCCGATCGCCAACGCGTTCTTGCCGTGTCCGGAGGAGGGAGCGCTGAGCACCAGACGCGGCACGACGGTCATCATCGACTCCTCGCGAGCGGACGGCGTGCCGACCGTCGGCGCGCTCCGCCCGCGTGACGATAGCCGACCCCCGCGACGCGCACACGTCGCCCGTCGCCCCTCCCATTCCGGCCCGGCCCGACGCAGTGGCCCCGGTCATAGCGGTAGCCTCGACGGCGTGTACCGGTTCCTGCTGACGCCACGCTGGCTCGGCATCCTCGCGCTGGCCCTGGTCGCGGCTGCGGTGATGGTGCTGCTCGGCAACTGGCAACTGGACCGCTATCACGGTCGTTCGGCGGTCAACGAGCGGATCGACGCCGGCCTGCGGATGGCCCCGGTGCCGCTGCGCGAGGCAGTGCCCGCGCCGACCGGCGGCCCCGGCACCGCCGGAGCACCGCCGGCCGAGGAACGCACCTTCACCCGGGTCACCGTGACCGGCAGGTATGACACCGATCACGTCGTGCTGGTCCGGGGCCGCACCGTGGAGAGCAAGGTCGGCTTCGAGGTGCTCACCCCGCTGGTGCTGGCCGACGGCACCGCCCTGCTGGTGGACCGGGGCTGGATCCCGCCCGCACCGGGCGGCGCGACGGTCCAACCGGAGGTGCCGGCGGCACCCACCGGTGAGGTGACAGTCGAGGGGCGGGTGCACGCCAGCGAGAGCGGCGCCGGCACGGTGACCCGGCGCGACGGCCGACTGGAGACCCGCCGGGTAGCCATCCCCAAGCTCGCCGCGGAGCTGCCGTACCCGGTGCACGGCGCGTACCTGCTGCTCGACGAGCAGACCCCGGCCGCCGACCCGGTGTTCAAGGCGGTGCCGGTCGGGCACGCCAACAACTGGCAGAACCTGGGCTACGTCGTCCAGTGGTGGATCTTCGCCGCGATGACCCTGTTCGGCTACGGCTGGGTCGCCCGCCGCGAATCCCGCCGCCTCGCCGGCATCACCGACACCCGCCCC
>NZ_POTX01000243.1 GCF_003236305.1 Micromonospora endophytica | reverse complement strand
GTCCCGGCGGGGGAGCGGGGGCGGATGCTGCGGCGGTTCGCCGCTGTGGTGGACGCGCATCTGGAGGAGTTGGCGGGGCTGGAGGTCCGCAACGCGGGGCACACCATCGGCAACGCGCGCTGGGAGGCCGGAAACGTACGCGACGTGCTCGACTACTACGCGGGCGCGCCGGAGCGGCTGACCGGGCAGCAGATCCCGGTGCCGGGCGGGCTGGACGTCACCTTCCACGAGCCGCTCGGCGTGGTCGGGGTGATCGTGCCGTGGAACTTCCCGATGCCGATCGCCGCCTGGGGTCTCGCGCCCGCGTTGGCCGCCGGTAACACGGTGGTGCTCAAACCCGCCGAGCTGACCCCGCTGACCGCGCTGCGCCTGGCCGAGCTGGCGCTGGAGGCGGGACTGCCCGAGGGCGTGTTCACCGTGCTGCCCGGCCGGGGCGACGTGGTGGGCGAGCGGTTCGTCACCCACCCGGCCGTACGCAAGATCGTCTTTACCGGCTCCAGCGAGGTCGGCACCCGGATCATGGCCGGCTGCGCGGCGCAGGTGAAACGGTTGACCCTGGAGTTGGGCGGCAAGTCGGCGAACCTGGTCTTCGCCGACGCCGACCTGGAACGGGCGGCCGCCACCGCGCCGTACGCGGTCTTCGACAACGCCGGCCAGGACTGCTGCGCCCGGTCCCGGCTGCTGGTGCAACGCCCGGTGTACGACCGCTTCCTCGAACTGCTCGAACCGGCGGTACGCGCGTTGCGGGTGGGCGACCCGGCCGACGAGCGCACCGAGATGGGGCCGTTGATCTCGACCGGGCACCGGGACCGGGTCGCCGGCCACGTCGACGGGGCGCGGGTGGCCTTCACCGGCAGCTGCCCGGACGGCCCCGGCCACTGGTACGCCCCCACCGTGCTGCTCGCCGACTCGCCGGCCGACCGGCACTGGCGGGAGGAGATCTTCGGCCCGGTCGTCTCGGTGCTCCCGTTCGACGACGAGGCCGACGCGATCCGGCTGGCCAACGACACCGAGTACGGCCTGTCCGGGTCGATCTGGACCCGCGACGTGGGCCGGGCGCTGCGGGTGGCGCGGGCGGTCGACGCGGGCAACCTGAGTGTCAACTCGCACTCCTCGGTGCGGTACTGGACCCCGTTCGGCGGGATGAAGCGCTCCGGCCTGGGCCGGGAGCTGGGTCCGGACGCCCTGCACGCGTTCACCGACGTCAAGAACGTGTTCATCAGCACAGAGGAGTGAGCATGCCGGGACGGTTGCAGGACCGGGTCGCCGTGGTGACCGGGGCGGGCAGCGGCATCGGGCTGGCCACGGCGCGCCGGTTCGCCGCCGAGGGCGCCCGGGTGGTCTGCGTGGACATCGACGCCGAGGCCGGTCAGCGGGCCGCCGCCGAGGTGGACGGCGGTTTCGTCGCCGCCGACGTGGCCGACGAGGCGGCGGTGCGGGACCTCTTCGACGGCGTGGTCGAGCGGTACGGGCGGGTGGACATCGCCTTCAACAACGCCGGCATCTCGCCTCCGGAGGACGACTCCATCCTGGAGACCGGGCTGGACGCCTGGGAGCGGGTGCTGCGGGTCAACACCACGAGCGTCTACCTCTGCTGCAAGTACGTCATCCCGCACATGCGCCGGCAGGGCAAGGGCTCGATCATCAACACCGCCTCGTTCGTGGCGCTGATGGGGGCGGCCACGTCGCAGATCGCGTACACCGCGAGCAAGGGCGGTGTGTTGGCGCTCACCCGGGAGCTGGGCGTCCAGTTCGCCCGGGACGGCATCCGGGTCAACGCCCTGTGCCCGGGGCCGGTGGCCACGCCGCTGCTGCGCGAGCTGTTCGCGGCCGACCCGGAGCGGGCCGCGCGCCGGCTGGTGCACGTACCGATGGGACGTTTCGGCGAGCCGAGCGAGATCGCCGCCGCGGTGGCCTTCCTGGCCAGCGACGACGCCTCCTTCATGACCGCGGCGCAGTTCGTGGTCGACGGCGGGATCACCGGCGCGTACGTCACCCCGCTGCGATCTGACCGGGACCGACCGTGACCGGCGGATGTGGTGATCATCTGACGGTTGTCGCCCATCAGCGTCCGGCGCCGCCGATGCGTTACGTTGCTGGTCCGGCGGGGTAGAAGGCGGAACACGGCAACTGATGATCGGACGCGTCGTGGACCACGGCCGGGGAGGCTGCATGAACTCGGCCCAGGCGAGTGCGGGGGGGAGCCACCCGCCCGGAGTGAGTGACCATATTCCGCCGCTGCTCGCGGCGGCCTTCGCCGGCGGCGGCGAGATGGGAGCACTGCTGCGCGACCACGACTGGTCGACCAGCCCGCTGGGCACCCCCGATCGATGGCCGACCGCGCTGGCCAACGCGATGAGCACGATGCTCGCCTCGAAGGCGCAGATCGCGATGTTCTGGGGCGAGGAGTTCCGCGCCTTCTACAACGACGCCTACCGGCCCACCATCGGTGACAAGCACCCTGCCGTCCTCGGGCAACCCGCCCGCGAGCACTGGGTGGAGACCTGGGACGTGCTCGGGCCGTTGCTGGCCGGGGTGCTGCGCAACGGCGAGTCGTACCAGGCGCAGGACCGCCACTTCCTGCTCAACCGGCACGGTTTCGTGGAGGACGTCTACTTCGATGTCTCGTACGATCCGATCCGCGACGCGGACGGGTCGATCAGCGGCGTGCTCTGCGTCTGTAGCGAGACCACCGGACGGGTGCTCGGTGAGCGGCGGTTGCGGGCCCTGGCCGAACTCGGCGCGGACCTGGCCGAGCCGGGCAGCGGCGACGACATCGGTGGGGTCGTCGCGGCCGTGCTCGACAGGCATCGGGCGGACCTGCCGTTCGGCCTGCTCTACCTCTACGACGACGGCGGGCGGCTGCGGCCGGCAGGAGTCAGCGCAGGGGTGGCTGCCGTCGACGCGCCCGAGGGCCTGGCCGAGTTCGCGGCGGCGGGCACCGCCGGCACGATGCGCGCCGTCGACCTGCTCGGGTACACACCCCCCGACGCCGTCGACGAGGCGATGGTGCTGCCGATCACCGCGACGAACGAACCGGCCGGAGTGCTGGTGCTGGGACTGGCCCGCCGGCTGCCGCTGACCCCGGACTACCGCACCTTCGTCGAGCTGATCGCCGGGCAGATCTGCCGTGCGGTGGGCAAACAGCGGGCGTACGAGCAGGAGCGGGCCCGGGCCGCCGCGCTGGCCGCCCTGGACCTGGCCAAGACCAACTTCTTCGCCAACGTGAGCCACGAGTTCCGTACCCCGCTGACCCTGGTGTTGGGTCCGCTGGAGGACATGCTCGCCGACCCGGCGCTGCCGGAGCCGTACACGTCCCGGCTGACCGGCATGCACCGCAACGCGATGCGGCTGCTGAAGCTGGTCAACACGGTGCTCGACTTCTCCCGGCTTGAGTCGGGACGGCTTGTCGCGTACTACGAGCCGATCGATCTGGCCAGCTACACCGCCCGGGTGGCCAGCACCTTCCGGTCGGTGGCCGAGCGCGCCGGGCTGCGGCTGGCTGTCGACTGCGCGGCACTGCCCGAACCGGTCTACGTCGATCAGGACATGTGGGAGAAGATCGTCCTCAACCTGATCTCCAACGCCGTGAAGTTCACCTTCGACGGCGAGATCCGGGTACGGCTGCGGGCGGTGGACGGGATGGCCCGCCTGGAGGTCACCGACACCGGTGTGGGCATCCTGCCGGAGGAACTGCCCCACGTCTTCGAGCGTTTCCACCGGGTGCCGGGGGTGCGGTCGCGTAGCCACGAGGGCACCGGCATCGGGCTCGCGTTGGTCCGGGAACTTGTCGAGATGCACGGCGGGCAGGTGAGTGTCACCAGCCAGGTCGACCAGGGCAGCACCTTCGTCGCCGCCGTCCCGTTCGGTGCCGCCCACCTGGCGGCCGACCGGGTGGCCGATGCCGGCGGTCCCGGGCGTGAGCCCAGGCAGGCCCCGCTCTTCGTCGCCGAGACCGCACGGTGGACCGGTGCCGCACCGGACCGCAGTGCCCGGCCGGTCACCGCCACCGCCGTCACGCCCACCCCGGCCGGCCGGATCCTGGTCGTGGACGACAACCCTGACCTGCGGGAACACGTGACTCGACTGCTGTCACCGCACTGGCAGGTGGTGACCGCCAGCGACGGGCTCGACGCCCTGCGGCTGGCCACCGAGGGCGCTTTCGACCTCGTCCTGACCGACGTGATGATGCCCCGGCTGGACGGCTTCGGCCTGGTCGCGGCGCTGCGCGCGGACCCGCGTACCCGGTCCGTGCCGATCGTGCTGCTCACCGCGCGGGCCGGGGTGGGCGAGGAGGTGGCCGGCCTCTCGGTCGGTGCCGACGACTACCTGACCAAGCCGTTCTCCGGGCAGGAGCTGATCGCCCGGGTCCGGGCCAACGTGGAACTCGGCCAGTTGCGTGGTCAGGTTGTGCGCCGGCTGCACGCCCTGGCCGACGTCGCGGTAGCGGTGAACACGGCCCGAGCCACCGCCGACGTGCTCCAGGTGGCGGCCAGGCACGCGCTGAGTCTGGCCGAGGCCGGCCGCGTGGTGGTCTCCGTCGGTGACGCGCGGTACGTGGCCGGGGACGGCCCGGCCAACGCCGAGCCGACCCACCTCCTGCCGTTGACCGGGGTCGCCGGCCAGCAGCTCGGCGAGCTGCGGGTGTGGCGTACGACCACCGAGGGCGCCGACACCAACGAGGCCGCGTTGACCCAGCTCGCCCGGCTGGTTGGGGTACGCCTGGAGAACGCGCAGCTCTACGAGGCCGAGCACCGCATCGCCACCACCCTGCAACACAGCCTGCTGCCGCAGAGCCTGCCGCAGTTGCCTGGTGCCGTGGTGGCCAGCCGGTACCTGCCCGGCAGCGCCGATGTCGAGATCGGCGGCGACTGGTACGACGTCATCGCCCGCGACGACGACGAACTCGTGCTTGTCATCGGCGACGTGGTCGGCAAGGGCGTGCCGGCCGCCGCGGCCATGGGGCAGCTGCGCAACGCGCTGCGGGCGTACGTGCTTGAGGGTTTCGGCCCGGGTGAGTCGCTGACCAGGCTCAACCGGCTGGTGGACTCGACCGAGTCCCGTACCTTCGCCACCGTCTTCTTCGTCTGGTTCAGTCCCCGCAGCAGCCAACTGCGGTACGCCAGCGCCGGCCATCCGTCGCCGCTGCTGATCCGCGGCGACGACGCGGCCTTCCTCTACGACCGGGCCCTCGGCCCGCCGGTCGGGGCAATTCCCGGCACGGAGTACCAGACCGTCACCGGTGAGCTGCGGGTCGGCGACCGGCTCCTGCTCTACACCGATGGCCTGATCGAGGATCGGCAGCTCAACATCGATGTCACGCTGGCCCAGCTGCGCGCCGACGCGGCCCGCTCGTCGGAGCACGTGGCCGACCTGATCGACGCGGTGGTCGAGCGGGTCGTCGACCGGCCCCGCCGCGACGACGTGGCGGTGCTCGCCCTGGAAGCCGCCGAACTCGACAGGTTCACGCTGCGGCTGCCCGCCGACCCCACCCGGCTCAGCGTGCTGCGCAAGCGGCTCGAGGAGTTCCTCGTGGTGCACGGGGTGAGCGAGACCGACCTGTTCGATCTCACCGTGGCGGTCTCCGAAGCGGCGGCGAACGCGATCGAGCACCCGGTCGACCCGGTGGATCCCACCATCGACATCGAGGTGAGCGTCAAGGACCGGGTGGTCGAGGCGACCGTGCGGGACACCGGCCGGTGGCGGGAGTCGTCCGGGTCGGGTTTCCGGGGGCGGGGTCTGTCGCTGATCCGGGCACTCGGTGAGTTGTCGGTCAACCGGACCTCCGAGGGGACGTCCGTCACCCTGCGCCGGCGGCTCGACCAGTGAGTACGGCCCGGGTCGGCACGCCTCAGGGATTGCTCAGCCAGCGCTGATCGCCCAGGCCGGCGATCTCCAGCACCCGGCTCACCTGCCGCGACGGCAGCACCGTCAGCGAGTCGGAGAACCGTCCGGCGAGCCGGACCAGGGCGTGGATGGCCGCCGAGTCGAAGAAGGTCACTGCCCGCAGGTCGAGCGTCACCCGGGCGGCCGGTTCACGCGACGCCGTCTGGAACATGGTGTCAGCGGTGGCCATGTCGACCTCGCCGGCAACCACTACGCGCAGCTGGTCGCCGTCGACCTCCGCGCTGACAGAGAAGACGGGAGATGTGCCCCCTTGATCCACGCTGACACCTTGACACAGCGCATCGGGTGGGGCAACAACCCCGGACGTCGGATGGTGGTGGGGCTCACCCGGCGGCCGGCGATACGCTTGCGGCATGACCGCCCGTCCGCCGCTGACCCCAGGCACGCTCTCCCCGTGGCGACAGGTGCCCGCCCACATTCCCCGACCGGAGTACGTGGGCAAGAAGGCGCCGCGACCCTGGCAGGGGTCACACGTGCAGACCCCGGAGACCATCGAGAAGATGCGGGTCGCGGGGCGGCTCGCCGCCCAGGCCGTGCAGCTCGCCGGTGAGCACTGCAAACCCGGCGTGACCACCGACGAGATCGACCGGGTGGTGCACGAGTTCCTCGTCGACAACGGGGCGTACCCGTCGACGCTGGGCTACAAGGGCTTCCCGAAGTCCTGCTGCACCAGCCTGAACGAGGTGATCTGCCACGGCATCCCCGACTCCACCGTGCTGGCCGACGGCGACATCATCAACGTCGACGTCACCGCGTACCTCGGCGGAGTGCACGGCGACACCGACGCGACCTTCTGCGTGGGCGAGGTGAGCGAGGAGTCCCGACTGCTGGTCGAGCGGACCCACCAGGCCATGATGCGGGGCATCCGGGCGGTCGCTCCGGGCCGGCAGATCAACGTCATCGGCCGGGTCATCGAGTCGTACGCCAAACGTTTCGGCTACGGCGTGGTCCGCGACTTCACCGGCCACGGCATCGGTGAGTCCTTCCACAGCGGGCTCTACGTGCCGCACTACGACAGCCCCCGACCCACCGACGTGATGGAGCCGGGCATGACCTTCACCATCGAGCCCATGATCACCCTCGGCACCCACCAGTACGACGTCTGGGCGGACGGCTGGACGGTGGTCACCAAGGACCGGAGATGGACGGCACAGTTCGAACACACAGTCCTGGTCACCGAGGACGGCCACGAGATCCTGACCCTGCCGTGACCGAGACCCCCGTGGCTCTCCGGGAGCCACATCACGCGGACGTCTCCGGCGGTTGGCTGCGGCCGGCCGTCTTCGGCGCGATGGACGGTCTGGTCACCAACATCGCCCTCATCGCCGGGGTCGGTGGTGGCGGCGTCTCCCCGCGCAACATCGTGCTGACCGGCACCGCCGGTCTGGTGGCGGGCGCGATCTCGATGGCGCTCGGGGAATACACGAGCGTCCGGTCGGCCAATGAGCAGATCGCCGCCGAGGTGGCCAAGGAGCGGCGCGAACTGGAGCGCAACCCGGAAGGTGAGGCCCGGGAGCTGGCCGAGATCTGGATGGCCCGCGGCCTGCCGGAGGATCTCGCCATCCAGGTGGCGGAGACGATCCGGCAGCACCCGGAGCAGGCCCTGCGGGTGCACGTCCAGGAGGAACTCGGCGTCAACCCGGACGAGCAGCCCAACCCGTGGGCGGCGGCGATCTCCTCGTTCCTCTGCTTCTCCGTCGGCGCGTTGGTGCCACTGCTGCCGTACCTGTTCGGCGCGACCAGCCTGGCCCTGGCCCTGGCGGTGGGTGGGCTCGGCCTCTTCGTCGCCGGTGCGGTCGTCTCCCGCTTCACCAACCGCCGCTGGTGGACCGGCGGCCTGCGCCAACTGCTCCTGGGTGCCGCCGCCGCGGCGGCCACCTACCTCATCGGCACCCTGATCGGCATCCAATCGCCCCTCTGACCCACCGCAGCACGTCCAGGTTCCGCGGCCGGTCAGGGGGTGAGCAGGTCGTGGATGGTGGCGTCCACCGGGCGGCCTCGGGCGGCCAGGTCGGCGGACTGGCGGGCCAGGACGGCACCCACCTCGGTCATGTCGGCGCCGGCCAGGCCGGTGCGGCGGATCGCGTCGCCCGGGTCACGGAAGTAGGTGCGGGTGAGCAGGCCGTTGACCGTGGCGGCGGCCAGCCGGGCCTCGGCCAGCATCAGCAGCGCCTGATCCGTCTCGTACCACGCGGCGAGCCGGGCGGCCCGGGCATGTGCGGCGCTGCCCCGATACCACGCGATGCGGGCGGCCGTGGTGAACTCCACCGGGCGGGCCCGGGCCAACCGGCCGAGGTGCTCGTCGCGCAGGGTACGCAGCCAGCCGGTCGGATCGTGCAACGCCCGGGTGGTCACGTAGCGGTCGGCGGTCAGCGGCCACCGGGAGGTCAGGCGCCGGGCCTGGCGTAGCCGCTCCTCGGCGGCGACCACGGTCAGGCTGACCAGCACACCGTCCACGCGGCGGGTCGTCGAGGGCGGTCCGGTGTCGGGCCGGTAGGTGACGATCAGCAGTCCGACTTCGCCGTCGCCACCGCCGTCGTCGTCTCCGTGGGCCAGCGGACCGTGCACCGCCACGGCGAGCACGTCGGCGGGGAAGCGTCGCCGGGCCGCCTCGGCCACCCGTTCGGCCACCGCCCAGCGCGGATCGTCCCGGTGCTGTTGGTCATCGCCCACGCCGACCACCCCGCGATCGCGTCACCGTCACCAGTCGTCGCCCAGGGTGACGAACCGGTCACCGCACCACCCTAGTGCTGTCACCTCCTCCACCCGGGCCTCCCGCCCCCACCGGGCG
>NZ_POTX01000242.1 GCF_003236305.1 Micromonospora endophytica | reverse complement strand
GGGGTGGGGGCTAGTCAGGAGGTGGGCGGTTCGTCCTTGCCGGCGGCCTCGGCCTTGTCGGCCTCCTCCTTGGTCCGGTGCACGGCCTGGTCAGCGTGCTCCGGTGGACCGTAGACGGTGTAGAGCACCAGCGGATTCGGGCCGGTGTTGACGAAGTTGTGCTTGGTGCCGGCGGGCACGACCACCAGGTCGCCCTGGGCGACCTCGCGCTTGCCTCGGCCGACACGCGCCTCGCCGGTGCCGCTGACGAACGTCAGGATCTGGTCGACATCCTCATGGACCTCCTCGCCGATCTCACCCCCCGGCGGGATAGTCATGATCACGAGTTGGGTGTGCTCCCCGGTCCACAGCACGCGCCGGAAGTCCGGGCTCTTCTCGGCGACAGTCGCGATAGTGAAGTGCTCCATGCCCCGCACATACCCCGTTGCGGGCCCGCACACGCCGGGTCTCGCAAATGGTGGAATCGGCCACGGTTTCAGGGTTTGCGTCTCGGCCGAACGGGGATCGACAGGACCGACCGGCAGCGCCGGTCACGCAAAGTCCCCGCTGACGTACCGCCGTACGGCTGCGGCGGTGGGAGACGGCCGAGCGCGGCGACGTTCCGACCGCAAGGATGGAACGGCGCCGCGCGCTCGGCTGCGCTCAGTCAACGCCGCGCTCGGCTGCGCTCAGTCAGCGCCGCGCTCGGGTGCGTTCAGTCAACGCCGCGCTCGGCTGCGCTCAGCCATCGCCGCGCTCAGGTGCGTTCAGTCAGCGCCGCGCTCGGGTGCGTTCAGTCGTCGTCGGGTTCCAGCACCGGCACTCCGCCCACGCAGCGCACCGACAACTCGTGCTTGCCGCTCGGCCCGACGAAGGTCACCTCGGCGTCGTCGTCGGGGCCGCGATCGACGTCGTCGACCCGGTAGCCCTGCTGCGGCGACCAGAACGACAGATACACCCCACCCGGTACGCACTCGGCCACTGCACTGCCGCCCGGAGAGCTGAAACTGCGCCGGTTCCCCGGCTCGGCGCTCGGGCTCGCCGGCACCGCGGTCGGGCTCTGCCCGTCCGGTGCCGCAGACGTGCCCGGCGTGGTCGGGGCGGCGGGCGATGCCGGCTCCCCGGTGGACGGGCCGGCCGGGGTGGTCGGCACCGGCTCGGCCAACGCCCGGGCCACCTCGTCCTGGCTGCGTACCCCACCCGGGGTTCCGGTGAGGCTCTCCCCCACCAACTGGATCGCGGCGAGCCCGATCACGGTGGCCACGAGCGCGGTGGCCAGCCACCCGGCGGCGACGAGGAAGGTTCGACGGCCCATCACCCGACTATGCCCGACCGCAGGTTAAGGCGACCTTCGGGGAACGCTAAAGGAACGCGATCCAGGTCACCGACGGGGCCAATCGGCCCGGCCGGGGCTACCCTGCCTGCTGTGGCCCGCCTGCTGCTGATCGAGGACGACCTCACCATCCGTACGCCCCTGGTGCGGGGGCTACGCGAGCGCGGACACGCGGTGGCGGCAGCGTCGACCGCGATGACCGGGCTGCGTGACGCCCTCGACGACCGGCCCGACCTGGTCGTACTCGATCTCGGGCTGCCCGACCTGGACGGCCGTGAGCTGTTGCGGATGCTGCGGGCGGTGAGTGCGGTCCCGGTCATCGTGGCCACCGCCCGCGACGACGAGACGGAGATCGTCCGGGTGCTCGACGCCGGGGCGGACGACTACGTGGTCAAGCCCTTCACCGCCGCGCAGCTCGACGCCCGGGTACGGGCGGTGCTGCGGCGCGGCCCCGGCGGCATCGCCGACGCGGATCCCACCATGGTGATCGGCGGGCTGCGGATCGACCCCCGGTCACGGCAGGTGAGCCTGGACGGCGAGCCGGTGGAGCTGACCCCCCGCGAGTTCGACCTGCTGCGGCACCTGGCCACCCGGGTCGGTGAGGTGGTGACGAAACGGGAGTTGCTGACCGAGGTGTGGCAGATCCCGTACGGCGGGGCGGACAAGACCGTCGACGTGCACCTGTCCTGGCTACGCCGCAAACTGGGCGAGAGCGCCCAGCAGCCGCGTTACCTGCACACCGTGCGCGGGGTCGGGGTGCGGCTCGTCGTGCCGGAGGCCGCCGGATGAGGGCGCGGCTGGCGCTGCTGGTCGCGGCGGTCAGCGTACTCATCGTGATCGCCTTCCTGGTGCCGCTGGCGCTGCTGCTGCGTACCGCGGCGGAGGACCGGGCGACCGTGCGGGCCACCGCGGACGCGCAGAGCCTCGCCCCGGTGGTCGGCGCCGCCGACCCGGACACCGTCCGGCTCACCGTCGAGCAGCTCGCCGCCGAGTACGGCCGGCCGATAAGCGTGTTCCTGCCCGACGGCACCGTGCTCGGCTCGCCCAGTGCGCGTACGCCCGCCGTCGAGCTGGCCGCACGCGGGCAGAGCCTCACCGCGGAGTCGGCCGAGGGGCGGGAGGTGGTGATCGCGGTACAGGGCCGCGCGGACGGCACGACGGTGATCCGCACCGTGGTGCCGTACGCCGAGATGACCGCCGGGGTGGGCCGGGCCTGGCTGGTGTTGGCCCTGCTCGGGGTGCTGCTGGTGCTGATCGGCCTGGCTGTGGCCGACCGCCTGGCCCGCACCCTGGTCCGCCCGATCAGCGAACTCTCCGCGGTGTCGCACCGGCTGGCCCGGGCCGAGCTGGACGCGCGGGTACGGCCGACCGGCCCGGCCGAGCTGCGTGAGGTGGGTGGTGCCCTCAACCATCTGGCGGGCCGGATCCAGGAACTGCTGGTGCAGGAGCGGGAGCAGGTGGCCGACCTGTCCCACCGGCTGCGCACCCCGCTGACCGCACTGCGTCTGGAGGCGGAGTCGCTGCGTGACCCGCGCGACGCCGCCCGGGTCACCGACGCGGTGGACCGGCTGGAACGCGCCGTCACCGGCCTGATCCAGCAGGCCCGCTGGCGTACGCCCGCCGCTGGCGCGGTGGCCACCGACGCGGTGGCGACGGTGACCGAGCGGGTGGCCTTCTGGTCGGTGCTGGCCGAGGAGACCGGCCGCGCGGTGGAACTGGACCTGGCACCGGGTCCGCTGCCGGTGGCGGTGCCCGCCGACGAACTGGCGGCGGCGGTGGACGCCCTGCTGGGCAACGTCTTCGCGCACACCCCTGACGGCACCGCGTTCGCGGTGCGGCTCGCGCCAGCGGGCGACCACGTCACGCTGACCGTCGCCGACGAAGGCCCCGGCATCACCGCCGACTCGGTACGCCGTGGTGCCAGCCAGGCCGGGTCGACAGGTCTCGGTCTGGACATCGCCCGCCGGGCCGCCCAGGCCAGCGGTGGCCGACTGGAGCTGGGCGAGCGTCCCGGCGGCGGCGCCCAGGTGGTTCTCCGGCTCGGCCGCGCGACCCCTTGAGCCACGTCGTGCACGGTTTAACCGGACGTTAGGGTTCGGACAGCGCGCCGCTATCGCGCCAAGACCGATCCTCGATGCAACAAACCGAGGAAAGGTGGAAGACGATGAGGCGCAACCCTCTGCTCCTGGCGTCGGTCGGCGGCGCGGCGGCCGTGCTCACGGCTGCCGGGGTGTTCCTGGGCGTGACGGCGGCCGACAACGACCGGTCGCGGCAGACCACGCTCACCGCTGCGACAAGTGCCCCGACGACCGAAGGCGTCCCGACCGTCGAAGCCACGCCGGATGACAGCGGCACCGTGGCCACGCCGGCCAGCCCCAGCGGCACCACCGCCACTCCCACCGCCACTCCCACCGACGCCGCCACGGCTGCGCCGGCTGGTGACGACGCGGTGAGCGGTGAGCGGGCCGGTGAGATCGCGTTGGCGCACGTCGGCGGCGGACGGATCACCGAGACTGACCGGGACCGGGAGAACGGCCGGCCGGTCTGGGAGATCGAGATCGTCTCGGGCGACACCGAGCACGACATCGACGTCGACCGGGAGACCGGTGCGGTGCTCAAGGCCGAGCAGGAGCCGGTCGACCACGACGACGATGACGATGACGACGATGACGACCGGGACGACGACTGACAGTGGTCTGTGACGTCGGGTGCCGGTGGTCGCGAGCGCGGCCACTGACCTGGCGGTGACTCCTGGGCCTGGGCGCAAGCCCAGGCCCAGGCGTGTTCCCGGGGCGACTCCGCAGCACCGGACGCCGCGCCGGGGCGGGCGGGGCCGAGGGCGGCGGTCACCGCTCCCGATGCAGCCAGGCGAGCAGGTCCGGTGGAGACAGCGCGGCGACCCGCGCCCGGTAGCGGTCCCGGGTGGCCTCGTCGAGCAGAGCGAGGCCCTGCCCGGACCGACCGTTGCGGAAGAAGGCCCGCCGATCCTTCATGATGCCGACCGGATCGGGCGCCAACCGGTCGGCCGCGGCACGCATCCGGTCGAAGGTGGCAGCCGCCACCAGGTCCGGGCCGGGTGGGTCCAGCTCCAGCAACGCGGCGAGCCGGTGCATCTGCCCGGACAGGTCCGCGGAGAGGTCGTCGTAGTGCACGAGGTGGACGTTCGGCTGGTGCCGTCGGGACCAGGCGTCCCGCAGATGCCACATGACGCCGGGCAGCGAATCCAGTTCCTCGCGCGGATCCGGATCCGCGTCGACCCAGCGTACGAGCGCCTCCTGCACGGTAGGCCGAACCCGGTCGGGTACGGGTGCCGCCGGCTGGCCGGTGAGCGCGGCGAGGCGGGCGCGGTCCAGGTTCGCGCTCTGGTGGTGCAGCGAGACCGCCATGTCCAACGGATGCCGGGCCACCACGACGTAGTGCACCCGGGGATCGACAGGTAGGCCGTCCAGTGGCGTGTGGGTCTTGATGAAGCGGCGGTGGGGTTGGGCGGCCAGCCGGTCGTACACCGACTCCGCCGGTTCGGCGAGCCAGTCCAGCCAGGGCGACAACTCCGGCAGGGGCGCCGGCAGTTCCGGCGTACGCAGCACCAGCAGCGCGCAGATCATCTGCATCCAGGTGGTCCCGCTCTTGGACCGGGTGCTGATCACGATGTCACCGGCACGACGGGGAAAGTTCCGCCACCGTGCACTGTCCTCGTCGGGAGACCGGTATCGGAAGGCGGCATCGGGCATCGGTCGACGATAGTCGCCCGTCCGGCTGGTTTCGTGCACTCATCCGGTGCCTGCCGTGATGGGCTGGCTACATTGAATTATGATGCCTGGCCGCGAGGGTCGGATGGCGGAGCTGGTCTACCGCCCCGTTCTCGCCGCGCGACGGGGCGAGTTGGAGGCGCTCGGTCACCTCGACGCCGCCCTCGCCCCGGCTGTCGCCCCGATCCTGCAACTGTCTGTTATGGACCGGTGGGTGGTCGATGCCCTGGGTCGGCTGCCACCGGGGCTGGTACCCGCCGTCGAGGTCGACGACCGCTCCGACCTGGCCGGTGCCGAGCCGGCCCGCTGGGGCGTACCACTGATTCCGGTGATCGGGCCGACGGAGAGCGACAGGCGGCTGGTGGCGCACGGGCTCGCCGCGCGGGCCCACACCGGACGGGCCGTGGTGCGGTTGCGGATCAGCCAGCACCGGGCCGGCCCCGATGCCACCACCGCGGCCATGGAGCGGATCTGGCGGTACGCGCGGCTGGCTCCCGAAGAGTGCGACCTGCTCGTCGACTGCGGTGACGTGTGCTGTGCGGCAGACGTACGAACCACCGAGCCTCGGGCCCGGCGGGTGCTGGACTGGGCGCGGCGGCACGCCTGGCGTTCGGTGGCGGTGGTGGCCGGCGGCATCCCGCCCACGCTGCACCGGCTGCCCACCGACGAACCGGTACGGCTGGTCCGCTGGGACTGGCTGCTCTGGCAGCGGCTGACCGACCTCGGGGTGGGCTTCGGCGATTACGGCGTGAGCCCGGCGACGCCCGACGCGGAGCCGGGCGGTGACCGGCTGCCGACCGTTCGCTACACCACTGACGGCGCCTGGTGGATCTACCGCTGGTCGCGGCGGGGCGGGCGGGGCGACGAACGGGTGACCGACATGTGCCGCGCTCTGGTGTCGGCACCGCACTGGCCGCCTGCCGGGGCGAACTTCTCCTGGGGCGATCACGAGATCGTGCGCCGCTCCCGGCGGCTCGCCGGTGCCGGATCGACGACCAACTGGCTCGCGTGGAGCACGTCGCACCATCTGGCCCACGTGCTCGACGCGCTGCGACCGCCGGCCCGCGAGCCGGCCCGGCAACCTCGATCCGGTCCGTCGCGGCGCGGGCGGGCGTCGCGCCGGCGGGTCACCGACTGAGCGGCTACTCCTTCTCGGTGAAGCCGAACTGCACCACGCCCTCGTCGTCCACGCTGGCGTCGACGGAGGCGTCGCCGAGCAGGTCCGCGGCGTCGGAGTCGAGGAAGATCCGGGCACCCTGGTTGTCGACCACCTGGTCACCCTCGACCGGCGCGGCGACCAGTTCGACGGTGAGCGACCCGGCCACGGTGTCCGCGGCGATGCGTACGCCGCCATCCTCCGCGACGTCCTGCTGGTTGGCGAGGTCACGGATCACCAGGACGGCGTTGTCGGTCATCGTGAGCATGGTGGGCACTCCTCGTGGGTTGGATTCGGCTCTGGGCACGCACGCCCGGGTCGCGGTCTCCTGGGACCGGACTCGGCCCACCCAGCGCCGGTGGACCACCGTCAGATCGGGGCGGCTCCAGCGCCCCCGCACTGCCCACGGTGCCCGCTGCCAGCACATCCGTCAAATAGACAGCCGTAAATTACTTTGCCCGGTGTGGCGACGTCGAAAACGGGTATGACAAGGAGCCTGGGCAGACGGCGGAAATTGAGCCCCCTGGCGATTCAGCCGGCGGCCTGCGCCCGCAACGCCGCCGCCTTCCGGCTCGGGTCGAAGCCCGGCGGCAACCCGTCGAAGATGATCACGGAACCGCTGATGTACTGGGTACGCAGCGGCAGGATCTCCTGGTAGGCGGGTGATTCGTACCAGGCCGACGCCTGCTCCCGGTCGGGAAACTCGATGATGACCAGGCTGCCGGGCCAGTCACCCTCCAGCACCGTCACCTCCGGCCCATGCACCACGAAACGGCCGTCGAACGGTTCGAGAGTGGCCTGGATCCGCTCCAGGTAACTCAGGATGTCCTCGTTGACCTGCGGATCGTGCAGATGGGCCAGTGCGAAGGCGGGCATGGTCGTCCTCCCCGTGCGGCAGCCCCCGCTCGACGGCGAGCGCGGGCGATCCTGGCAGTCTGCCGCAGACTCCCCACGCGGGCCACCCCGCAGCCGCCGCCACGTAGGCGCACGACCGCGAAGCAGCAGGTCAGACCCGCTCCAGCAGGACCACGGGAATCTCCCGATCGGTCTTCGTCTGGTAGTCGTCGTACGCCGGCCAGATGCCGGCCATCGTGGGCCACAGCCGGGCGCGCTCCTCGGCCGTGGCGGTCCGTGCCCGCGCCGTGAACCGGTCGGCACCGACCTGCACCTGCACCTCCGGCTCCGCCAGCAGGTTGAGGTACCAGGCCGGGTGCCGGGGATCACCGCCCTGGGAAGCGACGACCACGTAGGCGTCGCCGTCCCGGCCGTAGATCAGCGCGGTGCGCCGCAGCTTGCCGCTGCGCCGGCCGCGGGTGGTCAACAGCAACGTGAAGACGCCCGGCTGCCATTCGTGCCCGTCGGCGCCGTCGGTGTCGACGTACCGGTTGATGTGCTCGGCGACCCAGCCCTCGGGGCTGTCCACCACCTGTTCACTCGTGCTCATAGACCCTCCTGGATCATGGTGCCGTCCCCACCACGCTACCGGCCGGCTGGGTGTGCACCGGCCGAGTGTTAAAAGGGGACCCCTGCTCTACACGAGGCGTTAACAGGGGGCCCCTCCTTTCAGCTCAGGGTGAGGGCTTGGAGGGCGACGTTGGCGCAGTGGGGGGTGAAGACTTCCTCCACCGTCCAGGTGAGCAGCAGCCGGGTCCCCGCCGGCGCCTGGAACCGGACGGTCACGGCAGTGGACTGGCTGGTGTGTCGCTCCTCCAGGCGTACGGTGCGGCTGGGGCCATCGGGAAGCTGGACGTCCAACCGGCCACCGGCCATCCACACGCCGAGGTAGACGGTGGCGGTACGCGGCTGACCGTCGGCGACCACGGCGAGCCGGAAGCCGCTGCCGGCACCGCAGGTGAAGACCCCGTCGGGCGTGGGATCGGTCGACTCGACAGGCGCGCCGTCCCGCCAGCGGAACAACTCCTGGTTGCCGTCCCAGCCACTGCGCTCGCCAGTGCCGCCCAGGTCACGGATCTCGCCGGAGCCGTCACGCTTGCGCGCCGTGGCCTCCGCTCCCCCCAGCCCCCAGTGCACCCAGTCGCGCCGGCCCAGTTCGGTCAGGTCCACAGTGGCCGGGATGTCTGCTCGCCGCACGGTCAGCGTCGTCGGCTCAGCCGGCGCGGCCGGTGCGGTGCGGGGTGTCGCAGTGGCGGGGCTGAGACTGGGCGACCGGTCGCGGGGACGCAACCCGGGCACGGCGGGAGCGCTGGGCACCGGGCTAGGCAGGCTCGGCCGCCCGACCACCGCGGGCAGGCCGTCGGACTCCGGCGGGGCTTCCGGGACCGGCTCGGACCACCAGTTCACCAGGCCGACCAGGGCGAGCAGGCCGGCAAAGGCGGCGACCGCCTCGACCGCGTGACGGCGACGTCGGCGGGCGCGGACCAGCCGGCGGGCGGCGGCCCGGCTGTCAGTTGCGGCCCGGCTGTCAGTTGTCGCGCCGGTCCGGTGCCGGTGAGCCGGGGCCCGGGAATCCAGGTGGGCGCGGACACCGTCGACCCGGACCGGGCGGTGTCGGGCGGGCCCGCCGTGTCGGGC
>NZ_POTX01000241.1 GCF_003236305.1 Micromonospora endophytica | reverse complement strand
GGGCGGGGTGGGGTTAGAGCCAGTCGTTGCGGCGGAACCAGCGGTAGAGCGCCAGCGAGATGGTGACCATCAGGGACATCACCACGGGGTAGCCGTAGATCCAGTGCACCTCGGGCATGAAATCGAAGTTCATGCCGTAGATGCCGGCGATGGCGGTCCAGACCGCGGCGATGGCCGCCCAAGCGGCGATCTTGCGCATGTCGTTGTTCTGGTCGACGGTCACCTGCGCCAGCCGCGCCTGGAGGATCGAGTTGAGCAGGTCGTCGTAGGAGTTGACCTGTTCCACGGTGCGGCTGAGGTGGTCCTGCACGTCGCGGAAGTAGCGGCGTACCTCCTTGGGCACCTCGCGGTTCATCTGCGTGGTGAGCGCGAGCAGCGGTCGCTGCAACGGCATCACCGCCCGCTTGAACTCCACCAACTCCCGCTTCATCTGGTAGATCCGCTGGATCCGGCCGCTGGACTGGCGGTCGAAGACCTCCGCCTCCAGCGCGTCCATGTCGTCTTCGAGCCGGTCGGCGACCTCCAGGTAGAGGTCCACCACGCGGTCGGTGATGGCGTACGCCACCGCCCACGGGCCGTGTGACAGCAGCTCCTGTCGGGCCTCCAACTCCTCCCGGACCGGGGCGAGCCGGCAGGCGTCGCCGTGCCGGACGCTGATCAGGAACTGCGGACCGATGAAGAGCATCACCTGCCCGGTCTCCACCACGTCGGAGGTCTCGGTCAGCTCGGTGTGCTCGCAGTACCGGGCGGTCCGCAGCACCAGGAAACTGACGTCGCCGAAGCGCTCCAGCTTGGGCCGCTGCTGCGCCTTCACCGCGTCCTCGACGGCCAACTCGTGCAGCCCGTAGGTCGCGGCGATCTCGGTCATCTCGGCCAGGTCCGGCTCGTGCAACCCGAGCCAGACGAAGCCGGTCTCGGCGCGTCGGGCCGCGGCCAGCGCCTCGGCGTAATCCCAGTCACCGGTCTGCCGCTGCCCGTCGAGGTAGAGCGCGCAGTCCACGATCGCGCTGCGCGAGGGGGCGGTCGGATGCGTGACGGGTTGGGCACCGTCGGGGTTGAGCCGGCGGGTCACCGCGCGTACCGGTGACCAGCTGCGGGGTCGCAGGATCCGGCCGCCGTCCGCAGTCGAACCACTTTCGGTGGTCGCCCGCTGGCCGTTCGTGGCGGCGCCCCGTCCCCGCTGGATCCGATCCGTCATCTCGCCCCCTCCCACGCTCGGCTGCGGCTTGCAGGTTACGCCGCCGCGCCGATCGTCGAGGTGCGTCGGACGCCGAGGGGTGGCGCCGGACGGACCGGACCGCATCGGGGGGGTGAGGGGCGATCCGGTCCGCCCGGCGCCGTGGGGGCGGGGGGTTGTGCTGGTCGCGCCCCCACCAGCGTGGCGGGCAGCCGGCTCGTCGAGGGCCGGCTTGTCATCCGGTACGCGTGGTCGGTGACGCTCGCAGCATTGTCGGCCGCCAGCCGGGCCAGCGGGAGTCCCTGAACCCACCGGATCCCGCTTCTGTCAGAAATCCGACAGAAATTCAGCCTCGTACGGCTGCCATGGCCTCGGCCAGACGCCGTACACCCTCGTCGATCCGATCGGCGGTGACCGCCGAAAAGGCCAGCCGGAGCGCGTGCCGCCCGCCGTCGATGACGAAGTCGCTGCCCTTGACGACCGCGACGCCGCGCTCGGCCGCCGCCGGGGCGAGCTTGTCGACGTCCACGTCCTCGGGCAGCTCGACCCAGAGGAAGTAGCCGCCGTCGGGCTCCACGAACCGGGCCTCGGGAATGTGCCGGCGCAGCGACTCGGCGAGCACACCGGCCCGCTCACCCAGGGCCGCCCGGACCGTTTCGATGGAACGCTCGATGTCACCCGACACGCAGAACTGGTGCACGATCGCCTCGGAGACCATGCCCGGGGAGATGTAGAGGCTGGTGGCCTTCTTCGCGATGTCGGCGATCAGGTCCGCCGGGCCCACCAGGTAACCCACCCGCACACCCGGGCAGACGGTCTTGGTGAAGCTGGAGGCGTGCACCACGACGTTGCGGGTGTCCATCGACAGCATCGACGGCAGCGGCTCACCGCGGAACCGGATGTCGGCGTACGGGTCGTCCTCGAAGATGGTGAAGCCGTACTCGGCGGCGAGGTCGAGCAGCTCGCGACGCTTCTCCAGGGAGAGCGTCACGCCGGCCGGGTTCTGGTAGTTCGGGATGATGTGCGCCAGCCGGGGACGCACTCCGGCCTCCAGCAGCTTGCGCAGCTCGCCGGTGTCCAGCCCGTCCGGCTCGATGGTCACCCCGTGCAGTTCAGCGCCGGCACGCTGCAGGTTGAGCAGGGTGCGGTCGTAGGTCGGTCGCTCGACCACCACCGCGTCGCCGGCCTGGACCAGGTGGTCGAAGAGGAAGGCGTCCGCCTGCAACGAACCGTTGGTGATCAGCACCTGGTCCGCCTCGACCCCGTGCTTCTCGGCGATCCACCGGCGCAGCGGCAGGTAACCGACGGAGGTGCCGTACGCGGTCACCCCGGCGGGGTCGGCGTCGAAGGCGCGGACGGCGGCGGCCTTGAGCCCCTCGACATCGACGATGTCCAGCGAGGGCGCGCCACGGGCGAAGGAGATCAGCTGCTCGGCGGTCATGGCTGTTCAGCGTACGGGCGATGGCGGGCCGGACGCGGACGGCACGGCGATGTCCGCATCCTGAGCCACCGAGTCGGGTGAACCGGACACCCGCCCATCGGCCGGCTGTGCCGGAAATCAGGCCGTAAGGCCGAGCGGTTCCTGCTGCGGTCGACGGAACCGCGCCCCGAAGGCCGGCTGCGGTACCCGCGACAACCCCGCCACCCGCAGGCCGAGCAGGGCGATCAACTGCCCCCAGTCGAAGTAGGACCGCCACGCCGCGATCCGGCCCCGGCGCACCCGGACCACGTCCACCACCTCCCAGGAGACGGTGCGGCCGGTGGGCGCGACGGTGCCGAACGGCGTGTGCAGCACCCCGGTGTGGGTGCCGGTGAGCCGCTGCTCGACCGCCGCGCCGCCGGCCGTGCGTACCGCGCCGAGCGGGTCGACCTGCAGATCGGGGAAGGCGCCCGTCCAGGTACGCAGCAGCGCCGGCAACTCCGACGGGCGCACCGTCACACCGGGCATGGCGTAATGGGCGTCGGTGGCGTACAGCTCCGGCAGGCGCGCCACGTCCCGCCGCAGGAGCATCGCGTACTGCTGCTCGACCAACCGGTTCGCGTCGCGCATGGTGACCTCCCCACCGACACGGTCGGCCGTGCCGGTCAGGGGAACCCTTACCCCCGGGGCCGCCGGATCACACCGGCGGAACGGACCACGTCAGCAGGCCCGCTGACCGGCGGCTACTGTTTCTGGGTGCCCACGGAGCCGCTGCACTGCGCCGGAGCGCTCATCGTCAACCCCCAGGGACGCCTCTTCTTCCAGCGCCGATCCCCACACCGCCGGCTCTTTGCCAACTGCTGGGACATCGTCGGCGGGCACCTGGAACCGGGCGAGACCATCGAGGACGCCCTGCGCCGAGAGGTCACCGAGGAGACCGGCTGGCGGGTGGTGGAGATCCTCGAGCAGGTGGGCGAATACCGCTACGTCGGCGACGACGGTCTGCCCAGGGTCGAGACCGACTGGCTGGTCCGGGTCGACGGTGACCTGACCGCGCCGGTGCTGGAGGCGGGCAAGCACACCGAGTACCGCTGGCTCGGCCCCGACGACCTGGACCTGCTCGACGAACACCGCGACGTCAACGACGGTCTGATCCGGCGGATCGCGGAGCGGGCCTTCGTCCTGCTGGGGCCGACAGGTTCGTGAGCGACAGCGTCGGGCTCCCACCGCACCGGCACGCCGCGCTCGTCGCGCCCGCCGTCGACCGGGTGTGCATCGCCGCCATGCAGGCCGGCCGGGACGGCGGTGGGGCCGAGCTGAGCCAACGGTACGGCGGCCCGACCGCCACCGGCTTCCTGGTGGAGCTACGCACCCGGCTGGCGATACCCGGTGGCACCGTCGACGGGGCCGGCTTCGCCGCCGTCACCCGCTACCGGGATCCGATCGCCTGCCGGCGGATCGTGGACCGGCACGTCGCGTACGGCATGGTGCACCGGGCACCGGACGGAGCGCTCACCGCCACCGAACGCGGCCTGGCCTTCCTCACCGAGCTGTACCAGGTGCACGCCGAGGTGACCGAGGAGCTGTGGGCCGGGCACGAAGACCGGGTGCTCCGGTTGACGGAGATCGCCGGCCGCCTGCTGGCCGCCGCCTCCGCGCCGGAGCTGGCAGCCGGGTCCGCCGGGGCCGGGCACAGCGGGGCCGGCGACGGTGACGGGCCGGGGTCGGGGTCGGCGTTCGCCGCGCTCGCACCCCCGCACGAGCCGGACGGCACCCCAGCCGGCGTGCTGCTACTCAACCGGCTCGGCACGCTGCGGTATCACCGGGCCGACGCGCACGCCGCGGCGTGGGAGGCCGCCGGACACACCCCGCCCAGCATCACCGAGCTGCCCGACGGGGCGCAGCGGCGGGCCATCGAGCTGGAGACCGACCGCCGGGCCGCCGGTCCGTACGCCACCCTCACCGCAGCGGAGCGACTTGAGCTGCTCGCCGACCTGGCCGCGCTGCCGGGCTGAGCTGGCGCCGCCGGGCGAGAGCCGACCACGGCGCTGCCGGGCTGACCGACGACGGCCGTGCCACGGGCGGCGCTATCCTCCTTCGGTGACTGCCCCGAGAACAGGAACCGATGTCGGCATGGTCGGAATGGTGCTGGCGGCGGGAGCCGGCCGCCGACTGCGCCCGTACACCGACACCCTGCCCAAGGCCCTGGTGCCGGTGGATGGCGAGATCACCATCCTCGACATCGCCCTGCGCAACCTCGCCGAGGTGGGGCTGACCGACGTGGTGGTGGTGGTCGGCTACGCCGCCAACGCGGTCCGCGAACGCCAGGCCGACCTGGAGCGCAAGTACGGCGTCACGCTCACCCTCGTGCAGAACGACAAGGCCGAGGAGTGGAACAACGCGTACTCCCTCTGGCTGGCCCGCGAGTGGTTCGCCCGTGGGGTGCTGCTGGTCAACGGCGACACCGTGCACCCGGTGAGCATCGAGAAGACGCTGCTGTCCGAGCGCGGTCCCGGCGTGCTGCTGGCCATCGACACCGTCAAGGCGCTGGCCGAGGAGGAGATGAAGACCACCTTCGACGCCGCCGGCCAGCTCACCCGGATCACCAAGCTGATGGACCCCGGCGAGGCGTACGGCGAGTACATCGGCGCCACCCTGATCGAGCCGCAGGTGGCCGACGCGCTCGCCGACGCGCTGGAGGCGACCTGGCGGCGCGACCCGAACCTGTACTACGAGGACGGCTACCAGGAGTTCGCCGACCGGGGTGGCGAGGTGCGGGCCGCGCCGATCGGCGACGTCGCCTGGGTGGAGGTCGACAACCACGACGACCTGACCCGGGCGCGGGAGATCGCATGCCGCTACTAGCCCGTACCGTCACCACGCCGCTGGCGATCGAGGTCCGCCGGGGCGCGGTGGCCAACCTCGGTGACCTGCTGGCCGACCGGAGAATCTCCGCTGGTGGCGACGTGGCGGTGGTGGTCGGGCCCGGGCAGGGCGAGAAGGTCGTCGAGTTGTGCCGGCCAACGCTCGGCTCGGCCGACGTGTTCACCGTCACCGGCGGCACCATCGACGCCGCGAACGAGCTGGGTGACCGGCTGCGCCGCCGCCCGTACGACGCGGTGGTCGGCATCGGCGGCGGCAAGACCATCGACACCACCAAGTACGCCGCCACCCGCTACGGCATCCCGATGGTGAGCGTGGCGACGAGCCTCGCCAACGACGGCATCGCCTCGCCCACCGCCTCCCTGGACCACGAGGGCGGCAAGGGCTCCTACGGGGTGCACATCCCGATCGCGGTAATCGTCGACCTGGACTTCGTGGAGAACGGGCCGGACCGGCAGACCCAGGCCGGCATCGGTGACGCGGTGAGCAACCTGAACGCCTGCGCCGACTGGGAGCTGGCCCACCAGGTACGCGACGAGCCGATCGACGGGCTGGCCGTCACGCTGGCGCGGACCGGGGCCGAGGCGCTGCTCAACCACCCCGGCAAGATCACCGATGACGGCTTCCTCACCACTCTGGCCGAGGCGCTGATCCTGGGTGGCATCGCCAGCTCGGTGTGCGGCTCCACCCGGCCGGCCAGCGGCGGCGACCACGAGATCTCGCACGCCATCGACCGGCTCTACCCCGGCACCGGCTCACACGGGGAGCAGGTCGGCCTGGGTGCGCTGTTCTGCACCTTCCTCCGGGACGACCTGGAACGCTTCGGCCAGCTCGCCCGCTGTCTGCACCGACACGGCCTCTCCACCCGCCCCGGCGACCTCGGGCTCACCGACGAGCAGTTCGTCGAGGCGGTGGCCTTCGCGCCGAACACCCGACCAGACCGTTACACCATCCTCGAACACCTCGCGCTGTCCGCTGACGATCTTCGTACCCGGCTGAGAGACTACGATGACGCCCTCCGTGAGCACCTTGGCTGAGCCGACCCGCCCCACCGTCGCCGACTTCCACCGGGTCAACCGGGGTGGTGGCCTGTTCAGCGAGTCGGTCAGCCAGTGGATCGGCGCGGTCTTCGCGCTGGTCGCCCAGCGGCTCGGCCTACGCCCCACCGCGCTTACCATCACCAACCTGATCCTCGGCCTGGCCACCTCGGCCACCGTGGTCGCCCTCGCCGGCCCGGTCGCCGCCGGAGACACCCCCGCCTGGGTGGTCGGCCTGGCCGCCCTGTTCGGCTGGCAGATCGCGTACGCCCTGGACTGCGCCGACGGTCAGCTCGCCCGGGTCACCGGGCAGGGCAGCGCCGCCGGTGCCCGGGTCGACGTGCTCTGCGACGTGGCCGCCCAGATCGCCCTGGTGGCCGCCCTCTCCGCAGTGGCGGTGGCACAGCGCCCGGAGACGCCGGTCTGGCTGGTGGCCACCTTCGCCGGCACCTGGATGGTCAACCTGGTCACCTCGGTCATGCAGTCCGGCCCCAACGCCGCCAGCATGGTCACCTCGACCAGCCTGCCCGTACGCCTGGTGAAGCTGGTCCGCGACTACGGCGCGGTAATCTTCGTCGCCGCCCTGGTCCTGGCGTTCGCTCCGGCGCTGGTCTTCTGGGTGATCGTGGCGTTCACCGTCGTCAACGGCGGCTTCCTGCTCGCCAGCATCGCCTTCTCCGCCCGCGCTTCCCTGTAGGTGCTAAGGAGGGTCCCCCTATTAACGCCTCGTGTATAGGAAGGGCCCCCTATTAACACGCCGGCAGCAGGGCTGGTGCACCAGTTGCTCGCCGCATCCGTTCACCTCGGCACGCAACCATGATCACGCTCGTTGAAGGATCGATGGGCCGCCAACACTGGCGGCTCGTCAGCCGCCCTTTGCGCGCTAGCATTGCTATCAGATTGGCCCTGAGCTGAAGGAGGCGAGCGATGGCTGCCCTCAGCATCCGCGATCTGGACGACGCGGTGAAAGACAAGCTCCGCCTCCGCGCGGCTCGGCACGGTCGATCGATGGAGGCCGAGATCCGGGATATCCTGACCACCGCTGTCGCCGAGGATGCGCCGCGAACCGATCTCTTCAGTGCACTGACCGAGCGGTTTCAGCAACTCGGCGGTGTGGATCTGGAAATACCGGAGCGACACGCGCCACCCCGAGCGGCGGATTTGGCCGAATGATCGTCCTCGACACGAACGTCGTCTCCGAACTCATGCGCGCTGAGCCAGCTCACGCGGTGCTCAAGTGGCTGCGGGCGAACTCGGACAACGGCCTCTACACCACGACGATCACTGTCGCCGAGATCCGCTACGGCATCGCCCGTTTGCCCGAAGGGCGACGCCAGCAGTCGTTGCACCAGGCGGCCAACGAGATCTTCGCCGCCTTCCCACGGCAGGTTCTTCCCTTCGACATCGCCGCGGCCAGCGCGTACGCCGACATCGTCGCCAGCCGCGAGAACGCCGGCCACCCGATCGACGGCTTCGACGCGCAGATCGCCGCCATCTGTCGTTCCCAGGTGGCCACCCTCGCGACCCGCAACCTCAAGGACTTCGCCGACACCGGCATCCCCGTCGTGGATCCCTGGGACGAGTCACCTGGCTGACTCAGGATGCTCAACGGTGCCCGCGTGCCACCGATCAGGTACGGGTGGACCGCAGCACTGCGTCGAGCCCGTTCAGTTGCCGGACGCTTCCGCCGCGTAGGTGTGCCAGGTCCGTGCTGCCGTGACCGGTGTAGCGGAGAAAGGTCACCTGTTCGGTCCGGCCCAGGCGGGTTCCGCCTGGACCGGCATCGAGCCGGACGGTGGCCAGTCGGTACTCCAGTCGCTCAGGCGCGGTGTCCAGCCCAGTGAAAACGCTGCGCGCGGACTCGCCACCGCCCACCACTCGGCCACTCACTGCAGCAGGCCGTGAGCGGTCTCGTCCGATGGGTCCGTGATCACCAGACCGACATCGCCCGCAACCGCGACATGTTCGACCAGCCCGGCCCGCGCCACCTCGGCGGGTTCGTCGTCGAGTCGCATGAGCTGCTCACACGTCCCGTACTGGGTCTTGCGGGTGAGGGGAAACATCGCCGACGTCGGCGACTTTCCGGGCCGCGGGCGGATGACGATCGACCGCATGCCGAAAGCACCCCTCTTCGTTGTCCTCGCTCCCGCGCTCGTGATCGTCTACGGCCTGGTCCGGCTACTGGAGGGCTTGACAAGAACATAGTCATCACCCCCCGAACCGCCCGCCTCACCACCCCCTCAGGC
>NZ_POTX01000240.1 GCF_003236305.1 Micromonospora endophytica | reverse complement strand
GGGTCGGGATGAACGGATTCGTACCGCTGCCGGTGCTCCTGCCGCTGGTGGGCGCCGCGCTGACCCTGCTGCTGGCGAGCCGGGAACGGTCACAACGGGTGGTGAGCGTGACCTGTCTCGCCGCCACCCTGGCGGTGGCGGCGGTGCTGCTGGTGTGGACGTACCGGCACGGGGCGCTGGTGGTCGACATCGGCGGCTGGCCCGCGCCGGTAGGCATCGTCCTGGTCGCCGACCAACTGGCGGCGCTGATGCTCGTGGTCTCCTCGGCGGTGACCCTCTGCGTGCTGCTGTACTCGATCGGCCAGGGGCAGGCGGAGGCTGGTGAGAGCGCCCCGGTGGCCATCTTCCACCCGACCTACCTGGTGTTGACCGCCGGCGTCACCAACGCGTTCCTCGCCGGTGACCTGTTCAACCTCTTCGTCGGGTTCGAGATGCTGCTCGCGGCGAGCTTCGTGCTGATCACCCTGAACGGCACCCGGCTGCGCATCCGCACCGGCTCCACGTACGTGGTGGTCAACGTGCTGGCCTCGATGATCTTCCTGATCGCGGTGGGGCTGGTCTACGCGGCCACCGGCACGCTCAACCTGGCCCACCTCGCCGCCCGGCTGGACGCGCTGCCCGACGGGGTGCGGCTGAGCCTGCAACTGATGCTGCTGTTGGCCTTCGGCATCAAGGCGGCGGTCTTCCCGCTGTCGGCCTGGCTGCCCGACAGCTATCCGACCGCCCCCGCCCCGGTCACCGCCGTCTTCGCCGGCCTGCTGACCAAGGTCGGCGTGTACGCGATCATCCGTACCCAGACCCTGCTCTTCCCCGGGCCACGCACCGCCACGCTGCTGATGGTGGTGGCCGGGCTGACCATGCTGGTCGGCATCCTCGGCGCGGTGGCCCAGTCGGACCTGAAACGGCTGCTGTCGTTCACCCTGGTCAGCCACATCGGCTACATGATCTTCGGGATCGCGTTGAGCACGGTCGCCGGCCTGGTCGGGGCCATCTTCTACGTGGTCCACCACATCACCATCCAGACCGCCCTCTTCCTCATCGCCGGCCTGGTCGAGCAGCGGGCCGGCAGCACCGACCTGCGCCGGCTGGGCGGCCTCGCCCGGCTCGCGCCCCTGGTCGGGGTGCTCTTCTTCGTCTCGGCGATGAACCTCGCCGGCATCCCGCCCTTCTCCGGTTTCCTCGGCAAGCTCGGGTTGCTCCAGGCCGGGGTGGCGGTAGGCGGTCCGCTGCCCTGGACGCTCGTCGCCCTCGGCACGCTGACCAGCCTGCTCACCCTCTATGTGGCCAGCCGGGTGTGGAACATCGCCTTCTGGCGGTCGCCCTGCCAGACGGTCGCGTCGACCGCCCCGCTGCCCGGGTTGATGGTCGGCGCCACCGTGGCCCTGGTGGCGCTCGGGGTGGCGCTGACCGTCGTGGCGGGACCCCTTTTCGACGTGACCACGGGTGCGGCTGTCGACCTGCGCGAGCGCACCCCCTACATCCACGCCGTGCTCCCGGGCGGTGGGCCGTGACCGGGCCCGACCAGCCTGGGCCCGGGCATCCCGCGACAGGTCAGCCGGGGCGCGGGGTGCGGGCCCGGGTACGCCGGTGGCGCGACCAGGTGATCGCGGTCGGCGGGCTGGTGCTGATCTGGATCCTGCTGTGGGGCGACATCAGCTGGGGGAATCTGCTGGGCGGGCTGCTGGTGGTCGCCGCGGTGCTGGTCTTCTTCCCGCTTCCCGCGGTGAGTTTCGGTGGCCGGCTGCGGCTACGCGGACTGCTGGTGTTCGCCTGGCGGTTCCTCGTCGAACTGGTGGTGGCGAGCCTGCACGTGGCCCGGATCGCGGTGCAACCCGGCTACCTCCCGCGCTCGGCCATCGTCGCGGTGCGGCTGCGGGTGCCCACCGACCTCAACCTGGCCCTGACCGCCGAAGTGGTGTCGCTGGTGCCCGGCACCCTGATCGTGGAGGTGGACCGGGACGGCGCGGTGCTCTACGTGCACGTGCTCGACGTACGCGGCCCCGGTGACCTGGTCGCCGCCCGTCAACAGATCCGCACCGTGGAGCGGCGGATCGTGGCGGCGGTCGGCTCGGCGGCCGAGCTGCGCCAGGTGCGTTCCGTTCCCGTCGACAAGGAGTAACCGTGAACGATCTGCTCGCCGTGATCATCGCCGGGTTGTTGTCGGTGACCGCCCTGCTCGCCCTCATCCGGCTCTACCGCGGCCCGTCGTTGATGGACCGGGTGGTCGCCGCGGACATGTTGCTGGCCACCATTGTCGGTGCGGTCGGCGCCGAGGCGGCGATCAACCGGCACGCCACCACCCTGCCGGTGCTGGTGGTGCTCGCCCTGCTCGGCTTCGTCGGCTCGGTGTCGCTGGTCCGCTTCGCCGCTCGGGAGCAGCCGTGACCCACTGGTCCACCGGATCACCCGCAGCGCACTGGTCCACCGGATCACCCGCCGCCGACTGGTCCGCCGCCTCGCCGGCCGCGGACTGGAGTGTTGCGGCCTGGACCGCAGGCTGGACCGTGGTCGCCGACTGGTTGGGTGCCGTCAGCCTGGTGGCCGGGGCACTGCTGAGCCTGGCTGCCGCGATCGGGGTGCTGCGCTTCCCGGACACGCTGAGCCGGATGCACGCGGCCACCAAACCGCAGGTGCTCGGCGTACTGCTCCTGCTGCTGGGACTCTCCCTGCGCCTGCGTACCCTCGCCGACCTCGGCATGGTCGTCCTGGTGGGGATCTTCCAACTGGCCACCGCCCCGGTCGCCGCGCAGATGATCGGGCGAGCCGCGTACCGCGCCGGACGGGTCGACCGGCGCCTGCTCGACGCCGACGAGTTGGCCGAACGGTGACCGAGAGCGCAAGGAGGGGCCCCCTGTTAACGCCTCGTGTATAGGAGGGGGCCCCTCCTAACGCCTTCGACGCCATGACGCGTGGCAGGGGGTCGGGGTTGCCGGTTCTCGGCCCGCACCTCCCCCTTCCGGTCGACGCCGCCGGTAGAATGGCGGGATGATCGACTCTTCTGCCCAGGAGGGCAGCAGTAGCCAGCCGGGTAAGCCCCGGCCTTCCACCGATCCGACGACCCCGGGAGCCCTGAACCTCCCGTGTTGATCTTCGTCGGTCTCTCTCTGATCATCGTTCTGACCGTCGCGACGGGGTATTTCGTCGCGCAGGAATTCGGCTATGTCGCCGTCGACCGGGGCAAGCTGAAGCAGCTCGCCACCGAGGGCGACCAGGCCGCCGCCCGTGCCCTGGAGGTCAGCGGACGACTGTCGTTCATGCTCTCCGGCGCCCAGCTCGGCATCACCGTCACCACCCTGCTTGTCGGTTACGTCGCCGAGCCGTACCTCGGTGCCGGCCTGGCCGAGCTGCTCGGTGTCGCCGGCGTCTCCACCGCCGTCAGCCTGCCGCTGTCGGTGGCGCTGGCTCTGGTCATCGCCACCATCGTGCAGATGGTGGTGGGTGAGCTGGCCCCGAAGAACCTGGCCATCGCCCGCCCCGAGCCGGTCGCCCGAGCGCTGTCCCGATCCACGCTGGTGTATCTCGCGATCGCCGGACCGGTGATCAAACTGTTCGACCGGGCGGCGGTGCGGCTGCTGCGGCGGGTCGGCATCGAGCCGATCGAGGAGCTGCCCAGCGGTGCCACGCCGGAGGACCTGGAACAGATCATCGCCGAGTCCCGGCTGGAGGGGCACCTCGACGCCGAGATGTCGGAGCTGCTGGACCGGGGGCTGGACTTCCGCCAGCTGACCGCCGGTGAGGCCATGGTGCCGCGGGTCGACGTGCACACGGTACGCGCGGACGAGCCGATCAGCCGGGTGGTCGAACTGCTCGACACCGGCCGGTCCCGCTTCCCGGTCCGCGGTGCCGAGGGCGTCGACGACCTGGTCGGCGTGGTCGGCATCGCCGACGTGCTCCAGGTCGCCCCGGCCCAGCGCGCCACCACCCGGGTCGGTGCGGTGGCCGTACCCCCGTTGCTGGTGCCGGAGACGCTGCCGCTGCCGACGGTGCTCGACCGGCTCCGCTCCGGGCATCGGCAGCTCGCCTGCGTGGTCGACGAGTACGGCGGCTTCGCCGGTGTGATCACCCTGGAGGACATCGCCGAGGAACTGGTGGGCCCGATCCGCGACGAGGACGACCCGCCGGAGCGGGCCCCGGCGCGGCAGGAGGACGGTTCCTGGGTGGTGCCGGCCCGCTGGCGGATCGACGAGGTCGCCGACAGCACCGGCATCGCGCTTCCCGAACATCCCGAGTACGACACCCTCTCCGGGCTGGTCATGCGGGAGCTGGGTCGGGTGCCCGAGGTGGGTGACCGGCTGGAGATCGGCCTGCCGGCGGACGCCGACAACGGCGAGGTCGCGCCGCGCGCGCTGGTCGAGGTGCTCGCGGTCGATCGGCACGTCGCCGACTCGGTACGCCTGCAGCTCGTCGGCGGCCGTGAGGGGGTGACGGCGTGAGCACCGGATTCGCCCTGATCACCTCGGTGGTGCTGCTCGCGCTCAACGGCTTCTTCGTCGCCGCCGAGTTCGCCCTGGTGGCGAGCAAGCGCTACCGGCTGGAGCAGGCGGCGGCCGGCGGCGGGCGGGCGGCCAAGGCCGCGCTCGACGGCGTACGCGAACTGTCGCTGATGTTGGCCGGGGCGCAGCTCGGCATCACGCTCTGCACCCTGGGCCTCGGTGCCCTGGCGGAGCCGGCGATCGAGCGTCTGCTCAGCCCGTTGCTGCACACTGTCGGGCTGCCGTACGGCGCCAGCCACGTGGTCGCGTTGATCTTCGCGCTGAGCCTTGTCACCTTCCTGCACCTGGTGGTCGGCGAGATGGCGCCGAAGTCCTGGGCGATCACCCACCCGGAGCGCTCCGCGCTGCTGCTGGCCCTGCCGTTCCGGGCCTTCGCCCGGGTGTCCCGGCCGGTGTTGTCGGTGCTCAACGCGGTGGCCAACGCGATGTTGCGACTGGCGAAGGTCAACCCGCAGGATCAGCTCGCCCAGGTGCACGGCCCGGACGAACTGCGGATGCTGCTGGAGCAGTCCCGCGAACACGGGCTGCTCGGCGCCGCCCAGCACGAGATGCTGACCAGCATGCTGGAGTTGCAGCAGACGACTGTCGCCCAGGTGATGGAGCCGTTCGACCGGATGGTGACGGTCCGCCTGGACGATCTGGTCGACCGGATCGAGCAGGTCAGCCGGGACAGCGGCCGGTCGCGGCTGGCGGTGCTGGACGCCACCGGGGACGTCCGTGGCCTGGTGCACGTACGGGAGGCGGTGCGGGCCACCGCCAGCCGTCCGGACGCCACCGCGGCGGATCTGATGAACGACGCCATCACCCTGCCCGACACGGCTACGGTGACCGAGGCGGTGGCCGCGATGCGGGCCCGCCAGTCCCAGTTGGCACTGGTCCGCAACGGTGGCGGCCCGACCCGCCCGGTCGGCTTCGTGGCCCTTGAGGACCTGCTGGAGGAGGTCATCGGGGAGTTCGACGACGAGACCGATCCGATTCCGCGCGCGGTGCGCCGGCTGAGGTAGGAGCGACGCGGGTGCGGTTGACGGGGGTGTCACCGGAGTCGGGCGGTACGGGCCTGACGGTGCAGACCGCCTTGGCCAACCCGAGCACCCGCCCCGGGCTGCGGCTGCCGGGGCGGGTGAACCTGATCGCCGGTGACGTCGACGTGCCGGTCTACCACGTCCGGCTCGGCCTGGTCAGCCAGGTCGAGCCGGACGATCCGCAGGCGCCCCGCCGGTTGGTCCAGTTCCATCAGGCGCAGGTGGCCGACGCCCTGGTGCTGCGGGCCGGCCGGGGCCGCTCGATCCCGTTCGAGTTCCCGCTGCCCTGGGAGACGCCGGTGACGACGTACGGCGGCGTACCGCTGCTCAGCCTGCGGATGGGGCTGCGTACGGAGGTGGCCATCGAGCCCGGCCTGGACCAGGGCGCCATGGTGCCGATCTTCGTGCATCCGCTGCCCACCCAGCAGCACGTGCTGGCCGCCCTGGACACCCTCGGTTTCAGCGTGCGCCAGGCCGGCCTGGTCGACGGCCGGCTGCCCGGAGTGGCGCAGACCCTGCCACTGCACCAGCGGTGGGGCTTCTGGGTGGGCCCGCTCTACGCCGGGCCGATCACCGAACTGGAGGTGATCTTCGTAACCGACTCCGCCGGTCTCGAGGTGATCCTCTTCTGCGACCGCCGGTTGGCGCTGGCCGGCATCACCCACCCCAGCATCAGCCGGTTCAAGATCTGGCACACCGGCGCCGACCAGCGGGACTGGGTGTCCACTGTGGATGGCTGGCTGCGCGAGACCATCAACCGGCACGCTGCGGCGGCGGCGCACGCCGACTGGTCGGCCACCATCACCGAGTCGGCGCACGTCAGTCGTCCACCCGACCGGCCCATCGAGCCAGGGTTCGGCCTCGGTGGCACGGGCGGCGGGGGCGGCATCGGCGGCGGTGGCGACGGCGCCTGACCGTGGGCGTCAACCCACCGGCGTCAATCCGCTCGCACTAACCCCGGCGGCGTCAACCCGGCGGCGTCAACCCGGCGGCGCTAACCCCGAGGGCGTTAATAGGGGGCCCTTTACCTACACGAGGCGTTAACAGGGGGCCCCTCCTTACCCCTGGGCCAGCTTGAGGCCGAAGCCGATGAAGAGCGCGCCGACGGCGGTGGTGGCGCCGGCGGCGAGCCGGCGACGCCGGCTGAACTGGGCGGCCAGGAACGTCCCCGCGAAGATCAGCGCGGTCAGGTACAGCGCGCTCGTCACCTGGGCGATCAGGCCGAGCAGCAGGAAGGAGAGCGCCGGCCAGGGGTAGGTCGGGTCGACGAACTGGATGAAGAACGAGATGAAGAAGAGGATCGCCTTCGGGTTGAGCAGGCTGATCACCAGGGCCTTGCGGAACGGGCTGCGCATCGCCGCCGGCTCCGCGGCGTCGATCAGCCGCGGCGTGGTCGGGTCGTTGCGGTCGCGCCAGCGCCGCCAGGCGCCGCGCAGCATGGTCAACCCCACATAGCCCAGGTACGCGGCACCCGCGTACTTGATCACGAGGAAGACCGGTGGGTACGCCTTGAGCAGCGACGCCACCCCGGCGGCGGAGAGGAACATCAGCACCCCGTCGCCGACGAAGACCCCGGCCGCGGCCCGGTAACCGGTGCGTACGCCCCGGCGCGCGGCGGTGGAGAGGACGAAGAGCGAGTTGGGTCCGGGCAGCAGCACGATGGCCACGGTGCCCAGCACGTACGTCCAGATGTCGGTGATCCCCAGCACGCCGGACATCATCCGGCCGACGGGGCCGCCGAGCGAAGCCTTTCCCGGAGCGTGACCTGTGCCGTTGGCCACTCGTCGACGGTCATCGAATACTGCACGGTGTCCCGCCACGAGCCGTCCGGGCGCAACCGGTGCCTGCGCAGCACCCCTTCCCGGCTGGCGCCGAGCCGTTCGATGGCCCGTTGTGAGCGTTCGTTGCGGATGTCGGTGTGCCAGACCACCCGTACCGCGCCGAGTTCGTCGAACGCCCGCCCGAGCAGCAGCAGCTTCGCCTCGGTGTTGATCCCGGTACGCCACCACGGCCGGCCCAGGAAGGTGTGCCCGATGCCCAGTGACCGCCGCTCGGGATCGATCTCGTAGTACGAGGTGCTGCCGACCACCGCACCGGTCACCGCGCAGCGCTGCACCCACGGCACCTGCTCGCCCCGGTGCCAGGCGGCCAGGTAGGCGCGGAGGACGACGGTCAGGTCGGCGGGGGCGACCGGCTGGGTGGTGCCGAGGTGCCGCCAGACCTCCGGGTCGGTGGTGGCGGCGAAGAGTTCCTCGGCGTGCGCCAGGTCCAGCGGCTCCAGCCGCACGTGCCGGCCGTCCAGCGGCACCGGCTCGTGCCACGGCGTGCGGGCCGGCCGCAGGTACGCCGGCACCGGCGCGGTGACCCCGGTGTCCGGCTCGGGCGGACCGGCGGTCAGCCGCAGCGGCACCACCCCGGCCCAGTGCGGCAGCGCGTAGTCCTCCGGCTCGTCGGCGACGCCGCCGGTGCGGGCGCGGACCGACACCTCGTGCAGTGGCAGCGCCAGCACTGCGGTTTCGGCCAGCTCCCGCCGGCTCGGCGGGCGGCTGTCCGCCGCACGGCCGGTGCCGACCTTCTCCACCAGGGCGGTGAGCACGTCGGACTTCTCCGCCACGTCGGTGACGAGGCGGGCGGTGCCGTGCGCGATCACCGAGCGGTAGTTGGCGCTGTGGTGGAACTGCGAGCGGCCGTAGACCAGCCCGTCGAGCAGGGTGACCGCCACGCAGACCGGCAACCCGTCACCCCGGGCGGCCAGCAGCGGTCGGCTGCCGGTGGAGCCGTGCAGGTAGAGCGTGTCACCCATGCGTACGTGCAGGGTGGGCAGCAGGCGCGGTTCACCGTCCACGGTGAACCCGAGCACGCAGTCGTACGCCTCGTCGAGCACGGCGTGCGCGGCGGCCCGGTCGTAGCTCATCCGGTCCCGGGAGCGGCTGGCGGTGGTGCGGACGGTCTGCGCGTACATGTCCCACCTTTGTTCTAGTACAATCCCTGTTTTGTGTCAGTACGCTATCAGATCACCGGAGCGACGGCCGTCGAGATTTCGACAAGCATCGAATCGGGCATCCGCCGCGCCGCCCTTGCCCCCGGTGACCCGCTGCCGCCGGTGCGGGCGCTCGCCAGCGAGTTGGCCGTCAGCCCGGCCACCGTCTCCCGCGCCTACGCCGAGCTGCGCCGCCGCGGACTCATCGTCACCGCAGGTCGGCACGGCACTTGACGCCACCGCCGACGAACAGGCCGTAGAGGGCGAACCCGCCCAGCCCGAT
>NZ_POTX01000023.1 GCF_003236305.1 Micromonospora endophytica | reverse complement strand
CTCCCGATACAAACGCACCGCACGTTCACGCAGCTCATCGGGGTACTTCTTCGGTGCTGCCACGGATGACTCCCTTCAGCTCCATCAGAGCATGATCGAAAGCCTCCGAGCTACCGGGGGAACCTCAGTACCAGGTGCGCGGCAGCTCTCGGGAGCATCGGTTTGGCAAGGCATGCCCAGGATCGCGTACGTCAACGGCCCAGCACCGGCAGCAGCATCGACCAACTCTCCGGAGTGGAGTGCACCGCCTGCGAGGATCGGCTTGGCTACGCCTACACCGCGAGCCCGAGCACTCGACACGACACGCACAGTACCGTCACCTGTCCCCATGCCCGGTCGCGGCCGGACCGCTCCACCGCACTGCCGTTGCTCCCCGAGATCGTGCGGCGGTTGAGCCTCGACATCGACTTGCCTGGACCCGTGGCCGGCCTGAGGTGGCGGTCGCCGCCCGGCCCTATACTGCCGGAGCCGCTGAGCTGCAGTAGGAAGGGATCGTCGTGTGGTGATCGGTGCTCGAAAGACCGCCAGGTCCGGTCATCCGCGCTGGCTGCTGCCTTCCGTCGCTCTTGTCGGGGTGCTGGTTGCGGCCAGCCTTGCCGCCTTGCTTGTGGGCGCCGGTCTGGACGGTGCCGACAGGATCAGCAGCGTCATTGCGATGCTGATGGCTGTGGTGGGGGGCGCCGTCTCGCTGGTGCTCTGGCTCGGCCGGGGCCGCCAACCTGATGCCGATGTTCGGTGGGGGGACGCCGACCTGGTCGCCCGGTCTGGTCCCGACCGCCCGGACTGGCCATCGACGTGGCCCGGGTATCGCTTCGACCGCAGCGGCGACGGCATCATCCGGGTGTTCGGCGGCCCGGACTCGGCCTTGATCGATGGCTTTCCGGCGACGATGAATGGGTGCGCGCACCAGCGGTTCTTCATCCGGTGGCGGGCCCTCGGCGGGCACCAGGTGACAGCCATGCTGGTGTCGATGCCGGATCTGATCCCCATGGCAGATCCGGTTTCCGGGACGTCCGGCTGGTTCGCCTCGCATGGATGCGCCCAACCGTCCTGGTCCTGGCCAGACAGCGAGATACTCGTCGACGTTCAGGTCTCCTGGCAGGTGTGGGTTCCCGTCGCGTGACCGGCGGCGGACTAAGAGCCGCATGTCATCGGCACAGGCTGATCCGCCGCCTGGCCCGCCGTGCCGGGCAGACCGCGGCGAGCGTGTTAAGCCCACACTCCCTGCGGCATACCGCCATCACCGAGATCCTCGACGTCACCGGTGGGCACCTGCGCCGGACCCCAGGGCTGCGCCGGTCACGCCGATCCACGCGCCATCCGCCGCTACCAACGGCGCCGCGACCAGCTCGATAACCACGGTGCTTACCTACTCGCAGGTTGCTTCGGCGACACCGAGGTCGATCTCGCGCATCTTGGTTGGCCCGGCACCGATATCAGCCGATGGACGACAACGAAATAACGGATGGCCTCACCGGATACTCGTCGGGTAGCTGCGGTTGTCGCGGCTAGATGAGGATATCTGATCTTGCGGTGCCAACACGACCGAGCGAACGACGCTGCCTCACCGTGATTCCGTGCGATCCGACTTGCTTCCGAATGAATCCATTGGTCCGCGGCAGCTGGGCGGCTCCAGCCGCTGAGGCATGCGGAAATGTCGTACTTGCCTGGGACGATGCGGGCATGGCTGCCAAGATCAGGGAGACGGTGGCGAGTGCGCATCCGGATCTCCTGCCGGAACTGCTTGAGATCGAGAACTGGGTCGGGGATCTGGGCGACCTTCCCCGGGGCTCGAATCGCAAGGCCCGGTGGAGGTGCGCGACCTGTGGGCTGGAGTGGTGGCAGGCCGTCGCGGTGCGGGTGCGCGCAGCGTCCGGCTGCAAGGATTGCCGGAGGTGGCTGCGGCGCAAGGCCAATACGCCGGAGCCGGGCCGCAGCCTGGCCGAAGTCATGCCGGAACTGGCCGCGGAGTGGCTGGAGTGTGTCACCTACCCCACCGCCACACCCGAGACGATCAGCGCCCAGTCCACGGCCCAGATGCGGTGGCGCTGCTCGGCCTGCGGCTACTCCTGGGTGGGACCGACCGTCCGGCGAACCTTGTCGGGGGGCGGCGGCTGCAAGCCGTGCGCGGGCAAGCGCCGGTCCGACGCCAACTCCCGGCGAGTGGCCAACCGGGTCGGCGACGCGTGCCCGGAAATCGTCGAGTTTTTCCTGCGCTGGGAAGATCCAGCCGAGCAGACGCCGGTGGCCGACGTGAGCGTCCGTTCCGACAAGGTCGCCTGGTGGCGCTGTGCTTGCGGCAACACCTGGCACACGAGAGTCCGGCTCCGGGTGGCCGGAAGCGTCTGTCCACGATGCCGGGCCGCGAACCGTCGGCCGCCGACCACCGCACCACTGCGCACTACCCACCCCACTGTCGCCGACATGTTCGTCCGCAACTTCACCCATCCGCATCGCACCCCCGACTTCCTGCCGAAATCCGCGACCGACCGGTGCCGATGGCGGTGCGGCGCATGCGATCACGAGTGGGACCAGACCGTGTTGAACGTCGTTGGCGCCGGCCGGCCCTGCCCTCGATGCGCGGAGTTGATGGGCGGCGCACCGCAGCCAGGCCGATCGCTCGCTGACCTGTACCCAGAGATCGCCGCGCAGTTCCTCGCCAACCAGCGGCGTCCCGAGCGCGGCCCCGCCCTCCTTCGGCCGAACTCGGTCGACCGGTGCTCATGGCGCTGCGGCGACTGCGCGCACGAGTGGGTGTCCACCGTAACGAACCGAACCGCTGGCCGCGGCTGCCCGCCCTGCGGGCGTCGACGGGCGGGCGAACTGCTGCGGGATCTTGGCGCAGCCGCGCCGTTCATCGGCACGCATCCGGAGCTGGCGGCGATGTTTGTCGCCAATGAGTCCCATCCCGGGCGTGGCCCGGAGAGCTTCACCGCGGGGACCAACGACATCTGCGTCTGGCGCTGCCCGGAGTGTTCACGGCACTTCGAACGCTCCGTCGCCACCCAGGCGACCCGGCTGCTATGCGCCGCCTGCGCGTACCTGGCTCGGGGCGCTGCCAGCCGAGTCGCCCCGAGGGAGAAGTCGCTTGCCACGCTCATGCCGGAGGTCGCGGCGTCCTTCGTGACGAACCTTTCCTGGCCCGGGCACGGCCCGGCGACGCTGTATCCGCGCGCTGGTGCTCTCTGCTCTTGGCGCTGCCGGTGCGGTGCGCTCTTCGAGGCGCATGTGCGCGACCGCGCAAAATCACCGGACTACGGCTGCGGACGGTGCCGCCGTCGCGGCCGAAGCCTCCTCGAAATTGAGCTTGCGCACCTGCTGGCGGCCGCGACCGGCGAGGAGGTAGAAGTCGACGCTCGCCTCGACGGCGGCCGGCGCTCGGCGGAGCGGCTGGACCTTTTCCTGCCCTCGGCTGGCCTCTACATCGACCTGGACCCGGCCCAGTGGCACTCCGACGCCACTGCCCACGCCCGAGACCTACGCAAATCAGCGGTCATGGCCAACCTGGGCGTGCGCTATGTGCGGGTTCGGCAGCCCGGCACGCCGCCGGTTCCGGGGGAGACCGTGGTCGCGGGCACTAAGGACGCGACGGAATGGTTTCTGGTCCTCGCGGAGTGGCTGCGGTCGCAGTCCGTGCCGTGCCCGCCCCTGTCCGGCGATCGGATCGCCGCATGCCTCGGCGCCGCTCGCGAGGAGTGGAAGGCGTTCCAGACCACACCACCCGGCGAGAGCCTGGCCATCTTGTTCCCGGAGCTGGCGAGCGAACTGATCGAGAACCTGACGCGCCCGGAGATGGGCGCGCAGTGGCTGCTTCCCGGATCGGCCGACCGGTGCGTTTGGCAGTGCGGCATCTGCCAGCACCTCTGGCGCACCCGCGTGGTCAGCCGCGCCCAGCGCAATACCGGCTGCCCGGTGTGCTCCCGGCGGGAACACGCCTACCAGGCTCGTCTGAGCCGGGCCGAACTCCGCGTCCGTGACGTCGCTCCCGAACTACTCACCCAGGCCGTGCGCATCCTCGACGTCGACAAGACCCGCGACATCGAGCTGCTTGATCTGGCTCGGGGGTCGAACGTCCGGGTGCTCTGGCGATGCCCGGACTGTGCACACGAGTGGGTGGCGCCGGTCGTCACCCGTACCTCCGGGCGCGGCTGCCAACCGTGCGGCATCCGCCGGCGCACCGCGTCCCGCCGGCAGCCTTCGCCCGGTAGATCTCTGGCCGACCTGCATCCCGAGATCGCGGGCACCTTTCTGAAGAACCTGGACCAACCTGATCGGGGACCTGATCGGCTCCGCCCAGGATCCCACGACCGCTGCCGGTGGCACTGCCCCTGCTGCGGGTCAAAGGAGTGGGAGACGACGGTCTCAGCCCGAATCCAGCGACAGGGCTGCGGAGCGTGCCGTCATCCAAGGATTGGCAGGCGGGGCGGCATCGCCCGCAAGGGTGAAGGGCCGAAGTTCGACGCGCCTCCACTGTTCTAAGGACGGCCAGTCGCGCAGTATCGCCACACCCAGGCGGTAGAACGCGATGACCAACGACCGGATTGGACCGCCGGCCGTAGCTCATGTGTCTCATTTCCACCTGCATTCGGAGGCCGTTCCTGCGTACTCTCATCGGCCAGAAGCGGGGTCTGCTGGCGTCGGTTGATCAACCTGAACGAGACACGTCACCCCGCCGAGCTGGGGTGAACCCGCCGGTTCGGGGGGCTTCCGGGGGACCGAGGGGAGACCAAACGTCCCGGAACGGTGCCGGAGCCGACGACACGACGCAGCATGTCATCGGCCCCTTCACCTGCTCAAACGGCAGCTCTCAACATCAGGCGACAGAGCCCGACATCGAAGAACGTGGACTCTTAATCCGCGGGTTCGGGGTTCGAGTCCCTGGCGGCGCACCACCAAGCAAGGCCCTGACTGGCAGAACCCTGCCGGTCAGGGCCTTCTTCGCGTACGCCGTCTGGGACGCGCTGCCACACCCCGTTGGCGACGCAGGGCGGGGAAGTGTTGAGCATTGGTGCTGGCATCCGGGGGGCTGGTGGCCCGCCGGTGGGCGGGGCACCGATGAGTAGGGGAACTATCGTGGCCCGGTCTACCTGGCGTCCGCCAACTCGTCCACGCCGATGCCGGCGGGCGGCCCGTCGTCGGCCATGGCGCGGTAATGCTGCCAGAGTTCGTGGTACGGGAGCTGTCCGCCCTGGGCGCGTACTCGCTCCCACTCCCCGGCCCAGTGCACCAGCAGCACCCGGCTGACCCGCGAGGGCACCAGCCGGCCCGCCTCCACTCGGCCGATGTCGAGACCGGCCCACTGTTCTTGCGGGATGTCCGGGTCGTTCGTCTCTTCGGCGATGCGCGACAGGCTCGAGTACGGCTGCCCGGAGGTCACGATGAGGTAGTTCAGCAACGGCTGCTCGCGGCAGAGCAACTCCATGTGGGGTGCGAGCGCGAGCGGCGCCGCCAGATCGCGCAGCACCTCCTCGGGGTCGATCAGACCGGCCCGCGAGGTGACGAACCCGGTGTTGGTGGCGTACTCGATCTGCTCCCGGTTGAGCAGCCCGGTGTCGTAGATCGACTCACGCCACACCCATTGGCGGATCTCAGGAATGTGCGAGTGCGAGGTCACGAAGTCGTAGCGGTCCAGGTACGGGAAGACGACGTCGACCGAATCCAGCACGATCGTGTCCGAGTCGACGTAGAGGAACTCGTCGAAGTCGCCCTGCCACATGGCCAGTTTGCGGTAGTGACCCATCGTCACGCCGTCGTGGAACTCCCGGCTGATCTCGTCGCAGGTACGCAAGACGCGGTCGTCGCTCCACACGGTGAAGTCGTACCGATCAGCCAGCCCGGCGACGCCCGCGCAGTTCTCCGCGAACGGGATGAAGCACAGCGGGATGGACGGGTTGTGGAAACGGAAGCTGCTGAGGAAGCCGATGGCCCGCTCGATGAAGTCGTCATTAGCCAGGAAGTAGACACCGCGCGTCATCAGCGTGCTCCTCCCACCGACGTGGGTGACTCGCCGCCGCCAGCGGCTGGCGGGACCCGCTCGAACCGGACCCGGCTCAGCCATCCCGGCAGGTCACTGAGTGCGTACAGTTCGCCGTGCACGTCGGCGTCGATCGCCGTCGGTTGGATGGGGAAGTTGCCGATGGTGGCGGTCTCGTAGCCGCCGGTGGGTTTGGGGCGTACGGCGAATGCGAGGGTCGAGCAGTAGTCGCTCGCGATGTAGGTCCCCCGTGCCTCCGGGGTGGCGGATCCCCGGTAGACCACGCCGCCGGTCACCGAGCAGTTCTCGGTCATGAAATGTTCGTACTCGAAGACCGGGTCGACGTACTTCACGCCCGGCTGGCACTGGTCCGGGTCGAACACCGGGGTGCCCTCTCGGCAGGACCAGCCGAGGTTCGCCCCGCCCTGCCACGGGCGGACGTGGTTGATCTCCTCGACCAGGCCCTGGCCGACGTCACCGATCCACAGTGAGCCGTCGGCCGGGTCGACGGAGAACCGCCACGGGTTGCGCAGCCCGTAGAGCCAGATCTCCGGCCGTGCGTCGCGCTTGCGGACGAACGGGTTGTCGGAGGGTACGCAGTAGGGCTTCGCCCCGCAGCTGCGGTTGACGTCGATCCGTACGATCTTGCCGAGTAGGGTGCCGAGGTCCTGGCCGGCCTTGAACGGGTCGTTCGCGTGCCCGCCGTCGCCGAGGGACCAGTAGAGGTAGCCGTCGCGGCCGAACGCCACCTGTCCGCCGTTGTGGTTGTTGTACTCGGCGTGCTCCTGGGTGAGCAGCACCTGTAGCCGCCCGGGAGCGCCGATGGGCACTCGCGCCAGGGTCAGCGCGCCGGCCGGGAGGCTCGTGTACGCCAGGTAGAGGATCCCGGTCCGGGCGAAGTTCGGTGCTGGCGTGATGCCGAGCAGGCCGCGCTCGTTGCCCGACGTGTCGATCCGGGCGGTCAGGTCGAGCACCGGCTCGGCCGCCAGGCCGGTGTCGGGGTGGTAGGCGCGGACGGTGCCGTTCTTCTCCGCGATCAGCATCCGGCCGTCCGGCAGCCCGGTGAGTGGCACCCTGCTGGTCTGGGATGTGTCGGCTCTGGCGGTGCCGGCCGCCGAAGCCGGTGGCAACAGGAGCGCGGACAGGACCAGAACGAGCAGCCCGGCCAGCAGGGGGACCGGACGACAACGCCGTCGCAACATGTTTTCAACTCCTCGAGCAGGTCGAGTGGAGGACGCGAGCGGAGGCGTTCCCCACAATACATCAACCCTGATCGATTTCATCCGACAGTGCCGGGAGAGCGAATGCCCCCGGTCGACCGGTCACTGACCGGACCACCGGGGGCACCTCGCGCGTCACGTTCCGGCCGGGTGGTCAGCGACGAGTGCCGGCCCCGCGGCGCGGACTACGCCGACTTGCCGAACGCGTCGACGCCGGTCAAGTCGGCCGACAGCGCCCAGAGCCGCTCGGCCGCCTCGCGCTCCTCGGGGCCGTCGAAGCTCTTGACGACCTTGCACGCCTGCAGGTAGCTGCCGCCCTCACTCTCCAGCCCGGCTGACGTCGCGGCCCAGACCTGCGTCGCGGCACCCTGCTCGGGGGCCCGGAACTCGGGCAGCAGGGCGGTGCCGTTCTCGTCGATCCAGCCGGCACCGACCATCTCCTCCTTGGAGAGGTGCCGCTGCAGCGGGGTGAGGATGTAGCCGGGGTTCACCGAGAAGGCGCGCACCCCGGACGCCCGCCCCAGCCGGTCGAGCTCGGCGGCGAAGAGGATGTTGGCCGACTTCGACTGGCTGTACGCCCCCCACTTGTCGTAGCCGTTCTCGAAGTGCAAGTCGTCCCAGTTGATGCGGGGGTTCTCCCCGGCGCCTGAGGAGAGGACGACGACCCGGGCGCCGCCGTCGGCGACGAGGGCTGGCCAGAGCCGGTTGACCAGGGCGTAGTGCCCCAGGTGGTTGGTGGCGAACTGCGCCTCCCAGCCCGGACCGACGCGGGTCAGCGGGGTGGCCATGATGCCCGCGTTGTTGATCAAGATGTCGATGCTGCGTCCCGAGTCCAGGACCCGGTCCGCGAAGTTCCGCACGCTGTCGAGGTCGGCCAGGTCGAGCTCGTCGACCTGTACGCCGTCGATGCCGGCGACCGCCTCCCGCGCGACGTCCGTACGCCGGGCCGGGACGAGAACCTCGGCACCGGCGGCGGCGAGGGCACGGGTGGTCGCCAAACCCAGACCGGAGTATCCGCCGGTGACGATGGCGAACCTGCCGGAAAGGTCGATGCCGGTGAGCACCTCGGTCGCTGTGCTGTCGATATCGAAGCCCAGGGCGTCAGGCTGCTTGGAAACAGTCATGTCCAACTTTCCGGTCGGGCACCGCTGATGCCGGCGCATGGGGGTCAGGCGGGGTTCTCGATGCGGTAGAGCCGTCGCGTCATGCTTGGGAGCAGCAATCCCTGGAGGATGCCGATGCCGGCGGCCACCGCCGAGGTGAGCGTCACCGCGAGGTGGAGCACCGTGAATTGTAGTCCAAACACGACCCCATGGTGACGGTACGCGTACGCATAGGTGCGCTTGTCGCACGCGATGCCGATCCCGGTCAGCACCGCGGCGGCAAGGAGCGCCCAGGGGCCGAGAAGTGCCGACGAGACAAGTGCGATCACGGCCGCCAGGACGAAAGCGCTGCCCAACGCCCGGTAGCCGGTGCCGGCGCCGCCGGGGAGCTTGTTCAGCCGCAACCAGTTCGGCGCACCGAGCCGGGTGCGGTTGAACACCTTGGTCAGCATCACCCGCAGCGTGCCGTCGTGGTCGTGCCGGCCCCGGATCGTGGGCACGGCCTTGACCTCGTATCGGGCGTTGAGCCGGAAGCCGTAGTCCTGCTCCTCGGTCCACCGTAGTCGGTCGTTGAACTCACCGACCTCCAGGAACGTCTCCTTCCTCATCGCGAACAGCGCCGAGTGCAGGCCCGGGATGGCGCCCTCGACCTCGCAGAACCACACGTACTGCTGGATGGCGCGGTAGCGCTTGACCAGGCTGTCGGGAAACATCGGCTCGGCTCGGTACATGCCGCAGATCGCACCGAGCTGCGGTTCGGTACGCAGGTACTCGACCGCCCGCTCGACGGCGTCGGGATCGAGCGCGACATCGGAGTCCACAAAGAACAGCACCTCGCCCTTGGCGTGTCGGGCGCCCAGGTTCCGCGCCGTGGAGACGCCGCTGTTGACCGGGACCTGCAACACGGTGACGCCGAGGGAGCGGGCGATCGCCACCGAGTCGTCCGTGCTGGCGTCGTCGGCCACGATGACCTCGACGGCGGGGTACGTCTGGCTCTTCGCCGCCTTGACGCACTCGCCGATCGTGCTGGCGTAGTTGTAGTTCGGGATGATCACCGAGACCAGTGGCTGCTCGTTCATCGGGCTCCAACCCTTCCTTTCATCGGTGTTGCCGAGAGGCGGTTCGTTCTCGAAGGCTGGTGAAGAGGACCTCGTGTGCATCCAGCGATGTCGCCACGGAGAACCGGGCCCGTGCCGCGCGGGCCTTCTGCTCCTTCCACTCCCGAGGCGCCGTTGCCAACTCGGAGATGGCTCGCTCCAGCGCCCTCGGGTCGCCGGCGGGGATCAACCGGCCGAATCCGGTCGCGGTGACCGGGTACCGGCTGCCGGGGAGGTCGGTCGTCACCGACGGGACGCCGCACATCATGGCCTCGGCCAGCACGGTGCCGAACGACCCGGCGACCGTCGGTAGCGCGAACACGTCGATGGAGGCGTAGAGGTCGTTGACCTCCCGGCCGCGCAGCTCGCCGAGGATCCGTACCCGGCTGTCCCGGTCGATCTCCGCCTGCACGACGGGGAGGTCGCTCCGGCCGGCGGCCGTGTGGTAGTTGCCCGCGATCAACAGCCGGGCGTCCGGGTCGGTGATCCGCTGGAACGCCCGCACCAGGTATCCGATGCCTTTGTCCGCCACGATCCGCCCCAAGAAGCCGACGTGCAGGCCGCGGGTCTCCCGGTAGTGGGGTTGCCCGCCCCGCCGGTCCAGGCACGGGGGTGCGATCGGGGTGAAGTTGCGGTGGCGGATGACCGGCCAGAACCGGGAGGCGTACGCCTGGTCGTGGCTGGTCGCCACGACGGCGTCGGAGCGGCGGATGGCCGCCCGGTAGGCGACGTCCGAGGCGTGCCTCAACCCCTGGCTGAACCTGCTCTGCGGAAGGTGGGGATCGGCGTGCAGCATGCTCACCATCGGTACGCGGCGGGCCAGTGACGTCAGTAGGCCCGCCCCCGACGTCGGCAGGTTGAGGTGCAGCAGCGACGAGTTTCCCGCCACCTGCCCGGCAAGTATCGGGTAGCGGGGGGCGATGAGCCTCCGCCCCGCCCGCATCAGCACCGGAGAACGGTAGACGTCCACCCCGCCGACAACGTCTCGCAGCGGCAGTTCGGGATCGTGCTGGGCCGCGACGACGGCGACCCGCCAACCTCGATTGGACAGACCCTCGGCAATGCTGCGCACCGTTTGGGTGAAGCCGCTGACGTACGGTTCGTAGTAGGTGGCTGCGATCGTCAGGTCGTATTTCTTGTCCGGCATGGATACCGCATTCTCCGAGATTAGGCTGCGGGCCGAATTCACATTCTCCGAAAACATTATCCGGTCGCCTGTGGTCAGGTTCTTGGCGATAGCTTGGGATCCGTCGGGTCGGTTCTCGTGCCGCCCTTGTCCACGCCGCGCCGCCGGCGTCGGCCGAGCGCTTCGGTCACCAGCAGGCCAACCCCGGCGGTGGCGAGTTCGCTCAGCGTCACCACGACCCGGCTGACCAGCGCCACCACCCCGGCCACCGGGACCGGCAGGATGACGCTGAGCGCGGCCAGCACCACCACCTCCCGGACCCCGATGCCGTCGGGGGCGAAGACGGCGATCACCCCGGCGACCGCGCCGAGGCCGAAGGCACCGACGCAGAGCGGGAGCGCACGCAGCGGCGGCGCGCCCATCGCCACCGCGAGGACCCAGAGGTGGGCCCCGCCGATCAGCCAGGCCAGCAACTGGGCGACGACGGCCCGTCGGATGCTGGGCCCGGAGACCGCCGACGGCGGCTCCGGGCGGCGGCGCAGCCGGGCGAGCAGCTGCCCGGCCTTGCCGACCAGCGCCGGGTGGACCAGGACCGCCGCCACCGGCAGGACGGCCAGCAGGAGCCAGGCCGATGACGCACCGAAGACCTCGGGGCCGGCGGCCAGTCCCACGGTGGCGCCGGTCAGCAGACTCACGACGAGGGCCAGCAGCCATGCCGCACCCATCCGGCTCGCCGGTACGCCGATGCTCCGACCCATCTGGACACTCAGCAGGAAGCCCATCACCTTCCCGGGCACGTACTTGACGAACTGGCCGAAGTAGAAGATCCGTGCCGCGTCCGTCGCGGAGACCCGCTCGCCGACGCCGGCGAGCATGGCCCGCCAGGAGATCATCGCCGCGACCAGACCGGCGGCGTTGGTGAGTACGGCCAGCGCCGCCATCATCACGACGAAACCGGGCCGCTGGTCGCGCAGCGTCCCGGCGACCGTCGACCAGTCCTGGCCACGTAGCGCGATCACGATGAAGGCCACGGTCACTGCGAGCAGCAGACCCATGACGACTCGCCGGAGCAGTATCCGCCACCTTTTCTGCGGCTTGGCGGTTGTGGCTATGGCAATTCCCGGGAAGGTCTGCTGTGCGTTCAGTTCGCTTGTCGACACGCGCCACCTTCTCCGATCGCCGAAAAGGACTCGCTCTGGTGAGTCACGCTAGCGGTAAACGCTTGTCTCATCCTTGTCCGGCAAGTCGCCGATCATTTCTCGTGGAGTCCGGCGAAGCGTTCTCGGGCGTACAACCGGAGAAGTTCGCCCATCCGGTAACTGCCCGGCGTCGAGGTCTCCAGTAGTTGCACGTCGACGAGGCGCTCCAGGATGCGTTCGGTGTGCGCCTCGGAGCGGGCGAGCAGCCGGGCGGCGGTCGACCGGCTGAGTTCCGTCATCGTCGACGTGCCCAGCAGCTTGAACGCCTCGGCGATGGCCCGCTCGGAGCGGTCCGCGCTGCCGGAGAGGCGGTCGTAGGAGCCGGCCATGCTGGCCCGTAGGCCGACACCGTCGAACTCCAGGTTGTCCAGCCGGCGGCGCTCGTCGGCGAGCCGATCGCGCAGCTCGGCGAGGGGCCATCCGGGGCGGGCCACGAGGCGGGCGCCGACGATACGTAGCGCCAGCGGCAGGCACTCGCACCACTCGGCGATCGCCACCGCGGCCTCCGGCTCGGCGGCCACCCGTTGCCCGCCAACCCAGTGGCTCAGCAGCGCGATGGCGTCGGGCAGGGTGAGTCGTCCGACGCGCAGCTGGCAGACATCGCTGAGCCCCGCCAGCGGTTGCCGGCTGGTCACCAGCGTGGCGCAGCCGGCGCCGCTGGGGAGTAGCGGGCGAACCTGGGCGGCGTCGACGGCGTTGTCGAGCACCAGCAGCAACCGTCGGCCGGCGACGACCGACCGGAACTGGGCCGCGGCCTCGTCGACCTGCTCCCCGACGTAGCTCATGCTGACCCCGAGCGTGCGTAGCAGCCGGGCGAGCGCGTCAACTGGGGTCAGCGGCTCCGCGTCAGCGCTCGTGCCACGCAGGTCGATGTACAACTGGCCGTCCGGGTAGCGGCTGGTCAACTTGTGCGCGGCGTGGATCGCCAGGGTGGACTTCCCGACACCGGCCGCCCCGTAGATGGAGACGACCGGCGCGGAGCCGGCGGTGCCGGCGGGGCTCAGCCAGTCCAGGATCGGGGCGAGGTCGTCGCGTCGGCCGGAGAATCGGGCGATGTCGGCGGGTAGCTGCCGCGGTACGTGCCGGACCGGGGCGGAGGTCTGCCCGGTGCCGCCCGCGTACGGCTCGTCGAGTTCGCCCCGCAGGATCGCGACGTGCAGGTTGCGCAGCTCGGGGCCGGGCTCGGCACCGAACTGCTCGACGATCTGCGCGCGGGTCTCGACGTAGTACTGCAACGCCTCGGGAGTGCGTCCCATCGCGCAGAGCGCCCGCATCTGCAGCACCACGAGCGGTTCGGCGAGCGGGTACGAGCCGAGGATCCGAGCCAGCCGGTCGACCACCGCCTCCGGGTTGCCGAGTCGCAACTCCTCGGCGGCCCAGGCACCCGCCACGCCGATCAGCTGCGACGCCACGCTGCGACGCACCCGGACCGCCCAGTCACTGGAGAGTGTGGACAGCGGGTCACCCCGCCACAGCTCCATCGCCTCACGGAGCGCGGTGATCCGTCCGGGGTCGCCGGGCGGTGTCGCCGCCCGGCCCGGCTCGATGAGACTGTGCAGCCGGTGCAGGTCCACCTGCTGGCGGTCGACGTTGAGCACGTACCCGTCGCCGTGCCGGCTCAGGGTGACCGGGTTGCCGGAGCCGTTGTCGACCTGAGCCAGGGCACGGCGGAGGCGGGCGACGTGTGCGTAGAGGGCGCTGCGGGGCGCCTCCGGAGCCGCCGGTCCCCAGACCCGCTCGGTCAGGGTGTCGATCGGCACTGGGGCGCCAGCGTCCATGGCCAGCGCCGCCAGGACCGCGCGACGCTGACGCGGTCCCACGTCGAGCGGCCCGTCGGCCGATTCCACCTCGACAGGGCCCAGAAGTCTGATCCTCACATGTTCTCCCCGTTGTCACGCCGCACGGGGCTGAAGTGCATCAGTGCACTTCGGCCGGCGTTCGGTACCTTTGTCGAAAGCGGACGTCGAGCAGGTAGCGCAGGCCACCGCTCAACGCGCCAGCAGAGATGGCAAGCCCATAGACGAAGCTGAGTAGTGCGCTGGGCGGGACCATCCGCCAGCCTGCGGTGCGTCGGACGTAGTTCAACAGCGGGAGATCGACTCCGATGAACCAGGCCAGGAAGGCCACCGGAACGACCGCCAGGTAGGGGGAGACCAGTGCCAGGGGGAGGCTGACAGTGGCCAGGAAGGCGGCCGCGACCTCGGCAGGCCGGTGGGTGGCCTCCCGCTCGGGCTTCAACTCGCGTTGCTTGAAGATGAGGGGTACCAGCGAGCTGGCCCGCCGGTAGAGCTTGCGCAGGATCGAGGAGAGCTGGTCGTCGTCGTCGTGGTATCCGATCACCGACAGGGTTCGGGTGACCGGATAGTGCTCCGCGATCCGGAGGCTGAACTCGTGGTCCTCGTTGGCGTACTGCCCGAGTAGCCGTTCGTCGAAGGCCCCGATCTCGTCGATGACCCGGCGGGGGATGGCGCCACTGGCGAAGTGGCCGGTCCGGGCCGGACCGAGCTTGCGGGTCGCCCGGTAGTGGCCGTAGAGCACCTGCACCCACTCCACCACGCCGTCGTCGACGAGGGGGCGATCGCCGTAGACGCCCCAGACGGCACCGTAGGCGGGGTTCTCCTCGAAGATCTTCACCGCGTTGGCGACCGCGTCGGGGGCGAGGGCGACATCGGAGTCGAGAAAGAAGAGAATTTCGCCTCGGCTTGCCGCTATCCCGCGGTTACGGGCCGGGCCGGCACCGACATTATCGGTCAGCTCGATCAGCGTGCAATCAAGTTTCTTGACGAGCTGTGGGGTCTCGTCGGTGCTGGCATCGTCGACGACGATGACCTCGATCGGCTGGTAGGTCTGATTCAATGCCGACAAGACGCTCAGGGCGATGGTCTTCTTGCTGTTGTGGCAGGGGATCACCACTGATACCAGTGGCGGCTTTGGGGGGGCCATTGATGCTCCTCTGGCAGGATTTCGGCTGCGCTGGGGAGGTGGACGACGGCTCCTGGTCGTTGCGGTTTCTCGTCGTCGAGAATGTCCGTCGTCACCCTAGTCCATTCGGAATAACTGCGGGTACCTGCTGATCGGCCTCCCGTTCATCGGCCTAGTGGGCGGAGATGACGAACTGCTGAGCCTTGTGGTCGGACAGCCCCTGGGGCATGGCCAGGTCATAGCTGTGCACCGTGACGTCCGGGGTGGTGAAAAGCCAGTCGATTCGCCACAGTCGGGGCTTGTCGCCCACCGGCCAGGTGACCGGATAGAGCGAGGAGAGCGCCTTGGTCTGGTCGACCAGTCGGTCGGGGACCATGTCGAGGAGGTTCATCGACGGTGAGGTGTTCAGGTCGCCCGCCATCACCGCGCGGTTCTGGTTCTTCTCCAGGTCGGCCGCGATGGCTTGGTAGCTGGCCTGCCGGATCTCGAAGTTGAAGCGGTCGATCTCGAACATGTTCCGGTCGTCGTCGCTGCGCAGCAGCAGGATCCGGACCGGTGGCTGGAAGATGTGCGAGTTGTAGAACGAGACGACCTGGCCGTTTACCTGGATGTCGGTGCGCAGTGCCTGCGACGTGTAGAAGAGCGGCCGGTCGACGAGAGCCGGCGGCACCGGCTTCAGGTCGTCCGGCAGGTACGGCGTCGAGTCGAGCCAGGCGTGCCCGACGACCGGCAACCGGGTGAGCGTCACGTTGCGTCCTTCGCGGACGATCGTGTAGCCGGGGAAGGCGGCCTCCAGTTGGGCCGTCTGGTCGATCTCGTACGCCTGCGCGAAGATGTCGACAAGCGAGTCGTCGACGTTGGCGTACTCGTGCAGCAGGTAGACGTCGGCGTCCATCTTGCGCAGATAGTCGTAGAACTCCGCGGTGGTGGTGCGCTGCTCGCCGTCGTTGCGGCGGTCCTGGTCCCAGTACTCGGTGTTCCAGGTCACCACCTTGATGGCGTCGGCGGGTGCCGGTGGCGGTGTGTAGAACACGGTCGCGAAGTTGATCCCGCTGTAGCCCACGCCGAGCACCAGGGCGAGCAGGGCCGCGCCGACCAGCCGCCAACGCATCGGCCGGGCCAGCCAGGCCACGGGCAACAGTGCCACCGGGACCGCCGCCCAGACGATCGGCGGGAGCAGGTCGATCGGCCCCCACAGGTAGGTCCGGGCGCTCAGCACGTGGTGCAGGGCGACCATGACCAACCAGCCGACGCAGGTCACGGCGGCAAGGCGCAGGCCCCAGCGGCGCCACCGCGACCGGGTACGAGGTTCCGACGAGGGCTCGGGTTCCGTTTCGTCCATTATTGCGGTCGTTCTTCCGGCCGCTTCCGTCATGACAACTCCTTTAGGTGGCCCCGGTTCCTGCCGAGATCGGTACCCGCTCCGAAAAGCTATCGATAGGGACCTTGGTTGAATCTTGGCCCGGTCACCAAGGAGAGGGCAATCGCCGATCGCTAGCGTCACAAGAGCCAATAGCTGGACTGCTCGTAGGTAATCTGTTGCCAATCGGTAAATTCCGCATGGCAACAAATGTCTGAAACGGAAGCGTCATAAAGGCGTGACAATGCCGGCGATCGAGCTGCATTTTTTCGGAAACGGGAGGTGAAAGTGCACGTTGTGGTGACCGGGGCGGCAGGCATGTTGGGTACCGCGTTGCTGGCGAGACCCTGGCCGCACGTGACCTGGACCGGAGTGGACATCCGCCCACTCGCGCCGCGAGTGCAGGGGCGGGCCACCTTCATCAGAGCCGACGTCCGAGACGTCGACGCGATGACCCGTGCCTTCCGCGGCGCCGACGTGGTCATCCACTCCGCCGCCGCGCTGCCCAGCCACCGGGCGACGGAGATCCGGTCGGTGGATGTGGACGGCACCGAGGCGGCATTGAGGGCAGCGCGGCGGGCAGGTGTGGACCGGTTCGTGCACATCTCGTCCACTGCGGTCTACGGGCTGCCCCGACACTGCCCCACCCCGGAGGACTACCCGTGCGAGCCGGTGGACCCGTACTCCGCCGCCAAGCTCGGTGCCGAGACCGCAGTGCTCCGCCACCGCGGGCAGGGACTCTGTGCCCCCATCGTGCGGCCCAAGACCTTCCTCGGCGAGGAGCGCCTCGGCCTCTTCGCCATGCTCTTCGAGTGGGCCGACGAGGGCCGCCACTTCCCACTGATCGGCGGTGGCAACGTCGCCACCCAGATGCTCGACGTCGAGGACCTCTGCGACGCCATCCAGCTGATCTGTCAGGAGCCCGACGCCAAGGTCAACGACACCTTCAACATCGGTGCCCGCGAGTTCGGCACCCTGCGGGAGGACTTCCAGGCGGTGCTCGACGCCGCCGGCCATGGCAAGCGGGTCCTGACCGTGCCGGTGGGGCCGGCCGTCGCCGCGCTGCGCGTGCTCGCCGCGATGCGGCTCTCACCGGTCTACAAGCGACTCGTGCACAAGCTGACCCGCGACTCGTACGTCTCGATCGACCGGGCGGCGCAGCGACTCGGATTCAGTCCCCGGTTCAGCAACGAACAGGCGTTGCTGAAGACGTACGACTGGTGGCGGGCGAATGCCGCCGACGCGCGACGTGGCGCCGGACGTACTCACCGCGACCCCTGGAAGCAGGGCGCCCTTCGCCTGACGAAGGCGCTGTTCTGACACTCCACGGAGCAAGGAGAGATCCGCCATGGATCACGCCCTGGAAGCCCCAAGCCCTCCTACGCCGGACCTGCCGGTGCTCGCCGTCGACCCGTCGGCTGCCGTCGAGGCGCTACGACCTCTGACCCGCGTCACCGGACTGCTCGCCCTGCTGCGGCCCCGTCAGTGGATCAAGGGTGGCCTGGTGCTGATGGCACCGGTCGTCGCGTCCCCGGCCACCGCCGTGACGCAGGTCGGTCCGCTGCTCGGCACGCTGCTGAGCTTCCTGGCCGCCTCCTCGGCCGTCTACGTCTTCAACGACCTCAAGGACCGCGACCGGGACCGACTGCACCCGGTCAAGCGAAACCGTCCCCTGGCGAGCGGGCGGGTGAACACCGCAACCGCGATCGTGCTTCTGGTCACCCTGCTCGCCGTCACCGCGGCTCTGACTGCGATGCTTCCCACCCTGGTCGGCGTGATCGTCGCCGGCTATCTCGCGATCAACCTCTGGTACTGCCTCGCCCTCAAACACCAGCCACTGGTCGACGTGTCGGTCGTCTCCGTCGGCTTCGTGCTGCGGGTGCTGGCCGGCACGGTGGCGGTCGGCATCGCCGTTCAACCGGCGCTGCTGATCGCCGTCTACTGCGCCTGCCTGGCGCTCTCCCTCGGCAAGCGGCGCCACGAACTCGCCGCCATGGCGGCCGCCGGCGGCGAGGCCAGCGCGCACCGGCCGGCGCTGCGGGCGTACTCGGTCCATTTCCTGGACCAGGTCGTGGTGGTGAACCTGGTGGCGGCGCTGGTCGGTTACGTCGCGTTCATCTGGGTCCAGACCCCGCCGTACGGGCCGGTCACCGCCGGGCTGACGTTTCCGTTCGCCGCCTTCGCGGTCCACCGTTACCTGCAGATGGTCACCGTCGGCAGTTCGGGCGGTGACCCGGTCGAGGATCTCATCCGGGACCGCGCGCTGCTGATCGACCTCGGCCTCTGGGCTGCGGTGCTGGCGCAGGCGATGCTGGCCAGCGTCTGGCACGTCTGGTAACCGCTCGACACCCTCTGGAGAAGTCCGTGAGCAGCAATTATCACCCCGAATACGACCTCTGCGTGGCGGTCAACTACTACTCGCCCTACGTCAGCGGGTTGACTGAGGTGGCCCGGGTGCTCGCCGAAGGGCTGGCTGGGCGAGGCTGGCGGGTGGCGGTGGTCGCCGTCCGACACGACCCGGCGCTGCCGCTGCGGGAGCACCGCAACGGCGTGGACGTCTACCGGAGCCCGGTGGTCGCCACGGTCAGCCGCGGCCCGGTCAGTCCCGGTTTTCCGGCACTTGTACGCCGGATCGCCCGCCGATCGCGGGTGGTCAACCTGCACCTGCCGATGCTGGAGGGCGCGCTCATCACCGCGCTGCCGCTGCGGGTGCCGGTGGTGACCACGTACCACATCGACCTCTGGCTGCCGCCCACCCTGGTGACCAGGGCGGCGATGGCCGCGGTACGGGTGTCGTCGCGGATCACGCTGCGCCGCTCCGACGCGGTCGTCGTCAACAGCGAGGACCAGGCGCAGCACTCGGAACTCTGGCCGGTGCTGCGGGCCAGCCAGCGCTCCGCGATTCCGGCGCCCTGCCTGGATCGGCGCGGTGGGGAGGCGGCGTACCGGGAGACCAGCGGTGCACACATCGGGTTTCTCGGGCGGATCGTGCCGGACAAGGGCCTGGACTATCTGGTCGCCGCGTTCGCCGAGATCAGCGACCCGCAGGCGCGGCTGCTGCTCGGTGGCGACTACCTGACCGTCGCGGGTGGAAGCGTGATTGACCGGATCCGGGCGGCCGCGCAACGGGATCCCCGGATCCGGATCCTCGGCCTGCTCCGCGGCCGGCAGATCAACGACTTCTACGCCTCCATCGACGCGTTCGCCCTGCCCTCCGTCGCGGAGTCCTTCGGGATCGCGCAGGCCGAGGCGATGATGTGCGGCATCCCGTCGGTCACCACGGACCTGCCCGGTGGCCGGTACCCGGTCCTGGCGACCGGGATGGGAAGGATCGTCGCGCCACGAGACCCGGCCGGACTGCGTACGGCGCTGCTCGACGTGCTCGGCTGGGACGCCGCCACCCGGCGCGAGGGCGCGAAGCGGGCCCTGGAGGAGTTCGGTGTGGACGGGTGTCTCGACCGTTACGCGGCGCTGTTCCGGGCTCACGGTGCGCGTTCCGAAGCACTAATGTGACGAGTGATCCGCTTATTCGACGACCACAACGGCGGCCAGCTTCCGCCGCGGAGGTGTGCATGCAGACCAGGGAGTTCGGCCGACTCGGCACCGTCAGCGCCTTGACCCTCGGCGGTGGCGGGATCGGCGGTGTCTGGGGAGCGACAGAGCAGGCCGAGGCGGTGGCGACCGTGCGGGCGGCCATCGACGCCGGGATCACGATGCTCGATCTCGCACCGACCTACGGCGACGACTACGCGGCCGAGCGGGTCGCCGGGGTCGCCCTGCGCGCCATGCCGTCGGCCGACACGCTCATCACCAGCAAGATCGAACTGCCCGAACAGGACGGTGGCAACCTCCCCGAGAAGATGATCCGCAGTCTGCACGCGACCCTGGATCGGCTCGGTCGCGAGCACCTGGATCTCTTCCTCCTGCATTCCCAGTTGCATCCGCCCGGCTGGCGCGGTCCCACTCCTCGGACGCTCGGCTGGGAGCTGTACCAAGACCAGGTGGTGCCGACCTTCGAACGGCTGCGGGACGAGGGCAAGATCCGGGCCTGGGGGCTCACCGGAGTCGGTCATCCGCAGACCGTGATCGACGCGATGCGCCAGCAGCCGCGCCCGGACGCGGTCCAGACGGTGGTGAACGCCCTCGACCTCAGCGGTGACATGTGGCTGCTCGGCTCCTCGGCCGAGCCCCGCAACGACGAGATCCGCCGGGTCGCGGTCGACGCCGGCGTCTCGGTCATCGCGATCCGGGCCGTGGCGGCCGGCGCCCTCACCACCGGGATCGACCGGCCAGTGGACGACGACGCCCCGGTCGCTGTCGACTTCGCCCAGTCGGAGCGGTTCCGCGCGCTCGCCGACGAGTTCGGTGAGTCACCCGCGTCGCTGGCCCACCGGTACGCCCTGAGCGTTCCCGGCGTGGCGACCGTGGTGCTCGGCGTCAAGAACCGGACCGAGCTGGCCGAGTGCCTCGCCGCCGAGGCCCGTGGCCCGTTGACCGAGGCCGAGCAGAAGGCCCTTCTCGATCTGCGGCCAGGAGCGGCAGACCCGACCCGGGGCTGATCGCGTCGGCCCCGGGTCGGCTCAAGACGCAGACCCGGACCGGGCCGCCGACCCGCGCGGAGATCCCGCGCAGGCCAGCGGCCCGGTCATACGGTCACTGGAACTGGGTGATGAAGTTCCAGGCCAGCGCCGGCACCCAGGTGCGGGCCCCGCTGTCACCGCCGGCCCCGTCCTGCGGAGCGGCGATGTGGCCACCGTCGAAGGCGGCCCACGCCACCGGGTACCCGGCCCGGCAGCCGGTGTAGTTGGTGACGATGTGGGTCAGGCTGCCCGCCGCCGGTTCGCGGGGGCTCTGCGCGGTGCAGCCGTTGTTCTGGACGAACCGGTCCCGCATCGCCCGTCCGCTGGCCGGGTTGTCGCCGATGCCGTGCACGCCCAGGTACGCGACGGGCTGCGTGCCGCCGCTGCATCCGCTGAGCTCCCGGGGGGCGGACTGGACCACTACCGCCCGGAAGATGTCCGGCCGGGCGCAGGCGAGGGCGTAGCTCATCGCGCCGCCGTAGCTGAACCCGATGGAGAACCGCTGCCGGGTGTTGACGCAGAGCGCCGACTCGATCCGGTTGCGGACGTTGTCGATGAACGTGACGTCCTCACCGCCGGTGTTGGCCCAGCCGTTACCGATGCCCTGCGGAGCGACGAAGATCGTGCTGTTGTTCGCCAGTCGTTGCAGGCCGTAGTACGACCAGGTGTTGCGGTCCACGGTCTGGCCGGTGTCCACGTCGACCGCGGTGCCGCCCCACCAGTGCAACCCGAAGACCAGCCGGTACTGGTTGTTCTGGTTGTAGTTGGCCGGGATCCGCACGATGAAGCTGCGGTTGCCGATGGTGTGCGTACCGCTGGCGATGCCCGGTGCCTTGCCGCAGCCGGAGGTGCCACCGCCCGGCGGCGGGGGCTCGGTGGGGTTGCCGCCGCCGTCGACGCGGACGAGTTGCCACTGCTGGTTGCTGCCGTTCCAGTCGTCGTACTGGACGATGTTGCCGCCGTCGGCGGTCGAGGCGCTCTGCACCTCCACCGCCTTGTTGCTGTTGCGGTTGATCAGCCGCACGTACCCGCCGTCGGAGTCGGCCAGGCGGAACTGCTGGTTGGTGCCGTTACCGTCACTCCACTGCACGATCGACGCGCCGTTGGCGGTGGAGAAGTTGTAGACGTCAAGCACCTTGCCGGAATGCCGCGACTTGACCCGGTAGTAGCCACCACCGGAGTCCACGAACTGCCACTGCTGCTGGTTGCCGTTGTTGCGCGTCCACTGGGTGATCCGCGCCCCGTCGTTGGTGGCCAGGTTGTAGACGTCCAACGCCTTGCCACTGTTGCGGTTCACCAGCACGTACCACGCGTTGGTGTCGACAGTCGCCGCGGCGGCGGGCGTCGCGGTGACGACGGCGAGCCCGCCGGCGGCGAGGGTCGCCGCCGCCAGGGCGGCGAGCCCGGACGCCCAGCGACGTCTCGACGGAGAGGCGGGACGGGCCTCTTCGACCTTCATGGATCAACTCCTTGGGTTGGGGCCGCGCGGCACGGGACCGCGCGGCCTCGCCGGATGCCGGCGTCTGGTGGTGGCGTCGGCACGGTGTGGGGTGATCAGGCGCGCGACCACTGCATGCTGTTCGCGGAGCTGCACGTACGCTGCTCCAACGCAGCCCCGGCGGTGGTGGAGCCGCCGACCACGTTCAGGCACTTGTTGCTGTTGATGTTGACCAGGTTGTAGTAGCCGTCGGCGGCCGCCCGCCAGTTGAAGACCTGGTTGAGCCCGTCATGGCAGGTGTACTGGATGACCTGCGCCCCGTCGGCGGTGGAGAAGTTGTTGATGTCGATGCACTTGCCGCTGTTGACGCTCTGCAGGCGGACGTTGCCGTTGCCCGCGTCGAGGAAGCGCCACTGCTGCCACGGGTTGCCGTTGCTGGTCCACTGCCCGATCACGGCCAGGTCGTTCAGGTTGGGCGACTGGACGTCGATCACCTGACCGCTGTTGCGGTTGATGATCCGGTACGACGACGGCGTCGGCGTGCCGCCGCCGCTGCTGAACTGCCACCAGTCGACGTTGAACAGGTTGCCCGAGCCGCCGGTGAACCGCAGGTACAGATCCCGGGTGCCGGTCGCGCCACTGATCGGGCAGGTGGTGTCGACCCAGTTCTGCCAGCCGCCGGTGCCCGACACCCGGCAGGTGCCGACCAGCGGGCCGGTCGCGCTGTCCAGGCGTACCTCGATGTTGCCGCCGGCGGCACCCGAGGCCACCCGCGCGGTGAAGGACCCGGCGCCGGTGCCGAACGCAACGCCCTTGACCTTGATGTAGTCGCCGTTGTCGATCGACCAGACGTTCATGCTGCCGCTGCTGGCGCGCTCGGTCTCGATGCCGGAACCCCAGGCGATGGTCTCGGCCTCCTGCCGGACGAACGGGTTGAGGGTGCCGACCTGCGGGACGCCGGCGGTGGTCATGTTCATCGACGGGATCGTGCCGTCGGCCCGGTAGGTGAACTTCTCCACCGCCACCGAGCGGGTGAAGCCACCGCCGCCGGGAAGCGCGCCGTTGTGATAGAAGAAGTACGATCCGCCGGCGAAATCGATGATGCCGGGATGGTTGGTGAAGCTGCCGCCCTGCCGGGGCATCACCGTGCCGCGGAAGGTCCACGGGCCGGTGGGGCCGGGGGCGGTGGAGTAGGCGATGTACTCGCCGCAGCACTCGGCGGCCCAGATCATGTAGTACGTGCCGTTGCGCTTGTAGACCCAGGGGCCCTCTTCGTAGAGGGTGGGCCGACTGGGGTTGCCGGTGCGGGTGCCGAAGCCGGCGGTGGTCAGCGGGATCTGGGTCAGGCCGCCCGAGTAGGAGATCATGTCGCTGTTCAGCCGCACGTACCACAGGTTGGGGTTGCCCCAGTAGAGGTACGCCTGGCCGTTGTCGTCGATGAACGCGTGCGGGTCGATCTCGGCGTTCTCCAGCAGGGGGCGGCCCAGGGCGTCCCGGAACGGGCCGGTGGGGCTGCTGGACACACCGACGCCGATGGCCATCCGGCCGGTGGCGCGGTTCTTCACCGGCACGTACCAGTAGAACTGGCCGTTGCGTTCGATGACGTGACCGGCCCAGGCGTCGGCGCTGGCCCAACTGAACGTGGCCAGGTTCATCGGCACGCCGTGGTCGGTCCAGTTCACCATGTCGGCGGAGGAGAAGACCCGCCACTCCCGCATGGTGAAGTACGTCGAGCCGTCCTCGTCCCGGCCGGTGTAGACGTACACCCGGCCGTTGTGCACCAGCGGCGCCGGGTCGGCGGTGTAGACGTGCTGCACGATCGGGTTGTCGGCCTTGGCGGGTTCGGGCGACAGCACCGCCACGAGGGCGGCGCAGACACCCAGCAGCAGGGCGATTACGGCTCGCCCGGTGCGGTGAAGCGCGAGGGATCTGTTCATGGTTGCTGTCTCACCTCGTCGTTGCTCGGGGGTTCAGGAAATCGGGGGAAGCCCCATCCGCTCGGACCACGACGTGGCGCGGACGGATGGGGCGGTGTTGCATATCTGCTACGAGGGGATGAGCTGCCACTGCTGCTGAGGAAGGCCGCTGTAGGTCAGCTGGTTGATGTTGGCCCCGTTGGCGGTGCTGCCACCGGCGACGGTGAGGGCCTTGCCACTGAGCCGGTTGGTGAACAGGTAGTAGCCACCGCCCACGGGGGTGATCGCCCAGTGCTGCTGGGGGACGTTGGCGTCGGCCCAGAGGGCGACATTGCCGTTGTCGTCGCGGGAAAGCCCCGCGACCTCCATCAGCTTGCCGCTGTGCACGCCGCGGACCTCGAAGTAGCCGTCACCTGTGGACTCGAAGGTCCACCTCTGGTTGTTGGCGCCGGCCCACTGCCACTGGTGGATGTTGGTGCCGTCGGCAGTGCCCACCCCCGACACGTCGACGGTGCCGCCGCTGTGCCGGGCAGCGATCCGGTAGCTGCCGCTGGTGATCGGTAGCCGGGAGACCAGGGTCGGTATGGCGGTGCGGCCACCGATGCGCAGTTCGCTGACGTTGGCGTAGCCGCCGGTGGCGGCGTTGATCTGAAGCCGCACGAAGCCGACGTTGCGGGGGGACCACTCGGCGACCTTGTAGTTGACGTCGCCGGCCCAGCTGCCGCTGGTGGCCTGGGTGAAGGTGACACCGTCGGTGCTGGTGAGGATGGTGTACGAGGTGATGTCGCCGTTGTTGCCGCTGCCTCGGCTCAACTGCTTGGGCAGATATTCCAGTGTGGACACGTTGCTCCACACCCCGCCGAGGTCGACCGTGATCGACTGCGGTAGGGCCGGTCCGCCATAGGTCGACCAGCACGACTGGTACCACACGTTGTGATGGCCGTCGATGGCGTTCAGTGGCCCCTCGCCCGCGCGGAAGCTCGTCGCGTACGCGTTGACCGGGGTGACCGGATATTCGGCGCGCAGCGGTTGGGGTGGCAGCGGCGGACGGTTGGGGTTCGGATTCCAGGCCCGGCCGACCTCGGCCAGCCGGTTCACGATGTTGGTGTCCAGCACCCCGTTGCGGTTGGGCGGGCAGTTGAGGATGAACGAGGTGTACTTGGGCTCCAGGTCGGCCAGGTGATCCAGGATCGACGACAGGCTCATCGGGTTGTCGACGGGCGTCGACGGGTGCCAGAACCAGCCGTTGCTGATCGTCTGTCCCTGCAACGCCGCGTAGGTGTTGCCGGCCGGTGCCCGGATGCCCAGCGGCTCCTCGAAGAAGATCGCGTCACCGATCAGGGGCTGGGTCAGCCCACCGATGTCGATCATCACGCAGTCCGGTTGCAACGACCGCACCAGGTTGCGGATCTGCTGGTACGGCACGTCCTGCTGGCCCATCTGCCAGGTCCATCCGTCGGTGAACAGGATGTCGATGGGGCCGTAGTTGGTAAGCAGTTCGCGCAGTTGATTGAGGATGAAGGTGATGTCGCCGGGCACGATGAACTGGTCGGCAGGCACGCTGTGGTGAGTGTCGTACGCCTGCACGTCGTAGCTGCGGTCCCAGATCGAGTAGTACAGACCGACCCGTAGGCCACGGGCGCGGAACGCGTTGACGTACTGCGCCACGATGTCCTGCCGGTAGGAGCTGTTCATCACGTTGTAGCTGGTGTGCGCGGTCGGCCAGAGGCAGAACCCGTCGTGATGCTTGGCGGTCAGCACGCCGTACCGCATCTTGGCCGAGACTGCGGCGTCGGCCCACTGGCCACAGTTGACCGCGCTGGGGGCGAACCGGGTCGGGTTCTGGCGCGGGGTGGCCCACTCCTCGTCGGTGAACGTACCCATGTTGAAGTGCAGGAACATGCCGAACCGCAGGTTGATCAGGTTTTCCAGGATGCTCTGCGGCGTTGCCGCTACCGCAGGCGTCAGCAGGCCGGTCGACAGCGGTAGCGTGGTGGCGGCCGTGCCCAGGGCGGTGGCGGCGAGCAGATTACGGCGGGACAGTCTTCCAGGGGACAATGGACCCATTGCTCCTCGATTCCTGCCAGGCTGGCAGGTCCCGGGACGGGGACCTGCCAGCGGCCGGCGCTGGTGACTACGACGTGACGCGGAAGGTGGCGTCCTGGCGGTCGGATGCGGCGGAGCTCGCGCTCAGCTGGTCGATACGCAGCGCGTTGCCGGCGTGCCGCAGGTACCGGTCGGGGAAGTTGTACGACCGGAACGACGACCAGGCGCTGTCGGCCAGGCCGGCGGTGCGGTAGAAGGTGGCGTCGGCGCGGAAGAGGGCGCTGTTGTCGTTGGCGGAGAGCTGCGCGACGTAACCGGCGTGCCGGATGAAGTTGCCGGGGCGGTTCACCGACTCGAAGGAGACCGCGGCCGGGTCGGCCAGGCCGGGAACCATCCGCCAGAGCTGGTCCTGGTGCGGGTCGAACGGGTACGGGTCGATCCGGACGGCGCCGTTGCTGTGCCGGACGAAGTAGTCGGGGAGGTTCGAGGACTTCAACCGGACCCAGTTCGGCAGGCCCCAGCGGTTGACGGCGTTGTTGTATTCGACGTCGGTGATGCCGACGATCGAGCCGTGCTTGGAGTTCAGCGGCGGGGTGTAGTCACGCTGGTTCGCCACCACCCACGAGTTGTTGCCGACGTTGCTGTTGGACCAGAGGTACATGTCGTTGTTGATGGGGCCGAACGAGTCACCCCAGAGCCACCAGCCGCTGCCGTCGTTGCGCGGCACCAGATGCGCGCCCTCGATGGCGGTGCCCTGCCGCAGCCCACTGGTGAAGGTGGTGAAGCTGTTCGGCGCTCCGGTGTTGGACCGGGAGACGTACAGGTTCCCGTCGGCGAGGTTCTTGTAGACCATGTACGTCACGCCGCCGCTGACCCGGATGTCGGCGTCGAGCACCGGGAAGCCGGGGCTGAAGTAGGTCTGCGGCGCGCTCACCGTGCGGAAGTCGCTGGTGTAGTTGATCAGGAACAGGTCGGTGGTGGTGTTCGACGAGTAGACGATGCCGTACTGGCTGCGTGCGGCGTCCCAGAACACGGTCGGCGCCCAGGTGTGCACGTTGCTGTAGGTGTGCATCCGGAGCAGGCGGTACCCGGTGAAGCTGGTCAGGTCCGTCGAGTCCCAGACGTGCAGGTACTGGCTGTTGCGGCCGAAGTTGAGCCCGCGCAGGTCGGTGGCGATGACGACGAAGGTGCCGTCCTGCTTGCGGTAGATGTACGGGTCGCGCAGGCCGAGGTCACCCTGGGTCGGGGTGACGACGGGGTTGTTCTGGTTCAGCGGGCTCCAGTTGAGACCGTCGCGGCTGACCGCGAGGTGCAGGCCGTAGCTGGACGCGGACTGGTTCGGCGTCTCGGTGAAGTAGACGTTGAGATACGCCGTGTTCGTTGCCGCGAGGGCAGATCCCGGGCTGACCGCCAGCCCGGTGGTGGTGAGCGCGCCGGTGGCGAGTGCGCCCAGGGTGAACTGTCGTCGAGTCAACGGCATGGTGGTGGCCTTTCTGGCTGCGGTCGTGCGCCCGACCAGAGGGTGACGGCGGTGTGATCTCCCCATGCAGCGGCCAACCAGGGCCATCTGCGGGGGTCGATGTGAGCGTTAACATACGCCACCCGTAACAAGCCCGCAAGATAGTCGTAAATGGTCTGACGTACGACGAAAGCGCGACCGCGTCGAGTTCCCGTGGTTACGGAAAGCGATGGGGCAGGTCGGCGACTTTCGTAACCCCTGATCGAAAGTAGGCAATGCGATAAGGAGGGCGCTCGCTGCACACCGGGCCGCTGACATTGTCGATCATAAGGTTGACGGCAGTGGCCATCTATGGACTGCCGTCAACCTCATGATCAATGGAGTGCTGGGCCGGGGATCAGTGGATGATGACGGGGGCTCTTGGCTGGTCGTCGGGGGTGGTGCCGGGTTGGTCGTCGAGCAGGTGTGAGCGTTCCCGGCGGCGGGGCAGGAACGCGGCCGGGACGAGGGTGAGCAGGACCAGCGCGAACGCCACCCAGAAGGTGGTGGCGAAGGAGTTGGCGGCGAATTCGAGCCCGCGTGAGACGAGCGACGGGTCCGGAAGCTGCTGCGCCAGCTCTGGCTGCCGCTGGGCGGCGATGGCCAGCCCGGCCTCGGTCACCGGCTCGCCGTTCGGGCCGGTGAGGCCGGGGACCGGCCGGGAGGAGTTCAGCTCGTTGGTGAGGATCACCGACATCACCGCGGCACCGACGGAGCCGCCGATCTGCTGGAGGATGTTCAGCAGGGTGGTGCCGCGGGCCACCTCGTGACCGGTGAGCGTCTTCAACGCCGAGGTCATGATCGGCATCATGGTGCCGCCCATGCCCAGACCCATCACGAAGAGCGAACCGCTGATCAGCACGTACGAGGTGTCCGCGTCGAGCTGGGTGAAGGTGAACATCCCGGCGACGATGAGCAGCAGCGCGAACGGCACGGTGCGGCCCACCGGCACCTTGTCGGCGAGCACACCGGCGATCGGCATGGTGAGCATCGCACCGATGCCCTGCGGCGCGATCAGCAGACCGGCCTGCAGCGTCGACTCGCCGCGCACCTGGAGGAAGTAGCTCGGGAAGAGCAACCCGGCACCCATGAACGCGATGATGAAGACGAACATGGTCACCGCGGCGACGGTCAGCCTGCGGTTGCGGAACAGACGCAGGTCGAGCAGCGGGTGCTGGGGCCGGAACGAGTGGCGGACGAATGCCAGCACCAGCGCCGCACCGACGAGCATCGGCCCCCAGACCTCCGGTTCGGCGAACGTGCCCGCGTCGGGCAGCGAGGAGACGCCGTAGAGGAAGAGGGCGAGACCGGGGGAGAGCATCAGCATGCCGAGGAAGTCGAAGGACTCGGACGGCTCGGGGCTGTCCTTCGGCAGGGCGAGCTGGGCGTAGACCAGCGCGATGACACCGATCGGCAGGTTGATCAGGAAGATCCAGTGCCAACTCGCCACGTCGATCAGCCAACCACCGAGGATCGGGCCACCGATCGGGCCGAGCAGCATCGGGATGCCGAGCACGGCCATCAGCCGGCCGATCCGGTGCGGCCCGGCGGCCCGCGTCATGATCGTCATGCCGATCGGCATGAGCATGCCGCCACCGAGGCCCTGCAGGACCCGGTACGCGATCAGCTCCCCGATCGTGTCCGCGGTGGCGCAGAGGCCGGACCCGATGGTGAACAGCGTCAGAGCGATCATGTAGAGGCGTTTGGTGCCGAACCGGTCGGCAGCCCACCCGCTGAGCGGGATCACCGTGGCCAGCGCGAGCGTGTAACCGGTGAGCGTCCACGCGACGCGGGCGTACGAGGCGTCGAACTCGCTCTGGAAGGTCGGGATCGCGACGCTCACCACCGTCACGTCGAGGATCGACATGAGCGCGCCGAGCACCACGACACCTGCCACCTTGAGCACGGCGGCGTCGAGCTTGTCCGATGTCGCGGCCGGCGGCGGTGCCGCGACAGGTTGCTGTGTCACGAGGTCTCCTGATGTCCGATGTGACCCGACGGGTGCGGCGGTGACGGTGGGAGCGACTGCCGGTGCGCAGCACCAGTCCAGGCCCGCACGAAGATTAGCCAGCACCACCGACGGTGCGCGGCCGGATTATCGGCTACCGACGGGTTCGTCAGGTGTTCCTCGTCACCCAGTGGGGTCGGGCGAACGCTGCCAGCGCACCGTCACCTCGAACTGACCCTGGACCCCGGTACGCGCGATCACCGCGTTCGCGTCCGCGGTCAACTGCACCCCGAACTTGATCTCGACCTCGTCGGGCCGGTGGGCCATGGACTGGAACTGGGCGAGGGCGACGGAGGCGGCGTCGCGTACCTCCTGGAGCGCCCGGTCGAACGTCACCCGCGCCTCCTGGACGACCTTGCCCGCGTTGGCCGCTGGCGTGACGCCGGGTTTGCCGTCGACCTCGACCACCACCGAGCCGCCGGCGTCGAGCGGAAACCTGCGTAGCTGTGTCATCTCTCACGTCCCCTGTCGTTCGGTCGGCGGCGCTGCCGGATCGCAGCCCAGATCCATCCACTCGGCATCCGGCACGGCGGCGGCCACCCCGTCGAGTTCGGTGAGCAACGCGTCAAGCCGCTCAGGCCGTTGCAGATAGACGAGCACCGCCCGCTCGAAGGCCGTGGCCATCGCGGCCGGCAGCAGGTCCGACGCGTCCCGGCACAGCGTCCCGGCGCCGAGCCGAGCCGAGATCTTGGCGATCACCGGGTCCGTGGGGGTGCCGACCTGGCCCCGGCGGGTGAAGAACAACCCCCCGCTGGACTCACGCCAGATCTGCTGCGCCCGCTCCGAGGCCAGGTAGGCCATCAGCTTCCGGGCCGGCTCGGTGTCCTGGAACATCGCGGCCACGTCGTCGGAGACCTCCTGGAGCGACGCCGTCTCCGCCGACCCGATCGGTGGCATGGGGAAGAAGTCGAACCCTCCCGGGGCGACGTTCGGCAGCGAACGGTAGCTGCGGACCACGAACGAGCCCTGATGGTCCAGGTGACAACCGGGTGGGGAGGCGAACAGGCCCGCTCCCGCCTCCACCCAGGTGGAGAAGAGACTGGCCCGGGCGGTGTCCTGGGACGCGGCTGTCCCCAGCAACTCGGCCCAGGCCCGCCAGGCGTTGCGGACCGGTGCGGAGCGCCAGGCCAGGTCACCCCGGGTCCACTGCTCGTACGCCTGCTGCCCGGACTGGTGCAGCAGGATGTCCTCGATCCAGTCGGTGCCCGGCCATCCCGAGACCGGTGGCGAACTCATGCCCAGACACCAGGACACCCGGTTGTCGGAGCCGAGCGCAACCAACTCGTCCCAGGTCTTCGGGGGCTGCGGGTGGCCGAGTTCGGCCAGCCGGGCCGGGGCGTACCAGAAAACGCTCTTGAGGTGGGTGGCGACGGCGACGCCGTACACCTGCGCCTCGTCATCCGGCGCGGTCTTGCCGGCGATCCGGATCAGCTGCGGACCCGCACCCGGGTCGGTCCGCTCGACGATGTCGTCGAGCGGTCGTAACGCCTCCTCGTTGACGTAGCGTTGCAGGTCGTTGAGGCGGGGCACGATCGCGACGTCGGGTGGCCGCTGCCGCTCGATGCCGGCCTGGAGCACCTGACTGACGTCCCGGTGGCCCTGATAGTCGGCGCGGATGCCGGTGTCGGCCTCGAACCGGTCGAGCACCGCGCGGAAGGCGGCCTCCTCCGCACCGGTCCAGGAGCCGAGGACCGTCACCCGCCCGCCCGGCTCGCCGCCGAGGCAGCCGGTCAGGCCGGTGCCGGCCAGCAGCGCCGTGACCAGCACCAGCGCGATCCCTGCCGTACGTCTGCGCTGAGTCATGTCGCCCGCTGTCCGTATTCCGCCAGGCGGGGCGCGAACCCCGCGAGCACCAGCACCACGATGCCGAGCGCCAGCACCGGCAGGACGAAGGCCACCCAGTCGTTGCCGGCCGCCCGACCGGCACGCGCCATCGTGTCGGCTTCCGGGTCGACGGAGTCGCCCGCCGTTTCCGTCGGCACGGTCCGGGAGTCGGAGTCGAGCCCGGCGAGGACCGTCGCGCACGCCTGCGGGCACTCCTTGCGTACCTCGTCCGCCAGTCTCCCCGCCGCCTCGGCAGCCACCTCCTGAAGCTGTTGTTGCCGGCTGTCGTGAACCGCCTGGATGTCCTGCCGGACCTGATCCAGATGCCCACCCGCCCGCAGGCTCAGCGAGGTCAGCGCGAGCATCCCGACCGTCGCCACCGTGGCCAGCAGGAGGGCGAGATTCACCGTCCGCCGGAACCGGCGGGACAGGTATCCCTGCGCCAGCACCAGCAGCGCACCGAGAACCAGCAGCGGAAACAGCCAGAAGAGCGGGGCGAACCGCTGCGTCCAGCCGGCGTCCACCTGCTGGTCCAGCACGGCCGACTGCTTCTGCCGCAACGTGTCGAGCAGCGCCAGGATGTCGTCCAGCAGGCTGGACGCGTCCCGCAGCGCGGCGGCCCCGAGCGCCCGCAGGTCGGCGTCCCGGTAGCGCGCGTCGGCCTGCCCGATCAACCCGGTGTACGTGACCAGGAGCGCCTCGATCGTCTGGATGTCCCGGGTGCCGCCGTCGCCGGCCGCGTTGTTCTCGGCCACCAGGGTGAGGTACTGACCGGCGCCGGCGATCTGGCGCTGATATTCCACACCCGGCCCGCCCAGCACCGTACCGCCGCTGGCGAGGTTGCGTACCGCCGCGGCGTGCGCGCTGCGCAGCGCGTGCTGCGTGTCGTAGACGGCGAGGATCGCCGGCACCGACCGGGTGGCGGCCGCGTCGGCGGTCCGGGCCACCCCAAGAAAGATCGTCAGGCACCCGGCCAGGGCGAACGCTGTGGTGACGAGCAGCGACATCCGCAGCCGCAGCAGGTCACGTCGGGTGGTGCTGAGGCGCCGGGCCGGCGGCCGGGGATCGCTTGTCGTCGTCACGTCCCCGCCCGCCCCACCGCCTCGGCGGTGCCCAGGTCGGCGTTGCACTGCTCGCAGTAGTCCGCGTCGGCGGGCGACGGCCAGCCACAGGCGCCGCAGAGGCGGTGCACCTCGGCCGGTCCCGGCCGCACCGGCGGCCGTGGCGCGTCAGGGTAGGACGTCTGACTCGAGTTGACCCAGCTGACGTTCATGTCCATCCGGCTGAGATTGGGCTTGAGCCGCACCAGACCATCAGGCTCGATCTCGACCAGGTACCGCAGTTGTTCCAGGGCTGGTTCGTCACGGGTCCGGGTGGCCAGCTCCACCGCGCGGACCCACTGGGCGTGGGCCTCGATCAGGTCGCCCCGGTCGTACGCATCGCAGCCGGCGTTTATCGCCTGCCGCACGTCCTCCTGCCCGGTCACCTGCGAGACATCGGAATCCAGCCGGGCCGACTTCACCAGGTCGTCGGTCCAGTTCACCAGCACCGCCGTGGTGGCCGGCCGCACCTGGCCGCCGACCACCAGCTCGACCCGGGCGGCCAACCGATCCTCGTTCAGGAGGTCGTCCGGCGCGGTGACGTCCAGGCGGAGATGGAAATCGCGGCGTTCCGCGCCCCATGAGCCGGTGGTGAACTCGACAGTGCGCTCGTCGATCTCGGCCGCGCGCTCGCTGAGATCCATCAGGGCGGGCCTGGCCTGCTTGAAGAAACCCACCCGGGCGTACGGCAGGGTCTGCACCCGGATCCGTACGTCGGGTTGCAGCTTGGCCAGGGCGGTGCGGATCGTCTCCCGGAAGCCCGCCTCCAACTGGGCCGGCCGGCGCACCGCCTCGGCGGTGCCGCTCAGCACGGTGGCGATATGGATCAGGTCACGGGGACGCCACCCGTCGCCGATGCCCCGGGTGTCGCAGACGAACCGGCCGACGCAGGTGTGCAGCACGCGGTCCAGCTCCGCCTGCGTCTCGTGCTGGTTGATGCCGTCGGTGAGCAGCAGCGCGTGGCAGATCGCCGACGGCTCGGTCGGCAGCAGGTCCCGGGCCGCCGCCAGCCAGCTGCCCATGGCGGTCCCGCCGCCGGCACTGAGCCGGGCGACCACCGCCTTGGCCCGCCTCCGGGTCTGCGCCGACGCGACCGCCAGTCCACCCTGAGGCGGGTAGACGACCCTGGCCTGGTCGGTTCCCTCGATCACGGCGAATCGGACCCCGTCGGGCAGCACGTCGACGGCGGCGGCGGTGGCCTGTCGCGCCGCCCCGATCTTGGTCGCCGGATCCGCCATCGATCCGGAACAGTCGATCACCAGCACCTCGGCCAGGTGGGACGGATCCGACCGGGGCGGCTGGTCGTCGCCCTCGGTCGTGCGTTGCCCGGTGACCGAGAGGATGGCGTGCATCTCTGTGCCACCCACCGGTAGATACCTGTTCTGGCTGACCTCCAGGCTGAACTCCACACCGGCGTCCACTGATCACGCTCCCCTCGGAGATCGGTCGGTCACCATCTGGTCCGGGGCCGTACCGCGTTCGCCCGGTCGACAAGCACGTGGTGGTCCTCGGCCCGGTGTGCCTGCTGGGCGAGGGCCCGGTACGACCTGTCCAGGAGTGTCCGCACACCCCGCTCGGTCAGTGGCGCGCCGAACACCGGACCCGGGACCAGCCCGGTGCCCGCGCCGGAGCGGAGCACGTCGAGCGTCACCTCCCGGATCGCCGCCGTGAGCCGCTCGCGGGCCTCACCGTGCCGTTCGCCGCCGTCGAGGTGCAGGGTGGCCAGCCGGTCGACGGCCTCGTTCAGGTCGCGGGTGGTGGGCAGGTCGACAGCGGCAGGTCGCCCGCCGGCCAGCCGGGACGAGAGCACGCGTACCGCGGCGATCCGGGCGGCGTCGTGGTGGCGGGACAGCGCCGGGACCTCGTCGAGGATGGCGACGGCCCCGGCCCGGTCGATGGCCGCCAGTCGCAGCCGGGCCAGCCCGAACGCGGCGCTGGCCTGGAACGGGTCGCGCCGCCAGACCGCGGCGTAGTAGCGGGCCGCCGAGGCATCGTCGCCGAGCCGCTCGGCGCAGTAGGCGAGGGCGAGCTTGGGGGCGATCTCGCCCGGGATGTCGGCGTAGACCGTGTCGAACTCCTTGGCGGCGTCCCCGATCCGGTCACCGACAAGCATGAGCAGCGCCCGGTGCCAGGCGAGCCGCCAGTCCGCTTCCGCCCGGGTGCCGAGCAGGGTGCCGGCGGCGGCCAGGGCGGCGGCGGCCGAGTGGACGTCGTCGAGCGCGAGGTGGGCCCGGCAACGACCGAGTTCCACCTCCACCGACTGCTGCGGCACGGTGGCCAGCTTGTTGAGCAGGCTCTGGGCGTCCGGTGCCTCGATGGCGCGCAGCTCGTCGGCGGCCGGGTCGTCCGGGTCGGGGCGCGGCACCGGCAGGCCGAGCGCCACCACCCGGGCGGTCGGGCACCCGTGGTCCAGCACCACGCCGTCCTGCTCGACGGTCCAGGTGTCCAGCGGCAGCACCACCCCGAGACCCGCGTCGAGCAGCCGGGCGGCGGGCTGGAAGAGCGAGACCGGCTCGGCCTGGCGCTGGTCCGGAGCACCCGCCAGGATTTCCCGCAACACCCCGAGCAACTGCTCGGACATCTCGTGGGCGGTGGCGAACCGCCGGTTCCAGTCGGGATGGGTGGCCCGCGCGACGAGCCGCCGGAACGACTCGACCCCCAGCGCGTCGTCGGCGGCGCCGGGAGTGTCAGGGCCGGGTGTACGGTGCCGGAACAGCTCCGCCAACGTCCTGCCGAACGCGAACAGGTCGGAGCGCGGGGTCGCTCCCCGTTCCTGGAGCTCCTCCCGGGTGACCATGAAGCCGGTGGAGCCGACGAGCCCGGCGTGGCCGCCGTCGGCGCGGCGGACCCCACCCAGGTCGATCACCTTGATCCGGTCGGCGGTACGCATCACGTTGTCCGGCTTCATGTCCGTGTAGAGGAGTCCGCGCCGGTGCAGGTAGTCCAGCGCCGCCAGGATCTCGTGGCCGTAGGCGAGGATGTGGTCCAGCGGCAGTGCGACGTCCGACTGCCGGGGGTCCTTGGCGGCGTTCAGCAGGCTGCGCAGCGACATGCCGTCGAGGTAGTCCATGACGATGTAGCCGGTCGGGCCGGTGACCGGGTCGTCGTGGGTGGCGAAGTCGATGCTGCGGACGATGTTCGGATGGTCCAGCGAGTTGAGGAACCGTCGTTCCTGCACCGCCGCGGCCAGTGCCTTCTCGTCGTTGGCGTGCAGCACGCCCTTCAGCGCGACCTCGATGTGATCCTGATGGGCGTCCTTGGCCAGGTAGATCCAGCCCTGGCCGCCCCGGGCCAGACAGCGGACCACCTCGTAACGGTCGGCGACGACAGTGCCGGGATCCAGGCCGGGCAGGAAACGGAACGGGGTGCGGCAGCGCGGGCAGAAGCCCTTGACCAGGCCGGGTCGACCGGCCCGGCTCCGGCCGACCGGGTGCCCCTTGGCGCAGAAGCGCTCCTGCTCCGGCACGTCCAGCGGCTGGGTCGTGGCCTGGCCGGCGGAGAAGGTGAGCACCGGCAGGGAGACGAGACTGGCCACCAGCCAGCTGTCCTGCTGGGACGATCGGGTTGCCACCGGCCGTGCCGTCCGCCCGACGCGCGCGGTCGGCGGAGCCTGGGCCAGCCCGCAGCGGTCGCAGTGACCGGTCGCGATGACCGTACCGGTGCAGCCGGCTGTCCGGGTGCAGGCGGTCAACGCACGATCCTTTCCGGCTCGCCGGTGATCCGAGCCACCAGCGCGTCGCTGTATCGCCGTACCGCCGCGTCGGCGACACCCAGGTCACACTCACCGCCGAGCAGCAGCTCGTGCGCCCGCCGGTAGAGCGGGCTCAGCAGGGGGTCCTCCGTCAGGCCGTGGCGAACCGCCAGGGCGAGGAAGCCGTCGAGTCGGCCACGCAGCTCGGACCAGCGCTCCCGGATCGCGTCGAGCTGTTGGCGGACCGCCTCGGCCTTGCGTAACGCCCGGTCGGTCGCCCGTTCGGCGGAGGCCAACCCGGCGGGCAGGGTGGCCGATGTGTCGGCTGTGGCGGCGGCCCGCAACGTGGTGAGCAGCACCCGCAACCGGGTTGCCCGGGACGGCACCCGGGGCACCTCGGCGACAAGTGCGGCGAGTTCCCGGTGGGCGCGCTGGGCGGCCTCCTCGGCGGCGGCGAGGCCGGCGACCCGCCGTGCCAGCAGGGTGAGGCGGTGTGCGACCGACTCGCTGCTGAAGGTCAGCAGCAGCCGCAGATCCCGCGCGGCGGCCTGGTCCACCATGGGAAGCACCACAGTGGAGAGGAGCTTCTCCGGATCGTCCGCCTGGTCGATGTTGTTGATGATCAACGCTTGGGGTGGCGTCTCAAGGCTCTGGCCGCTGCCGGTCCGGTCGGCCTCGCCGGCCCAGTCGGCGATGCGCTGGGACACCTCGCGGGTGCTCTTGCCGGCCACGTCCACGGCCAGGTCGATGCTGCCCACCGGCAGCAGGGCGGCCTGATCCGCCGGAGCGCTGGTCGGGCCGGCGGTCGGGCGGAACTCGCGGCTGGACGAGACGGCGGCCTGACGCACCGCGGCGGCGATGCCGGAACCCGGATCACCGATCACCAGGATCAACACGTTCGCGGGTATCCGGCCGTGGAAGAAATCGGCGAGCTGACCGGCGATGGACCGGTCCACCGGACCGTGGTCGGGCCGCAGGAAGTCGCGGTCGACCGATGGCACCCCGGACACCCAGACGCGGATCCGAGGCAGGTAGCGCAGGATCGTCTCGACCGGGATCATCCAGGACAGGCCGCTGGCCGGGGCGTGACCGGCGACGGCGACCTGCTCGCCGTCGCTGTTGTCGTACGCGCTGACCACCATGCCGACGACGTGGCCGGTGGTCGCGTCGACCACCGCCGCGCCGCTGAAGCCCTGGATGATCTGGGGGCCGGTGGTCGAGGAGTCCATCTGGACCCACTCCCGGCCGGCACCGGCCGGCCCGGCGAGCCGCGCCCTGACGTGCAGGCCGTGCTCCACGGTCTCCGGGAAGCCACACACCACGACCCAGCGACCCCAGGGACGCACCCGGCGCAGCGGCGCGAACGGACCGCGGGACAACGGTGCCGCCAACTCCAGCAGCGCGACATCGCCGCGACCATCGTCGGTGGGTGGTGCCCAGCAGCCGGGCACCACCCGGGCCGAGACCTTCGGGCTGCCTGGCTGGCCGACGAGGTCGACGTCGACCGGCCAGCCGGGGGCGGTGTCGCAAGGGTCGGTCGCGCCCGTCTCGCGGATGACGTGCGCGCAGGTGAGCACGTGACGCTCGTCCACGGCCATGCCGGCGCCGACCACCCCGTGCGAGCCACGGATGCGGACCGGCCACGGCTCACGGCCATAGTCGACCATCACCTTGCTGAGGGTAATTGAAGCGTACGTGATCCGTTGTCCCCGGCGGTCCAGGGTGGAGCGGCGCGAAGACGCCGTCGGCGGCGGTCAGGACGGTGCCGGCTCCGAGGCGGTACGAGGGCCGTGCACCAGCCCGTCCCAAGCGGCCATGGCGCAGTCGACGATGCCGTCGAGCTGGTCGGTGCTGGCACCGTCGCGGGCCTGGACCGCCATGCCCTGCGCGACCGCCACCACGAACCGGGCGAGCGCGTCCGGCGCCACGGTCCGAGGCAGGTCACCCTCGTCCCGGCCCCGGACGATGCGGCGCCGCACCTCGACGATGTCCCGTTCCCGACACTCGGCGAGGAAATGCCCCACCGCGTCCGACTCGGGCAGGTTGCCGTTCCCGGCGAGGACCACCAGGCAGCCGGTCGGGTTCGCCGGATCGGGGTAGCTGCGCGCGTGGTGGCGCAGCATGGCCTCGACCGACTCCCGGGTGGTGCCGTCGCCGTTCAGTGCCGCCTGCGGCCCCTGCCCCTCGGTGGTGTTGTAGAGCGCGACGGCCGCCCGGAACAGCGCCTCCTTGCTGCCGAAGGCGGCGTAGAGGCTCGGCGAGTTGATGCCCATGGCCGCGGTGAGCGCGGTCATCGAGGCGCCCTGGTAGCCGTGGCGCCAGAAGACCTCCATGGCCCGGCGCAACGCGACGTCCCGGTCGAAGCTGCGGGGGCGTCCTCGCTGTGCCATCCCGGTGCTCTCTCCTCGCGACTCGTGGGCAGGTGCGCGGCCTAGTCTTCCACCAGCCGCAGACCGATGATCCCCGAGACGATGAGCGCGAGGAAGAACAGGCGTGCGGCGCTGATCCCCTCCTGCATGGTGACGACCCCGGCGAGGACGACGCCGACCGCGCCGATGCCGACCCAGATGGCGTACGAGGTGCCGACCGGGAGACTCTTCATCGCCCAGGCGAGCAGGACGAAGCTCAGCGTCGCGGTGGCGATCGCCAGGACCGAGGGCCAGAGCCGGGTGAAGCCGTCGGTGTGTTTGAGTGCGCTGGCCCAGACCACCTCGAGCAGTCCGGCCACGACCAGAGCGAACCAGGCCATCGAGCGCTCCCCTCAGGCGGCGAAGCCGCCGTCGACGGCGATGGCGGTGCCGGTGATGTACCGGCCGCCCTCGCCGGCCAGGTGGCTGACTGTCGCCGCGATCTCCGCCGCCGCCGCGTACCGGCCGAGGGCGATGAAGGAGCGTTCGTGGTCGGCGCCGTCGCCGTCGGCCGGGTTCATGTCGGTGTCGGTGGAGCCGGGATGGACCACCGTCGCGGTGATGCCCCGGGGTCCGAGGTCGCGGGCCAGGCCCCGGGTCAGGCCGAGCAGCGCGCTCTTGGTCATCGCGTAGAGGCTGACCCCGGCGTACGGCACCCGCTCGGCGAAGCAGCTGCCGATGTTGATCACCCGTCCTCCCGGGCCCATGTGGCGGACGGCTGCCTGAGTGGCGAGGAAGACCCCGCGTACGTGCACGGCGAGGGTGTGGTCCAGTTCCGCGAGACTGACCTTCTCGACCGGCCCGTACGGGAAGATGCCGGCGTTGTTGACCAGGATGTCCAGCCGTCCCAGCTCGGCCACCGTACGCGCGACCGCGCCGGTGACCGACGCGGCGTCGGCGCTGTCGGCGGCGATGGCGAGGCCCTGCCGCCCGGCGGCCTCCACCGCCGCGACCACCTGCTTCGCCTGCTCGGCCGCGGCCTGGTAGGTGATCGCCACGGCTGCGCCGTCCTGGGCGAGTCGGGTGGCGATCGCCGCGCCGATGCCCCGGCTGCCGCCGGTCACCAGCGCGATCTTGCCCGCGAGTCCGGTCATGCCGACCCTCTTTTCTGTGTCGATCGATACAATATTCGAGAGCATAGCGGACCGGACAGTGGTGGTGTGTCCTCAGAAGAGAGTGGTGGGTGCCACCGGGATCGGCTCCGGCAGCGGCGCCAGGCCCGGCACGCGGGCGCGCACCTCGTCATGGAAACGGCGGGCCAGCGTGGGCGCGTCGGCGTTGTCCGGGGTGTGGATGAAGACGGTGGGTGACCGGCCCTCGCGCAACCAGTCCACGGTGATGTCGAGCCAGCGCTGCCAGCCCGCGATGGTCCGCTCCGGATCGTCCCGACCGAGATAGCGGACGATCGGCCGGTCGGTGAGCGCGACCGTACGCAGCGGCAGCCGCGGCTTTTTCGTCCAGGCGTCCCGCTCGGCGTCGCTGGTGGGTGGATCGGTGAAGAACGCCGTGGTGTCGAAGGGGATCCACTCGGCGTCCACGGCCGCGAGCGTCGTCTCCAACTCCCGCGCGGATCCGGGATCGGTGAAGAACGCCGGATGGCGAACCTCCACGGCGCAGCGGTGGGTGCCGGAGAGCCGGCGCAGGAAACGGCCGAGCGTGGGCACGTCGGCCGGGCCGAAGGAGCCGGGCAGCTGCACCCAGAGCGCGTGGACCCGGGGACCGAGTGGCTCGACCGCGTCCAGGAAGGCCCGCATCGGCACGTTGACCTCGGTGAGCCGACGTTCGTGCGTGACCACCTTCGGCAGCTTGACCACGAACCGGAAATCGGGATCGGTCTGCGCCGCCCACGAGGCCGACGTGTCCCGGCTCGGCGTCGCGTAGAAGGTGGTGTTGCCCTCGACCGCGTCACACCAGCCGGCGTAGTGCCGCAGCCGCTCCTGCGCGGGCAGGGGATGGGGCAGCAGCCGGCCCTGCCAGGACCTGTGTGTCCACATCGCACATCCGACGTGCAGCCGCATCCGTTGCCTCGCCTCCCACCACCGCCCCGGGCCCTGCCGGACGTACCGTATCCGCAGGCCCGGCCCGGCTGCCCGGGTCAGTGGGTGGTGGATCCGTCCGGCGAGCAGGACGCCGCGAAGTCGAGGATGCGCTGATTGACCAGCTCCGGCCGCTCCAACGACAGACCGTGGCCGGCACCCGGCACGATCTCGGTACACCGGCTCTTCTGCGCCGGCACCGCGCCGGTGCCGGTGGTCAGCCGGCGGCGCGTTCGACAGTGAGGCTGGCCACCCCGCCGGGGGAGTCGATGTCGTAGCGGTCGGTGGCCGACGGCCACTGTGGTGCGGTGAAGGTGCTGCCGCCGGCCACGCCGGAGTGGGTGGTGCCGTCGATGGTGACCGAGCCGGCCCCGCCGCCCGCCCGCACCTGCACCGGCGCGTCGCCGGCCAGCCGTACGATCACCTGGCTCGCCCCGCCACTGAGGACGGTACGCAGGGTGTCCGTGGCCGGCGGGAGGGCCAGCTCGATCCGGGTCGCGCCACCGCTCAGCTCGACCTCGGCGAGCTGAGCCGTACGCAGGTCGAGGTGCTGTTCCTTGGCCCCACCGGCGAGGCGGACGTGCCAGCGCACCGACTCGTGCAGCACCACGTCGACAAGGGCCGGTCCGTCCTGGCCGGTGTCGCGCAGGCTGGTCAGCAGGGTGCCGTCGGTGACCGAGACCACCGGACGGAGGGCGGCGTCCTCAGGTGTGGAGACCCGGTACGTCTCCTGACCCAGGTCGGCGGTGCGCAGCCGGATCACGTCGGCGCCGTCGAGCAGCACGAAGGTGGCCTCGCGCAGCTCGGTGGCGCCGGTGACGACGTGGCCGCTCCGGGCGTCACCGCGTACGGTCACCCAGGTCCAGTTGGCCACCAGCACCACCACCAGCAGCACCAGCGCCCCGAGCAGCCACCACCGCCAGCGTCGCCGGCCGGTCGGCCGCGGCGGTGGCACGTCGTACACCTGCCCCTGCATCGGCACGAAGTCCAGGTCGATAATCGGCGGAGCCTTCTCCATGTCGCCTCCCGCACCGTGTGACCCTGGGGGCTACTACCCATCGGGCCCGTCACCGACTCTTACGGACCGGACGCCGCAAGGGCTCACCGCCGATCGACGGTGAGCCCTTCGCGTGCCGATGCCGGCTGACCTCAGGCGCGGGACCACTTCTGGTTGGGGGTGCCGGCGCAGTCCCAGAGCTGCAGCCGCCCGCCGTTGTTCGGGTTGTTCTCCCGTACGTCGACACAGCGGTTCGCGCTGAGGTTGACCAGGTCTCCGGCGGCGTTGAGGGTGAAGCGCTGGGCCGGGTTGCCGTTGCAGGTGACCAGGTTGACCTCGGTGCCGTTGGCGGTGCCGGCCCAGGCCGGGTCCATGCACTTGCCCATGGCCCGGACGGTGCCGTCGGCGGCGAAGGTCCACGCCTGGGCGGCGGTGGTGTTGCAGTCCCAGATCCGCAGCGGCGCGCCGTCGACCGGGTTGGAGTTGGGGATGTCGATGCACCTGCCGCTCTGCTGGCCCCGGATCCGGGTGGTGCCGGTGTTGCCGTCCGGCACGTAGCCGTAGACGCGGACGTAGTCGACGAGCATCTGCTGCGGGAACTGGGTCGAGCCGTCCGGGTAGCCGGGCCAGTTACCCCCGACCGCGACGTTGAGGATCATGAAGAAGGGGTGGTCGAAGACCCAGCGGTTGCCGCCCAGCCGGGCCGGATCGACCCGGAAGAACTCCTGGCCGTCGAGGTACCAGCGGATGACGTTCGGCTCCCAGTCCACCCGGTAGGTGTGGAAGGCGTCGGCGAGCGGCTGCCCGATGGTGCGGCTGCCGGTGATCCCACCGCCACCGGAGTAACCCGGGCCGTGGATGGTGCCGTGCACGGTGTTCGGCTCCCGGCCGACGTTCTCCATGATGTCGATCTCGCCGGAGCCCGGCCAGCCGACGCTGCCGAAGTCGCTGCCGAGCATCCAGAACGCCGGCCAGATGCCCTGGCCCCGGGGGATCTTGATGCGCGCCTCGAACCGGCCGTACGCCTGGTTGAAGGTGGCGGCGGTCAGCAGCCGGGCCGAGGTGTACTCGCACCGGCCGTAATGGCACTGGTAGTTGGCCGGATTCTCCCGGCGGGCGGTGATCACCAGGTTGCCCTGGCCGTCGTGCACCGCGTTGCTCGTGCTGTTGGTGTAGTACTGCCGTTCGTTGTTGCCCCAGCCGTGGCCGCCGATGTCGAAGCGCCACTTGGACTGGTCGACCGGGGTGCCGGCCGGGGAGTTGAACTCGTCCTGCCAGGTGAGCCCGCCGATGGCGGCGGCGGCCGGCGCGGACTGGACGGGTAGCAGCAGCGCGCTGGTGACGAGCGCCGCGGCGAGGCCGGCGGCTGCCCGCCGGAGGCTGCGGGAGAGGGTGTGCACGATGGATCTCCTCGGGGGTGGAGGGGCGGATGCGCCGGTGAGGCGG
>NZ_POTX01000239.1 GCF_003236305.1 Micromonospora endophytica | reverse complement strand
GCGGGGAGGTGGGCGAGGATGCGGACGGGGCTGAGCGTGCCGCCGGGGGTTGAGGCGGAGCGGGTGATCACGGCGGTGCTCGCCGATCTGCGCTCCGGTGACCACCGGGGCGTGGTGGTGGACTCGCCGCCGGGGGCGGGCAAGTCGACGCTCGTGGTGCGGGCCGCCGTGGAGCTGGCCGGCGCCGGCGAGCCGCTGATGATCATCGCGCAGACCAACGAGCAGGTGGACGACCTGATCGACAGGCTCGCCCGGAAAGCACCCGAGCTGCGGGTCGGTCGGCTCTCCGCGAGCGACTACCGGCCGTCGGCCCGGGTCAAGGCGCACGGGCAGGTCCGGGTCGCCGCGAAGGTCACCGACCTCGCCGCCTCCGCCGTCGTCGTCGGTACGGCCGCCAAATGGGCCACGGTGACCGAGGGCTGCTGGCCGTGGGCGATCGCGGACGAGGCGTACCAGATGCGTTCGGACGCCCTGCTGCGCGTGGCCGGCAGATTCGAACGGGCCCTCTTCGTGGGGGATCCGGGCCAGCTCGACCCGTTCTCCACCGTGGAGGTCGGCCGGTGGGCCGGGCTGAGCTGGGATCCGATGCAGTCGGCGGTGGCCGTGCTGCTGCGGCACAACCCGCAGCTGCCGGTGCACCGGCTGCCGGTCTCCTGGCGGCTGCCCGCCTCGGCGGCCCCGGTGGTGTCACGCGCGTTCTACCCGTTCACCGAGTTCCGGGCCGGCACCGTCGCCACCGAACGGGCGTTGCGGCTCACCGCCGCGGGTCCGGGTGACGCCGTCGACCAGGCGGTGGAGCTGGCCACCGAGACCGGCTGGGCGCTCTACGAGCTACCGGCGCGGCACACCCTGCGTACCGACGCCGAGGCCGCCGCCGCGTGCGCCGCGCTCGCGCTGCGGGTGCTGGCGCGCGGCGCGGTCGCGCACTGCGAGCAGGCGCCCGACGGCGCGCCCGTCGGCGCGGACCGGATCGCCGTCGGTGCCGCCCACCGCGACCAGGTCGCGGCCATCCGGGCCCACCTGGGCCCGGCCGGTGCGGACGTCACCGTCGACACCGCCAACCGGCTCCAGGGCCGGGAGTACGACGTGACGATCGTGCTGCATCCGCTCTCCGGGCGGCGCGACGCGACCGCGTTCCACCTGGAGTCGGGGCGGCTCTGCGTGCTCGCTTCCCGGCACCGGCAGGCCTGCGTCGTGGTGGCCCGCGCCGGCATCGGCGAGCTGCTGGACGCGCATCCGTCGACCGAGGCGCCGCAGCTGGACGTGCCGGTGAAGTTCCCCGACGGCTGGGAGGCCAACCAGGCGATCCTCGCCCACCTGGCGCAACGGGCGGTGCACCGGCGCTGACGGGACAACCGGTCGCGGATCGAGGCGCCGTTCGTACCCGTCAGGACGGCCCGCGATGTCGGGGGTGTCGGCTACCGTCGGTGCCCATGAGGGCGCGGGCCGGCGAAGCCATGATCGGGCGAGCGCATCCCGCCGGCCTGCTCCGCGCGGAGGTCGACCGGGCCACGGCCAGCCACGGTGGGCTGGTGCTGGTCACCGGCGAGCCCGGCATCGGCAAGACGACTCTTGTCACCGCCGCCACCGACGAGGCCCGCCAGCAGGGTGCGCTGGTGCTCGGCGCGGCCTGTTGGGACTCGGCGAACGCCCCCGGCTACTGGCCCTGGTTGCAGGTGTTGCGGGGGCTGCGTCGGTCGCCCGACGACTGGGCGGTGGCCCGCGAGTCCGCCGAACCGGCGCTGACCCTGCTGCTCGGCGAGCCGAGCGACACCCATCCGCTCGCCGCGGACGGGAGCGAGCCGATCGGATCCCATCCGCTTGGCGCGGACGGGAGCGGGCCGGGCGAGGGGGACGCGGCCGAGCGTGAGGCGTTCGTGCTCTACGACGCGGTCACCACCGCACTGGTGTCGGTCTCCCAGCGTCGGCCGGTGGTGGTGGTCCTGGACGACCTGCACTGGGCCGACGTCGCCTCGATGCGGCTGTTGCGCTTCGCCGCCCAGCACACCTGGTTCGAGCGGCTGCTCTTTGTCGGCACCTACCGTGACGCCGAGGTCGAGTCGGGCGATCATCCGCTGCGCGCACAGCTGATGGCGCTGGTCGCCAAGGCCACCACGATCACCCTCACCGGCCTGGGTCGTGACGAGGTCGGCGCGTTGATGGCCCGCACCGCCGGCCGGGAGCCCGGCGCCGAGTGCGTGGCCGACGTCCACCGGCGCACCGGTGGCAACCCGTTCTTCGTCGAGCAGGCTGCCCGGCTCTGGCACACCGACGGCGTGCTGACGAGCATCGCCCCCGGCGTACGGGAGGTGGTGCGGCAGCGGCTCGACCTGTTGCCCGCCATGGTGGTCGACGCGCTCACCACGGCCGCCGTGCTGGGCCGCGAGTTCCACGGCGAACTGCTCGCGGCCGGTGCGGAGCTGCCGTCGGCGCGGGTCGGTGAACTGCTCGACGTGGCGGTCACCGCGCGGCTGCTGCTCGCCCTCGGCGACAACCGGTACGCCTTCGTCCACGATCTGGTCCGCGAGACGCTCTACGACGGGCTCACCGACGACGACCGCCGGGACCGCCACCGGGCCGTCGTCCGCGCCGTCGACCAGCACGCCGGGCTCGCCGCCTGGCTGGTCCCCGCCGACCTGGCCCGGCACGCCTGGCTGGCCGGTGACCGGCTCGATCCCGATCGCGCCGCCGAGCTGCTGGTGGCCGCCGCCCGGGAGGCCAGCTGCCGGCTGGGGTTGGAGGAGTCGATCCTGCACCTTCGGCGGGCGCTGGCGGTCGTCCGGGACGACGTGCAGCGGGTGCGGATCATGATGGAGCTGACCGATCGGATGCTGCACACCGGAGACCGCGCGGAGGCAGCGAAACTGCTCGCCGAGACCACCGCTGCGACCCTGGCGGTCGACGAGCCGGCGCTGCTGGCCCGCTTCGCGCTCACCGTCCACCGGCAGTGCCAGATCAACGTGCGCGTCGCCATCGACAGTGCGGCGCTGCTGCGGGAGGCGCACCGGCGGTTGATCGGCGAGCCCGGCGGCGAGGTGGGAATCGACACGATCGAAGCCGGGCTGATCAGCGCCACCGAGGCCGTCGCCCGCCGTGGTCGGGACGACGAGGCGTTGAGTTTCAGTCTCTGGGCCCGGCACGACGCGAACTGGGGGCTGGGCACGGCGGCCGACCGGGCCGCCCTCACCGTCGAGATCCGCGACCTGGCCCGCCGGGCCGGCGACCAGGAGACCGAGCTGTGGTCCACCTCGCTGCGCTGGGTGGCGTTGCTGGAGCTCGGCGACCCGGGCTACCTGGACGAGCTCGTCGCTTTCGTGACCGCCGGCCGGCAGACCGAACGGTCCCGGCATCGGCTGGGCGCCGCCATCGACAACGCCATCATCGACGCCTTCCGGGGCGATTTCGCCGGCGCGGAGAACTGTTTCGCCGAGCTGACCGACCCCACCATGGAGCACCACAGCTTCTTCTGGCATCACCTGCGTTGGTCGTTTCTGCTGCTGCGGGGCCGGTTGGCGGAGGCTCAGGCGCTGCTCGACGGGCTCACCACGGCCGAACATCCGCAGCTGGAGCTGCTGCGCGCGATCACCGCTGCGGAACGCGGCGACCTGCACACCGCCGCCCGACTCACCGCGCAGATGGCGGCGGCCGGCACTACCTACCCAGGGTCGGTCTCGCCGCTGTGGCTGCGGCTGCGCGCCCAGGCGACCCTCGGTGACCCGGGCCGCGCTGCCGAGGCCCGGCAGGCGCTGGTCGCGCACCGGGGGCGGTGGCTGGTCGCCCTCTTCGGCTGCGACATCGGCGGGCCGGTCGACCACTGGCTGGCGGTGATCGACGCCGCCGAGCGACGCTGGGACGACGCCGTCGCCGGTTTCACCGCCGCCGGCGACAACGCCGAGCGGATGGGTTCCCGGCCCTGGTCGCTGCTGGCCCGGGTCGCGCTCGTCGAGGCGCTCGTCGGTCGCGACGGCCCGGGTGACGCGGCCAGCGCCGAGCGGTTGCGTGCCGAGGTCGAGCGCGAGGCGCGGGAGCTGGACATGCGGCAGGTGCTGGCCCGACTCGACCGCCCCGCGCCGGCACCGCCGGTCCCGCCCCCGATGGCGTACGAGTTTCGTCGCGACGGCGCGGTCTGGCGGCTGACGTACGAGGGGCGCACCGTGCACCTGCCGGACGCCAAAGGGCTGCACGACCTGCGGCTGCTGCTCGGCCGCCCGGGAGTCGACGTGCCCGTCGTCGAGCTGCTCGACCCGGCCGCGGGGCCGCACCTCGTCGCCGCCCGGCGCCTCGGTGGTGACCAGGTCCTCGACGACGAGGCAAAGAGCCGCTACCGGCGTCACCTGACGCGGCTGGACGACGAGATCGACCGGGCGGCGGGTCGCGGCGACCGGGCGAAGGTGGCGGCGCTCGACGCCGAACGGCAGGCGCTCATCGACCAGCTGCGCGCCGCCGCGGGGCTGGCGGGGCGGACCCGCCGGCTCGGCGACGAGGCGGAACGGGCCCGCAAGACGGTCACCGCCCGGATCCGGGACACCCTGCGCCGACTCGACAAGCGGCACCCACCGCTCGCCGCCCACCTGCGCGACGCCGTCTCCACCGGTGCCTCCTGCCGTTACCTCCCGCCGGCCACGGTGCCCTGGCACCTGTGACCGGCGGGATCGACGTCAGCGGCGGTTGTAGCGATACATGGTGAGGGTGCCGAAGACCACGATGAACATGGCGCTCCAGAGGAACGTCCAGATCAGGGCGGTGCTGTCGGTGGTGCCGGCCATCGCGGCCCGCACCGAGGACACCAGGTGCGTGATCGGGTTGGCCTGCACGAACGCCTGAAGCCAACCCGGCATGGTGGACGGGTCGACGAAGACGTTGCTGAGGAAGGTCAGCGGGAACAGCACCATCATGCTGACCCCCATCACCGACTTCTCGCTGCGCAGGATGAGCCCGAAGAACGTCCACACCCAGGAGAACGCGAACGAGAAGACCACCAGTAGGCCGATCCCGGCGAGCACGCCGAGCAGGCCGCCGTCGGGGCGGAAGCCGAGCACCAGCCCGACGGTGAGGATCACCGTCGCCGCCAGCACGTAGCGCAGCACATCCCCGACGATCATGCCGACCAGGGCGGCGGGCCGCCACACCGGCAGCGTCCGGAACCTGTCGAAGACACCCTTCTCGATGTCGGTGTTCAGGCCGACGCCGGTGTACATGGTGATCATCACGACGCTCGTCACCATGATGCCCGGCAGGAAGAACTGGAGGTATTCACGGGGGCTGTCGGCGAGCGCGCCGCCGAACAGGTACGTGAACATCAGCACCATGATGATCGGGAACGCCGTCACGTCGAACAGCTGCTCCGGCACGTGCTTGATCTTCAGCAGGGCCCGCCAGCTGAAGGCGAGCGACGCCGCCAGCGGGCTGGGCCGGCGCGGTCGCTCGCCGGGGGCGAGGATCGTCCCCAACGCCTCGGCCGACGGGACGTAGACCGTCGGCGCGCGACCGGTCGAGGTGGCGGTGTCGCTGCTCATCGGGCTGCCTCCAGCGCCTCGTCCCGCGCGTCCTCGGCGGGCACGGCAGGGTGATCGGTCAGGGCCAGGAAGACCTCGTCCAGGCTCGGCTGGCCGAGCGAGAAGTCGTCCACCACGATGCCGGCGCTGGTCAGCTCACCGAGCGCTCGGGCAGCCTGCGCCCCGGCGTCCAGGTCGCTGCCGTCCCCACCGACCCGGGCCGTCAGCGCCACCGGATCCGGCTCCAACTGCACCGGCACGTCCAGCACCGTACGCAGCAGTCGCTCCGCCTCCGGCCGCTGGGCCGCGTCCCGCAGTCGCAGGTGGACGGTGCCGGAGCCGACCGACGACTTCAACTCGCCCGGGGTGCCCTCCGCGATCACCCGGCCGTGGTCGATCACCGCGATCCGGCCGGCGAGCTTGTCGGCCTCGTCGAGGTACTGCGTCGTCAGCAGCACTGTGGTGCCATGTGCCACGACCGCCCGGACGATCTCCCACACCTGGTTGCGGCTGCGCGGGTCGAGCCCGGTCGTCGGCTCGTCGAGGAACAACAGGTCGGGCGTGTTGAGGATGCTCGCCGCGATGTCGATGCGCCGCCGCATGCCGCCGGAGTATTTCTTGACCTGCCGGCCGGCGGCCTCGGTCAGCCCGAAGGCGGCAAGCAGCTGCTCCGCCCGCTGCCGGGCGGCCGGCCCGCGCAACCCCAGCAACCGGCCCAGCAGGACCAGGTTCTCCGCGCCGGTCAGGTCCTCGTCGACGGAGGCGTACTGGCCGGTCAGGCTGACCCGGGCGCGGACCGCGTCGGCCTCGGTGACCACGTCGTGGCCGAACACCCGGGCCTGCCCGCCGTCCGGCCGCAGCAGCGTCGCCAGGATCCGCACCGCAGTGGTCTTACCGGCCCCGTTCGGGCCGAGCACGCCGTACACGGCACCGGCCGGCACCGTGAGGTCGAGGCCGGCGAGCGCGTGGGTCTCGCCGAACGACCGGGTCAGCCCCTCGGCCTCGATGGCGAGGCCGCTGGTACGTCTACTCATGATCTCGATATGTCCTTCCGTTCAGGGAAGCCGGGCCGGAAAAGGCATCGGACCGCATGCCGCCCCAGCCCACCGCATGCGTACGACAAAATCCGACGCGTGGCCGTCGCCTGCTTCAACGACGACGGCCGGCGGTGGTGGTAACCCGCTTCCCTGAACCGGCGCGAGACGGCAGGCGGCCGCCGCTAGATCCGATCTAGCGGCGGCTGCCGGCGGCACCGGTGGCGCACCAACCCACCGGCAGCGCCTCGGGTGACCGCCCCCGGTCACCAGGCGGTGTCGAGCCGGTGCCGCTGCTCGGGCGTCAACGCCAGGTCGACGGCGCCGATGCTCTCGTTCAGCTGGGCCACGGAGGAGGCGCCCACCAGCGGAATCGTGGGCACCTCCCCGCCGATCAGCCAGGCCAGCACCACCTGGTTGACTGTCGCCCCGGTCTGCTTCGCCACCTCCCGCAGCGCGGCCAGCCGCACCGGCGCGCTCGGCAGGTCGTACTCCGGGCCGAGCGGCTTGTCCGGGTGGGTGTACGCACCCCGCAACAGCGTCGCGTACGACACCAGGGTCAGCTCGGGCTCGGCCCGCAGATAGCTCATCAGGTCACCGCCGACAGCGCCCACGTTGCCGTCGGGGTCGAGGTCGGTCGGCCCGTCCAGCCGACAGGGCAGGTAACTGCGGTGGTACTGGAGCACCTCGTACCCGGGCAGACCGGCCGCGGCGGCCACCGCGCGGGCCCGCTCCACCCGCCAGGCCCGGTGGTTGCTGACCCCCAGCAGCCCCACCGTGCCCTCGGCGACCAGCTCGGCGAAGCCTGCCACGGTCTCCTGGACCGGCACCCGGTGATCCTCGATGTGGGCGTAGAGCAGGTCCAGCCGGGCCACCCCGAGCCGTTCCCGGCTGCGCTCGGCGGACTCCCGGATCACCTTCGCCGACAGCCCTTCCCGGTTGCCGACGTAGCTGGTGCCGGGGGCCAGTGGCCGTGCGCCGAGCTTGGTGGCGATGACGATCTCGTCGCCCACCCCTCGGCTGCGCCGCCATCGGCCCAGCAGTTCCTCGCTGTCGCCACCCTGGCCGCCGGTCATCCAGAAGGCGTAGTTGTTCGAGGTGTCGATGAAGGTGCCGCCCGCCTCCACGAACCGGTCCAGGATGGCGTACGACGTGGCCTCGTCGGTCTTCGTGCCGAAGAGCATCGCGCCGAGACTGAGCACGCTGACCTCGCGCCGGGTACGCGGGTCGGTGCCGATGGTGCGGTACCGCATGGGACTCCTCTCGTGCGCCGGAGGACGCGGCATCAGCCTGCGTCTTCGAGTGCACTCGAGGTCAACCGTTCGCTGCGTGGAGCGGGAAGCCCGCTCAGCCGAAGGTGTCCGGGTGGGGGCCGGTGCGGCCGGCCTCACCCTGGTCCAGCAGGGTGATCCGCTCCATCGTCGCCTCGTCCAACTCGAAGTCGAAGAGCTGGAAGTTCTCCTCGATCCGCTGCGGGGTGTTCGACTTCGGGAAGACCACGTCACCGCGCTGGATGTGCCAGCGGAGCACCACCTGCGCCGGCGTACGGCCGACCTGCTCGGCGATGTCGGTGATGGTCGGGTCGTCGAGCACCGCGCCCTGCGCGATCGGCGACCACGCCTCGGTGACGATCCCGTTGCGCGAGCCGTACGCGCGCACCTCGTCGTTGGTGAAGTACGGGTGCGCCTCGATCTGGTTGACCGCCGGCACCAGATCCGACTCGGCGGCCAGCCGCTCCAGATGCGGCACCTGGAAGTTGGACACCCCGATGGCGCGGGCCCGACCGTCGGCCTGGAACTCCTCCAGCACCTTCCAGGTGGAGACGAAGTCGCCGTCGTAGCGGTTCGGCAGCGGCCAGTGGATGAGGAACAGGTCGAGATAGTCGGTGCGCAGCGCGTCCAGCGACGCCTGGAACGCGGCCCGTGCGTCGTCGGGGCGGTGCTTGCTGTTGTCGAGCTTGCTGGTGATGAAGACGTCCTCGCGGGCCAGCCCCGCCGTGCGTACGCCCTGGCCGACCTCGGCCTCGTTGCCGTACCCCTGCGCGGTGTCGATGTGCCGGTAGCCGACGCTCAGTGCTTGGCGCACCGCCTCGGCGGTCTCCGCCGGGTCGATCTGGAAGACCCCGAAGCCCAGTTGCGGGATCGTGCTGCCGTCATTCATCGTGATGTCCGGAATCGCGCTCGCCATAAGGCCCGAATACCCCCTAGCCACCCCTCCTACCCACCCGCACACACCTCGCCGATCTTGCACTTTTCGTCGCGACATATGGCGCAAATAGGGACGAGAT